>CAZHDI010000228.1:0-1006 GCA_964531285.1 uncultured Alphaproteobacteria bacterium | reverse complement strand
TCCGACTGACACCGAGGAGACCGTCCATGAGCTTTCTCAATCCGGAACGCCGCGCCATTCGTCTGTACCGGTCCAAGCTGTTCCTGCCGGGGTCGCGCACCGACTTCATCGAGAAAGCCGCCAAGGGTCCGGCGGACTGCATCTGCATGGATCTGGAGGACGCGGTCGCGCCGAGCGATAAGGAGCAGGCCCGCAAGAACATCATCGAGGCCCTAAACACGGTCGATTTCGGCACCAAGATCGTCTCGATCCGCATCAACGGCCTGAACACCCATTACGCCTATCGCGACATTATCGACGTGATGGAACAGGGCGGCGAACGGCTGGACTGCCTGATGGTGCCGAAAGTCGGCGTCGGTTCCGACATCTATGCGGTCGATATGCTGGTCAGTCAGGTCGAGGCCGCCGTCGGGCGCAAAAAGCGCGTCGGACTTGAAGCCGTTCTGGAAAGCGCGCTCGGCATCGAGAATGTCAACGAGATCTGCGCCGCCTCGCACCGGCTGGAAAGTCTGCATTTCGGCGCTGCCGACTACGCCGCCTCCACCTATATGCGCACCACCAATATCGGCGGGTCCAATGCCGATTATGTGGTCGCGACCGACAAGGACGAGGCCGGCAACCGCGAATATCACTGGGGTGATATGTGGCATTACCCCTTGATGCGGATGGTCGCCGCCGCCCGCGCCCACGGCGTCACACCGATCGACGGTCCGTTCGGAGATTATTCAGATCCGGACGGGTTCCGAAACCAGGCCATGCGGACCGCCGTCATGGGCTGCGAGGGCAAATGGGCGATCCACCCGAGCCAGGTACCCTTGTGCAACGAGATCTATACGCCGCCGGCCGATGAGGTCGAAAAGGCCCAGGCGATCCTGGCAGCCATGCGGGAGGCCCATGCCGCCGGCACCGGCGCCGCGACCTACAAGGGCACGCTGGTCGATGCCGCCTCGATCAAACAGGCCGAGGTCATCGTGCGCCAGTGGGATATGATCCAGGCCAATAGCGC
>CAZHDI010000227.1:0-1120 GCA_964531285.1 uncultured Alphaproteobacteria bacterium | reverse complement strand
GCGAACTACCAGCGGAGCCTGGACCTCCGAAGCCGCCTCGCCGAGGCGGACCCCAGCAATGCCGAGTGGCAGCGCGACGTTTGGGTTTCGCAGTGGCGATTGGCGGAGATGCCCGAGTCGGGAATGCGTTGGTCGACGGTTCTCCAAACCCTCGAGGCGTGCGAGCGGCGCGGGTTACTTTTGCCCCCTGACCAGCGTTTTCTCGAGTCCGCTCGCCAACGCGCTGCCGCAGAGTAGGGAGGCTGGGCGTCGACCGACGCAACGGAAAGATGCTGCCGCCAACGTCCTACCGCTGGACAAGACCACGTCATCGTCGCCGCACAGACCGAACGGCGATGGCCTGCGATTTGGGTCACGGGCGGAACACTGCGTATCGAGCCTGCCGACACGGGGCGTCACAAAGCGGTGCACGTGCCGCTTGCCCTCGAGTCGGCGGGTGCCAGACCCCTCGCGTGTGGCGCGCACGAGCCCACGACGAGCGGCCCTGCCGCCCCTCGCGGGGCATCTGCCACATGGCCTCCCGGGGCCCCACTATCCCGCAAGCCCCGCTCGCCGGTTCACGACCGCGAATCGCTGCGGGGCCCGAACAGGGCACGCCAACCCGTCATGAGACGCCCATCAGTGCCGCTGGCTGAAGCGGTCCCTGACCCGCATCAGCAGCTTGGCGAGCCCCTCCGTCCCGAGCATCGGCTCGAAGTGGCGGCGGAAGGTCGGCCAGGACGCCACGCTCGTCCGTCCTGGTACCTTCGTGCCGTCCTCCGCGAGGAGGCGGTGGGCCTCCGCGAGGAGGCGACGGGTGGAGAAGCGGGTTCGGAACTTCGCGCCAAGCAGCGCTCGATCGGCCAGGTCGCGCTCTTTGCGAGGCTTCCGCTTCTTGGCCGGGTGGTCGGCCATCACTTGACGGAGCACGCGTCGGGCCTCTTCGGCCGACAGCCCCTCGAGAGCGGATCGGACCCTCGAGGCCACCGCGGACAGGTCGGGCTGGTCGGGTCGACGCCGCAGGTAGGCATCGACGTCGGGGCCGCCCCGCCGCAGCCAGTCGTTCTTGCGCCCAATCCAGCGTCCGCCCTGCAGACGCTGCCACGGCTTCTCGGGGTGGGGATCGCCCTCGCGAAGCTCA
>CAZHDI010000226.1:0-1173 GCA_964531285.1 uncultured Alphaproteobacteria bacterium | reverse complement strand
GCAGCCGCCGTTGTGCCGGTGGTGGCGGCTTCGGCTTCGCGGGTCGCTTCGATCTTGGCGGCGCGCTCTTCGACGAGCTGCACCAGGTGGTCGATCATTTTGTCATTATCCATTTTGTGATCGGGCTTGCCGGCGACATAGACCATGCCCGCGCCGGCCCCGGCCGCATTCTTGTCCGCGCCGCCGCCGGTGAAACCAAGATCGGTCTCGCGTGCCTCGCCCGGCCCGTTCACCACGCAGCCGATGATCGAGAGCGTCATGGGCGTTGAGATATGGGCCAGCCGGTCCTCCAACACCTTCACGGTGCCGATGACATCGAAGCCCTGGCGGGCGCAGGACGGGCAGGAAATGATATTCACCCCCCGGTGGCGCAGATTGAGGGATTTGAGGATATCGAACCCGACCCGGATCTCCTCCACCGGATCGGCCGAGAGCGACACCCGGATCGTGTCCCCGATGCCGGACCAGAGCAGCATGCCCAAGCCGATCGAGGATTTGATGGTGCCGGACATCAGCCCGCCGGCCTCGGTGATCCCCAGATGCAAAGGATAATCGCAAGCCTCGGCCAGCCCCTGATAGGCCGCGACGGTCAGGAACACATCCGACGCCTTCACCGAGATCTTGAACTCGAAAAAATCGTTGTCTTCAAGGATCTTGGCGTGCTCAAGAGCGCTTTCGATCATGGCCTCGGGGCAGGGCTCGCCATATTTCTCCAGCAGATGCTTCTCCAGCGAGCCGCCATTGACCCCGATGCGCATGGCGCAGCCATGGTCCTTGGCGGCCTGGACCACCTCGCGCACCCGCTCGGCCGAACCGATATTGCCCGGATTGATGCGCAGGCAGGCCGCCCCGGCTTGCGCCGCCTCAATGGCCCGTTTGTAATGGAAATGGACATCCGCAACGATGGGCACAGCACAGGCCCGCACAATGGATTTGAGCGCCTTGGTGCTGTCCTCATCGGGCACCGAAACGCGCACAATGTCCGCACCCGCTTCCTCAAGCCCCTTTATCTGCGCGATCGTGCCTTGCACGTCATCGGTCAGCGTGTTGGTCATGGACTGCACCGTGATCGGCGCGTCCCCGCCAACAGGCACATTGCCCACCATGATCTGACGACACTGGCGCCGGTGAATCTCCCGATAAGGCCGCACTGACATCGCTCGTCTCCCGTCG
>CAZHDI010000225.1:0-1176 GCA_964531285.1 uncultured Alphaproteobacteria bacterium | reverse complement strand
CGCAATGTCGGTAAGGCCATGGCGTGACATTATCCGGCGCAAGAGCCGTCAGATCATGGTTGGCGATGTGCCGGTCGGCGGGGATGCGCCGATCACGGTGCAGTCGATGACCAACACGCTGACCTCGGACGCGCCCGGGACGATCGCGCAGATCAAGGCGCTGGAGGAAGCCGGCGCCGATATTGTGCGGGTTTCGGTGCCGGACGAGGAGTCGACCGCCGCGCTCAAGACCATTGTGCGGGCCGCCAGCGTGCCGATCGTGGCGGATGTGCATTTCCATTATAAGCGCGCCATCGAGGCGGCCGAGGCGGGCGCGGCCTGTCTGCGGATCAATCCGGGCAATATCGGCTCGGCGGACCGGGTGCGCGAGGTGGTCAAGGCGGCCAAGGATCATGGCTGCGCGATCCGCATCGGGGTCAATGGCGGCTCGCTCGAGAAGCACTTGCTGGAAAAATACGGCGAGCCGTGCCCCGAGGCGATGGTCGAAAGCGCGCTCGAGCACGCCAAAATCCTGGAGGACAACGACTTCCGGGAGTTCAAGATTTCGGTCAAGGCGTCCGACGTGTTCCTCACCGTGGCGGCCTATCAGGGCCTCGCCGAGGCGTGCGATTATCCCTTGCATCTGGGCATCACCGAAGCCGGCGGTCTGATGTCGGGGACGATCAAATCCTCGATCGGGCTGGGCATGCTGCTCTGGTCGGGCATCGGCGATACGGTGCGGGTCTCGCTGTCGGCGGATCCGGTCGAAGAGATCCGTGTCGGGTTCGATATCCTCAAAAGCCTCAATCTGCGCCATCGCGGGGTGAACATCATTTCCTGCCCGTCCTGTGCGCGCCAGGGCTTTGATGTGATCAGCACCGTGAAGATCCTGGAGGATCGTCTGGCGCATATCGCAACGCCGATGTCGCTGTCGGTGATCGGCTGCGTGGTCAATGGCCCCGGCGAGGCGCGTGAGACCGATCTGGGGTTCACCGGCGGCGGCGCGGACAAGAACGCGGCCGGCAGCGGCGCGGGCATGGTCTATGTGGACGGCAAGCCCGATCACAAGATCGACAATGAGGCCATGGTCGAGCATCTCGTTCAGCTTGCGGAGGAAAAGGCCGCCCGCATCGAAGCCGAACGCGAAGCCGCCGCCGCCAGCGCCGCACCCACCCAGGCCGCGGAATAGGCCTTTCA
>CAZHDI010000224.1:0-1246 GCA_964531285.1 uncultured Alphaproteobacteria bacterium | reverse complement strand
ATGGATTATCAGGCCTTTTTTGAAGAGCAGATTGCGGGCCTGCACGAGGAGGGCCGGTACCGGGTCTTTGCGGATCTGGAACGCAAGGCCGGGTCCTTCCCGCGCGCCACTCAGCACCATGACGGCGGCGCCCGCGAGGTCACCGTGTGGTGCTCGAACGATTATCTGGGCATGGGCCAGCACCCGAAGGTCATCGCCGCCATGCATGAGGCGCTCGACCGCTGCGGCGCCGGGGCCGGCGGCACGCGGAACATCTCGGGCACGAACCATTATCATGTGCTGCTGGAGCGCGAGCTGGCCGATCTGCACGGCAAGGAAGACGCGCTGATCTTCACCTCCGGCTATGTGTCGAACTGGGCGAGCCTGTCGACGCTGGCGGCCAAGCTGCCGGGCTGCGTGGTGCTGTCGGATGCCGGCAATCATGCCTCGATGATCGAGGGCATCCGGCATTCCAAGGCGGCGCGCCAGGTGTTCAAACACAATGATCCGGCGGATCTGGAGGCGCGCCTGAAGGCGCTGCCGCGCGATGTGCCCAAGCTGGTGGCCTTTGAGTCCGTGTACTCCATGGACGGCGATATCGGGCGGATCGAAGAGATCTGCGATGTGGCCGATGCCTATGGCGCGATGACCTATATCGACGAAGTGCATGCGGTCGGGCTTTACGGTCCGCGCGGCGGCGGTATTGCCGAGCGCGACGGTCTGATGGACCGGCTGACGGTGATCGAAGGCACGCTGGGCAAGGCGTTCGGCGTGATGGGCGGGTATATCGCGGGATCGGCCGCGCTGTGCGATTTCGTGCGCAGCTTTGCCTCCGGGTTCATTTTCACGACCGCGCTGCCGCCCGCCGTGGCGGCCGGGGCGCTCGCCTCGATCCGTCATCTGAAGGAAAGCCAGCTGGAACGGGCGCGTCATCAGGACCGGGTGGCGCGGGTGCGCGCGCAACTCGACCGGATCGGCATTCCCTATCTGCCCAATCCGAGCCATATCGTGCCGGTGATGGTCAAGGATCCGGTCAAGTGCAAGATGATCTCGGATTGGCTGATGGACAATCACGGCATCTATGTTCAGCCCATCAATTATCCGACCGTCGCGCGGGGCACCGAGCGGCTGCGCATCACGCCCAGCCCGCTGCACACGGACGCCGATATCGACCGGCTGATCGGCGCCCTGACCGAGATCTGGTCCCAATGCGCCCTCGCCCGCGCCGTGGCGTGACCTCTTCCGGGGCCGGCCGCGCGCTCAAGGC
>CAZHDI010000223.1:1183-1325 GCA_964531285.1 uncultured Alphaproteobacteria bacterium | reverse complement strand
GCAACAGATTCCTAATCTGTAGGTCACAGGTTCGAATCCTGTCGGGGACACCATCCGAGCCGGTCCGGCCGAAGGCCGGACAAATCGGTCCGGTGGACCGATTTGAGGCGAGGATGCCCCGAGCGCCTGCGAGGGGCCGGCG
>CAZHDI010000223.1:0-1083 GCA_964531285.1 uncultured Alphaproteobacteria bacterium | reverse complement strand
CGGCGTGTTTGGAGCCCTTGGGCTCGTCCGGTGGACCGATTTGAGGCGAGGATGCCCCGAGCGCCTGCGAGGGGCCGGCGGCCGGCGCTGCGGTTCGAGGTGTTGCTGCGGCGTGTTTGGAGCCCTTGGGCTCGTCCGGTGGACCGATTTGAGGCGAGGATGCTCCGAGCGCCTGCGAGGGGCCGGCGGCGGGGGGCAATTGCGAACGCAGCCCGCTGGGCTTCGACAAAAGGCGCGATGATCTCGAGCCCTTCCCGCGCGGCCGCAGCAGCCTTCCTATGGCGTTCCAGGAGGCCAAGGGTATAGCCCGCAAGGGTCTAAAGGCTTCTGGCGAGGTCCGGACGGAAGGCCTCTGGCCGGGCCTCGGCCAACCGCCGGCATGGGCGCGGGGTGAGAGTGCGATCCCGATCAGTCGGCACGCTCGATCAGACGGACTTGCGTGATCTGGCCGTCCTCCACGGTGTAAACGGAAATGAGATCCTCGGAGACGCCGTTGAGAGTGAGGGTTTCCTGGCTGACGACCGTGCCCTCGAGGACCATCTGGCCGTGGACGGTGACGGCGGCACGACCCGTTGCGAACAGGGGGCCGAAAATGGTCCGCATGCGTTGGGTGCCCGTACCGAGCAATCTTTCGGGATACTGATAAAGGCGAACCTCCGGATGATAGGTGGCAAGGAAGGCCTCAATGTCATTGGCATTGACGGCCCGGGTCCGTTCGGCGACCACGCGGAGCGTGTCCGCTTCCCGGGCCTGCCGGTCGAGGCCGGCCTCCAAGGCCATGGCCCCAGGCTGGTGCAGAACGGGCGCCAGAGCGAGAAGACCTGCGAGCAGGACGGATGTCAAAACACGGGTCATGGCCTCTTTCCCTTCGGTCGGTGATGCGACGCGATCGGGAGATACCCCGATCCAGCCCGACCCGCGACACATAATGACCCGGCATTTTGTCTTGTCAGCGCGAACGCCCCACCGCTCCAGGCGCTGCCCGCCGGCGCCGGTTCGTCGGGCGGGCCTCGGCCCGCCTTGCCGCTGCTGATTCCCCTGGCGCAGGGTCGCCTACTCGGCCCATTGGTTTCAGAACGTCTT
>CAZHDI010000222.1:0-1339 GCA_964531285.1 uncultured Alphaproteobacteria bacterium | reverse complement strand
GCGATGGAGCACTCCAGCTCGATTGCGGCGACCACGCGCTGGCCGATGCCGACGAAGAAACTGCGAATTGGAGGAGATTCGTTGCGGCAGACGCTGAAGAGTGAGCGCCCGGACGCGACCACGTCCGGGACGCTCGATGTTCGATCCCCGATGTTATTAGGAAAGGAACGGTTAGATGATGACACGAAACGGCTTTTTTGACCAAGTGTCGCGCGCGGCGAAGACCGGAGCGGATACGCTTACGGTGGCGGTCGCGGTGCTTGGCCTTGGAATCACCTGCGCGAGTGCGCACGGTGACAACGGGCACACCGGCGGCATTCAGGCCGAATCCGGCAACGCTGAACACGCCACCTTCGACGTGATCCACGCCAAGATTGCCACCGATGGCAACACCGCCGTATTCCACATGGGCGTTTCCGGCAAGGCCGGCGAAACCAAGCCGACGCCAACGGGCGAACTCGCGAACTCTCAGGTGTTTGCCTATGTCTGGCCGACGACCGTCGACCCCTCGCAGGTCGGTTTCGAAGCGGGCTCGGGCATCCTCGCGCTGGCGGTGACCGCTCATCCGGACTTCGACGACACGCCGCTCTATGACGAGAACGGCGATGGCAATTTGGGCAATGACGGCAATGTCTGGCACAGCCACTGGGTTGTGCTCGGCCCGGGGCCGGAATGCGGGGAAGACGCGCTCAAGGTCATCGACATCCCGGAAGGCGAGGAGCCTCAGTTGCCGAAGACATGGCCCGGGCTGCCCATCCTGATCGACAGCCCCGGCTGGGACCCGGTCTTCGAGGGCGACACCGTCGAGGTGCGCGTGCCGTTCACCGAGATCGGCGCAGTACAAGAAGCCAACTACGACGGCGTGACCTCAGGCCTCCGCGTGAACGCCAATGTGCATGCGCCGCTGCTCTGCATCGAAAATGTATTTGACGTGGCCTCGGGCGATCTTAACCTGCCCGGAGAGGTGGAATAAGCCGGCCGCCCGCGCGTCTTGAGCAGCGCGCGGGCGTCTTTGCCTTTTCGATCCACACCGCAGACATGGAGCGCAAAATTGGACAACTGGCTCCCTAGCCTCGTCACGCCGACACCAGCAGAAGGATACGACCTCGCCATTAAGCTGGCCCGCGTCGCTGTCAAGAAGATCCAGCCAAATGATGACGTCCGGTCCCGCCTGCGCGGCGACTACGAAGGAGACGCCGACGCACTCATTGCCGTCTCCCAGGTCGTCGCCATGAACTTCGCGACCATCGCCGCCGCGAACAACTACTGGCGCTGATAACGGAGTGTACGAACGGTGGCCAGCATTTACGCCATTCGCCACATCGCGTTTGAAGATCTC
>CAZHDI010000221.1:0-1509 GCA_964531285.1 uncultured Alphaproteobacteria bacterium | reverse complement strand
CAGTATCAGCGCCTGGTCGAGATGGAAGATGTGAGCCTCACCTTCTCCGAGGATGCATTGCGGGCGATTGCGCGCAAGGCCATCCAGCGCAAAACCGGGGCGCGGGGGCTGCGGTCGATCATGGAAGGCATTCTGCTCGAAACCATGTTCGATCTGCCGGGTCTCGATGGCGTCGAGGAAGTCGTCATCAACGCCGAGGTGGTCGAAGGCCGGGCCCGTCCGCTCTATATCTATGCTGAGAAGCGCGAAGAGGCTGGCTCGAACAGCGCCTGACCCCGGGTCCAGCCTGCGCTGGCCATAGCATCATGCAACGTAGAGGGGCGCGCGGCGCCCCTTTTTCGTGTCTGGCCGCGATGCAACGGCGCAAGCCGCGCCTTAACCTTGAACGGCTCCCCGGAAAGCGCCACGTTAGTCGGGACCCGAATCCAACCGCCCGTCCAACCCTCCGTGGACGGGCCACGGTGCGCCCGCGTCCCGCGACCTTTTTGGTCCCTGCCGGATCCGTACCGTCTGACGCCCTCTTCCGGGCAAGAGAAAGTGGACATCTGCATGACCGACGACCCCACCACACCGCCCGAACAACCGCCGGCCCAGGGCGCCGCGCCGCCGCTGCCGGGCACCCGGCAGGCTTATCCCGTGCTGCCCTTGCGCGACATCGTGGTCTTTCCACAGATGATCGTGCCGCTTTTCGTTGGCCGCGTGAAGTCCGTTCACGCCCTCGAAGACGTCATGGTCGACAACAAGCACATTCTGCTCGCGGCGCAGAAGGATCCGAACGACGACGATCCGCAGGCCGACGACATTCACGAAGTCGGCACGGTCGCAACGGTGCTCCAATTGCTGAAACTGCCCGACGGCACGGTCAAGGTGCTGGTCGAGGGGCAGGCCCGGGCGCGCATTCACGGTTATGTGGAGAATGAAAAATTCTTCGAGGCCGAAGCCGAGGTGCTGGACGATTCGCCGGGCCAGTCCGAGGAACTGGAAGGGCTCGCCCGGACCGTCGCGACCCATTTCGAGAATTACGTGAAGCTGAACAAAAAGCTGTCCCAGGAAGTGCTCGCCAATCTGTCCCAGATCGACGATGCGGCGAAGCTGGCCGACACGGTGGCGGCCAATCTGGCGATCAAGATTCCGCAAAAGCAGGAACTGCTCGAGACCGTGGACGTTGTGAAGCGTCTGGAGAAGGTCTATCAGCTCATGGAGAGCGAGATCAGCGTTCTCAATGTGGAAAAGAAGATCCGCACACGGGTCAAGCGCCAGATGGAGAAGACCCAGCGCGAATATTATCTGAACGAACAACTCAAGGCGATCCAGCGCGAACTGGGCGAGGGCGAGGATGGCCGCGACGAGTTGAGCGAGCTGGAAGAGCGGATTAACGCGACGAAGTTCTCCAAGGACGCCAAGGACAAGGCGGCGGCGGAGATGAAAAAGCTGCGTCAGATGAGCCCCATGTCCGCCGAGGCGACCGTGGTGCGCAATTATCTCGATTGGCTGCTGTCGCTTCCGTGG
>CAZHDI010000220.1:0-1558 GCA_964531285.1 uncultured Alphaproteobacteria bacterium | reverse complement strand
GCTTGGCGACAAGCACGGCACTGTCATCCATCTGAATGAGCGCGAATGTTCGATTCAGCGCCGCCACCAAAAGGTCATCGAGGAGGCGCCGAGCCCGTTCCTCGATCCGGCGACGCGCGAGGCCATGGGCGCTCAGTCCATCGCGCTGGCGCAGGCGGTGAACTACGACAGTGCGGGGACGGTGGAATTCATCGTCGACGGCGACCGGAACTTCTATTTTCTCGAGATGAACACCCGCCTTCAGGTGGAGCATCCGGTGACCGAACTCATCACCGGCATCGATCTTGTCGAGCAGATGATCCGGGTTGCCGCCGGTGAGCGCCTGTCGATCGCGCAGTCGGATGTCGGGATCAACGGCTGGGCCATGGAAAGCCGGATCTATGCGGAAGATCCGTACCGGAACTTCCTGCCGTCCATCGGTCGTCTGGTGCGCTATACGCCGCCGCCCGAAGGCACGGTGGACGGCCTGACGGTGCGCAACGATGCCGGCGTGACGGAGGGCGACGAGATCTCGATGTTCTACGATCCGATGATCTCCAAGCTGTGTACCCATGGGCCGGACCGTCTGAGCGCCATCGACCATATGGGCCGCGCGCTCGATGAGTTCTACATCGACGGGATCGGCCACAACATTCCGTTCCTCGCCGCGGTGATGCAGCATCCGCGCTTCCGCGATGGGCGCTTGACCACCGGCTTTATCGCCGAGGAGTTTCCGGACGGCTTCCAGGGCGGCGCGCTGAGCCATGAGGCGTATGAGACCCTGGTGGCGGCGTCCGCGTTGATCAATGCGCGCTGGGTCGCCCGCGAACGCCAGATCTCAGGGCAGATGCGCCCCTTGGCCCCCACCGCCGACGGCGAATGGGTGGTCATGATCAATGGCGGCGCCGTGCCGGTGAGGGTGGAGTCCAACAACGCCATGGTGCGCAGTCAGGTCCTGGCGACCGCCGGCGCGCTGACCAAGGACACCGTCCTGGAGGTGGTCAGCGACTGGCTGCCGGGCGCCGCCATTTTGCGCGGCACGGTCCGTGTGGGGAGCGGCGCGGAGCGGGCGGTGGCGGTGCAGGTGCGCCCGATGCTCGACAGGTGGGAACTGCGCCATGACGGCGCGACCGTCGAGGCGGCGGTCGAGACCCCGCGCGCGGCGGAGCTGGTTCATTTGATGCCGGAGAAAGTCCCGGCGGATATGTCCAAATATCTTCTGTGCCCGATGCCGGGCCTCGTGGTGTCGATCGACACCGAAGTCGGTCACGAGGTGAAGGCCGGCCAGCCGCTCGCGGTGGTCGAGGCGATGAAGATGGAAAATGTCTTGCGCGCCGAACGGGACGGGACCATCGCGAAGATCAACGCCGGGCCCGGCGACAGTCTCGCGGTGGACGATATTATTCTCGAGTTTGAATAAGGCCTTTGCGGCCTGGGTATTAGAAAAGGCTCGCACCTGAGGTGGCGAGCCTTATGCCGTTGTTAAAGCCGTTGTCAGCCAGGGAAGTGCGGGAAAAACATCCGGGCACGTCATCCTCGCGCAGGCGGGATCCAGGGCTGCAAGATCTTGACTGTGTGA
>CAZHDI010000219.1:0-1616 GCA_964531285.1 uncultured Alphaproteobacteria bacterium | reverse complement strand
ACCTGAGATATCTGCTCTCATGTTCAGGGGCCGAAGGAGCTGTTGCAAGTGCCGAAACCGATGACAATGGGGACCGAAGTCGTGGCGTCCTCGAAGAACGACAAGCGGCAGCGACGCCGCTTCAGCGCCGAGTACAAGGCGCGCATCCTTGCCGAGGCGGACGCTTGCTCGCGTGGAGAGCTGGGCGAGCTGCTGCGTCGCGAGGGGCTGTACTCATCTCACATCACCGTCTGGCGCAAGCAGCGTGAGGCAGAGGGTCGCGCGGGCCTGGAGCCTCGTAAGCCGGGTCCCAAACCGGCCCGCGACGAGAAGGACCTGCTGATCGCGAAGCTGGAGCGCAAGGCCGCGCAGCTGGAGAAGGAGAACCGGATCCAGAAGGCGCTGTTGGAGCTGCAGGGAAAAGCTGCCGCGATTCTTGGCGTGGCGCTGCCGAGAGTCGAGGAGAACGAATCGGACGACTCGTCGAGCTCGTCCGACAGCGCCCCGCCGAAGTCCCGCTGAAGCGTGCGTGTGACGCCGTGGGCCTGGACCGTTCGACAGCCTATCGTCACCTCTCGCCGCCTCGCCTCGAGGTCACGGCGCAGAAGCCGCGCCCACCCTCTGTCAGACGGCTGAGCGATGATGAACGCGCTCAGGTGCTCGAGGCGCTGGACTCGCCGGAGTTCATCGACCAGACGCCGCGTGAGGTGTACGCCGCGCTGCTGTCTCGAGGCGAGTACCTGTGCTCGGCGCGAACCATGTATCGCATCCTCGACGAGCGTGGCCCCGTGCGAGAACGCCGAAACCAGCGGCAAGCACGGAGCTTTCCCGTTCCGCGCCTGGCGGCGTCGGCACCGAACGAGGTGTGGACGTGGGACATCACGAAGCTGCCCACCACCGAACGCAACGTGTTCCTGAGCTTGTATGTCGTGCTGGACCTCTTCAGCCGGTACGTGGTCGCCTGGATGGTGGCGCGACGCGAGAACAGCGCGCTGGCCAAGCAGCTCTTCGCCGAGGCCATCGACCGCCACGCCATCGACCCGCAGCAGCTGGTCGTGCACATGGACCGAGGCGCGCCGATGACCAGTCACACCTTCGCCAATCTCCTGAGCGAGCTCGGCGTCGACCGCAGCCACTCGCGCCCTCGCGTGTCCAACGACAACCCCTTCTCGGAGTCGCAGTTTCGCACGCTGAAGTATCAACCCGACTATCCGGGTCGGTTCGAGCACCTCGCGCACGCGCGGCGCTGGTGCGCCGACTTCTTCGACTGGCACAACGATGATCACCATCACGAAGGGCTTGCCCTCTTCACCCCGTCTGACGTATTCTTCGGACGAGTGGAGTCGTTGCAGCGCGTCCGACAGGCAGCGCTCGACAGAGCCTTCCAGCGGAACCCGGAACGCTTCCTTCGAGGGCGCCCCAAGGTCAAGCTACCGAGCACCCGCGTCTTCATCAACGCACCGTCAGACGCCGACACCCTGTCTGCAACCACCGTCCTCGATGCGTCCGACGCCGAGGTCACCAACCTCTTCCAGCCACTTCCCACTCAGAGCACGCCACCGATGATCGCCATCCCAGGAGTCCGTCCCAGACAGGAGCTGTCTGCGACATAGAACTTCCGCTGTCGCTGCAACAAT
>CAZHDI010000218.1:0-1685 GCA_964531285.1 uncultured Alphaproteobacteria bacterium | reverse complement strand
ACGCCTTCTTCAAGGCGCTTTTGTTCCTGGGTGCGGGCGCGGTGATCCATGCCATGCACCACGAGCAGGACATGCGCAAGATGGGCGGCATCTATAAATTCGTGCCCGTCACGTACATCCTCATGGTGATCGGCACCCTGGCGCTGACCGGCGTCGGTATTCCGGGGATTTATATCGGCTTTGCCGGCTTCTTCTCGAAGGATGCGGCCCTGGAGACCGCCTTTGCCGCCCATACCGATGTCGGCCTGTTCGCTTTCTGGATGGGCATCGTGGCAGCCTTCCTGACCTCGCTTTACTCCTGGCGCCTGATCTTCATGACGTTCCACGGCGAGCCACGGGCGCCGGAGTCCACCATGAAGCATCTTCACGATGCGCCGGCGGTCATGGCGATCCCACTGCTGGTGCTGGGCGTCGGCGCGGTGTTCGCAGGCGGTCTGTTCAAGGAGTATTTCATCGGCCATGACGAGGCCGCGTTCTGGGGCGCCTCGATCTTCACCGCGGCGGGCAACAGCATTCTGGAAGACAGCCACCATGTGCCGACCTGGGTGAAATGGGCGCCGCTGGTCGTGACACTGCTCGGCTTCCTGGTGGCCTACCGCTACTACATCCTGCGGCCCGATCTGCCCAAGAAGATCGCGGCGCGGCGCGGACCGCTCTATGTGTTCTTGGAACGCAAATGGTTCTTCGACGAGCTTTACGACTGGCTGTTCGTCAAGCCGGCCATGGCCATCGGGCGGTTCCTGTGGAAGCAGGGCGATGAGCGCACGATTGACGGCCTCGGGCCCAATGGCGTGGCCGACCGGATCAAGGATCTGACCCGCGGGGCGGTGCGCCTCCAGTCCGGCTTCATCTATCACTACGCCTTCGCCATGCTGATCGGGATCGCGGCGCTGGTTACCTATTTCACCGTCGTCAGGGGGCAGTGATGGAGTCGACCCCGCCGATCCTCACCATTCTGCTGGTCATTCCGGTCATCGGCGCGCTGTTCGTCATGATGGCGACCGGCGATAGCGCCGCCTCGCGGACCAATGCCAAATGGGCCGCCGTCTGGACGACCCTGTTCAACTTCGCGCTTTCGCTTCTGGCGCTGCGCATGTTCGATCCGTCCACGGCGGATTTCCAGCTTGTCGAGGAGGCCGCATGGCTGGGCGGGGCGATCAGCTACCGGGTCGGCGTTGACGGTATGTCGCTGCCCTTCGTGCTGCTGACAACCGCGCTCATGCCCATCGCGATCTTCGCCGGGTGGGATGCGATCCAGACCCGGGTGAAAGAGTATCTGGCGGCCTTTCTGATCCTGGAAAGCCTGATGATCGGCGTGTTCATCGCGCTCGATCTGGTGCTGTTCTATGTCTTCTTCGAAGGCGTGCTGATCCCGATGTATCTGATCATCGGGGTGTGGGGCGGTGCCAACCGGGTGTACGCGTCCTATAAATTCTTCCTCTATACGCTGCTCGGCTCGGTCCTGATGCTGGTCGCCATGATCGCCATCTATGCCATCACCGGCACGACCGACATCACCGCGCTTTTGAACACGCCCTTCGCGCCGTCGATCCAGACCTGGCTATGGCTGGCCTTCTTCGCGAGCTTTGCCGTGAAGATGCCCATGTGGCCGGTCCACACTTGGCTCCCCGACGCCCATGTGCAGGCCCCGACGGCAGGCTCGGTGATCCTGGCTGCGATCCTGC
>CAZHDI010000217.1:0-1707 GCA_964531285.1 uncultured Alphaproteobacteria bacterium | reverse complement strand
TCATGACCCATCTCATCATCGGCACGGGCGGGATGATCGGCGACGCGGTCGCAAGGCATCTCGCAGGTGTCGGCGAGACGGTTGTCGGGGTCTCGCGCAGCGGCGGAGCCGATGAGGACGGGATCCTCCGGGTTGCGGCGGACCGGCGGGACATACCGGCCATCACGGACCTCATCGAGAAACACCGTATCGAGACGGTCATCGACGTCATCGCCTATACGCTGGCGGATACAGCGCCGCTCCTCGCCGCGCTGGACGGGCGGGTCGCACGCTATGTGCTGATCTCCTCGTCGGATGTCTATCGCAATTACGGTCTTTTGCACCGGCGCGAGACCGGCGCGCCGGATCCGGGCGACCTCACCGAAGACGCGCCGCTGCGCACCAGCCGCCATCCCTATCGTCAGGATACGCCCCGCTCCGGCGGCGCGGAGGATGCCTGGCTCGACGCTTATGATAAGATCCCCATCGAGGAGGCCGCGCGCGCCATGGCGGCCGGCTGGACGATCCTCCGCCTGCCGATGGTCTATGGACCGGGCGACCGCCAGCGGCGGTTCGGCTGGGCGCTTGGGCCGATGCTCAAAAAGGCGCCGGTCCTCCCGGTGCCCCCAGCCTGGGGCGCCTGGATCACGACCTACGGGTTCATCGGCAATGTCGCCGCCGCGATTGCGCATGCCGCGCGTCACCCGGCCGCTGCGCGCCGGACCTTCAACGTGACCGACACGGCGCCCATGGATCACTGGACCTGGATCGAGCGCCTGCGCGGGTCAACGGGCTGGACCGGCGCGGTGACCGCGAGCGACGACCATCCGATCGCCGCCGCCATCGCCGCGCTGAATCTTGACGCCCCCCTGCGGCTGTCGGGCGCCCGTCTGCATACGGATCTGGCCTTCACGCCGCCGGTCGGCCTGGACGAAGCCCTGGCCCAAACCATCGCGGACGAGGCGCGCCAACCGGCTGCATGATCGCCGTGCAGCCCGAGTCGGCTAGGATCGGTCCCATGTCGAAAGCGGTTCAGAAATTCGTCTGCCAGTCCTGCGGGTCGGTCTACGCCAAATGGCAGGGCCGGTGCGAGGCGTGCGGCGAATGGAACACCATCGAAGAAGACCCAGGGCTGGCGACTGCCGCCGGGGAAAGCGCGCCCAAGGGGAGCCTCGCCAAATCGGGCGCCCGAGGCCGAGCGATCGACATGGTGCCGCTGGCGGGCGAAGGCGAAGACCCGCCCCGGCTCGTCGCGGGCATGAGCGAGTTAGACCGGGTGACGGGCGGCGGCATCGTGCCGGGCTCGGCGACCCTGGTCGGCGGCGATCCGGGCATCGGCAAATCCACCATCCTGCTTCAGCTTGCCGCGAGCCTCGCGATGAAGGGCTTTCCGGTCGCCTATATCTCGGGCGAGGAAGCGGTGGCCCAGGTGCGCCTGCGCGCGGCCCGGCTGGGACTGGCGGACGCGCCGGTCAGCCTCGCCGCCGCGACCAATCTGCGCGACATTCTGACCACCCTGGAGAAGAGCCCGCCGGCCCTCGTCATCATCGATTCCATCCAGACCATGTGGACCGATGTGTTGGAGAGCGCGCCCGGGACCGTCTCCCAGGTGCGCGCGGCGGCCCAGGATCTGGTGCGCTTCGCCAAACGCTCGGACACCGCGGTGATGCTGGTCGGCCACGTCACCAAGGACGGCCAGATCGCCGGGCCGCGCGTCGTGGAGCACAT
>CAZHDI010000216.1:0-1723 GCA_964531285.1 uncultured Alphaproteobacteria bacterium | reverse complement strand
GGTCCGGTGACCGTGGTCTCCGGTGAGACCAACACCACACTCGATGCCGGGCTGCGCAATGACGGGTCGGTGGGCGACCGTGTGTTCGACGATCTCGATGCGGACGGCATTCAGGACGGCGGCGAGCCTGGCATTGAGAATGTGACGGTTGAGCTTCTGGATACGAACAACACCGTCGTCGATACCACCACGACCGACGGCAGCGGGACCTACAGCTTCAGCGGCGTGGTGCCGGGCGATTATCAGGTGCGGTTCACACAGCCGTCGGATTATGATGGTGTGAGCCCGCAGGGTGCCGGCAATAACGACGCGGCGGATTCGGACGGCGATATCAACACGCTGACCACGTCGACCTTCACGGTGCCGAACAATGGGTCGATCACGACCATCGACCAGGGCTTCTACAAGACCGCGACGATCGGCGACCGGGTGTTCACGGATACCGATGGCGACGGCATCCAGGATGCCGGCGAGCAGGGCCGGTCTGGCGTGACGGTCAATCTTCTGGACAGCAATGGCCAGGTCGTGGCCACGACCACTACGAACGCTGATGGCCTTTACGAGTTCAGCGGCGTGGAGCCGGGTGATTATCAGGTCGAGTTCGAGGCTCCGTCCGGGGCGGTGTTCGCGCCGCAGGATCAGGGCGGGGACGAGGCGCTGGACTCTGATGCCGACAGCACGGGCGTGACGGATCTGTTCACGGTCCAGTCGGGCGATGACATCAAGACGGTCGATGCGGGTCTGCAGGATCTTGGATCGATTTCCGGACTTGTATTTGACGATCAGGAAGCCGACGGGCTTGAGAACCCGAACGATCCGATTGAGGGTGCGACGGTCACGCTGAAGGACGCCAACGATGTGACGGTTGCGACGACGCTCACCGGTCCGAATGGGACCTATACGTTCAACGATCTGGTTCCGGGCGATTACACGGTCTCGTTCACCAAGCCGGGTGGCTTTACCGAGACAAGCCCTGCGAATCAGGGCGGCGACGATACGATCGACTCGGACGGTCCGACGGTTGCGGTGACGGTGGGCAATGGCGAAGCCGTCATGGATGTGGACCAGGGCTACTACAACAAGGCGGAGATCGGGGACCTGGTGTTCACGGATGTCGACGGCGACGGCATCCAGGATGCGGGCGAGACGGGTGTGGCCGGGGTGACGGTCAAACTGCTGGACGCCAACGACCAGGTGGTGGACACGACCTCCACAGACGCTGACGGCCTTTATGAGTTTACTGGCGTCAATCCGGGCACCTATTCGGTGGATTTCGAGGCGCCGGCGGGATCGACCTTCACGGTTCAGAATGCGGGCAATGACGACACGGTGGATTCGGATGCCGATGCGGCCGGCGTGACCGGTCCGGTGACCGTGGTCTCCGGTGAGACCAACACCACACTCGATGCCGGGCTGCAGAGCCCCGGTATTGATCTCGTGAAAGACGGTACTCTGAATCTCGGCGGCAACGGTCTGAATGCCGGTGACACTATCGACTATACCTTCACGGTGACGAATACCGGTGATGTCACTCTGACTGTGGTCGAACTCAGCGATCCGCTGGTTGACGTGGTTCGCGGCAGCGATCTGCCGGGCAATGGTGACGACGCGCTTGAGGTCGGCGAAGTGTGGGCCTACACCGGAACCTATACGCTAACCCAGGCGGATTTCGATGCCGGCTTCCCGAATGGCGGTGTAGTGACGAATACAGCGACCGTTACCA
>CAZHDI010000215.1:0-1791 GCA_964531285.1 uncultured Alphaproteobacteria bacterium | reverse complement strand
CCTCCGTCAGCGAGGACGACCGCATCGGGGCGGTGTCGCTGCAAAGGAACACGCGAAAGGGCTTTGAAGCCGGACATTTAGCTGGTGAGTCGCATGCCGAACTTCCGGGATAAACTACGTTCGGAGGTTGGTATGGCCGATCGGCAAGACAACTCGCCTCTGCATCGCCTCGACCGGAGCGAGGTCGACAAGTTCTTCCCGCTCGTGTACGAAGAACTCCGTCGGCGCGCCGTTACGGCAATGCGGCGTCTTCCTCCTGGTCAGACCCTTCAACCCACAGCCCTTGTCAACGAGGCGTATACCGCTCTCGCGACGCGTCAAAGCGGGCCGTGGCGGAGCCAGGAGCACTTTCTCGCGGTCGCGACCCTCGCGATCCGCCACTGCGTCGTCGACAAGGTGCGCGAACGCACACGTGCGAAGCGTGGGGATGGTGCTCGCCCTGTGCCGCTGATGGACGACGTCCCGATAGCCATGCCGCAAGCCGAAGACGCGGTGATTCTCGGCGTGGATCGACTGTTGGAGCAACTCCGAGCCGAAGACCCGCGGGCGGCGGACGTGGTGGTGTTCCGTTTCTTCGTCGGGATGTCAGAACGCCAGATCGCCGAGGTGCTTGGTGTTACCGACCGCACCGTTCGGCGCGACTGGACCTACGCGCGCGCGTGGCTGAGCGACAAGCTGGCCGCCGAAGGCACCTCTTGGGCAGAGGAGGCGCAGGGATGAGCCACAGCCCGCGGTTTAAGGATCTGCTGCTGCAGTTGCTCGAAGCAGAGCCGAGCGACCGCGCACGGATGCTCGACACTCTGGAGCCGGACGATCGTTCCTTGCGTCCCGAGCTGGAGCGGATGCTCGCACTGGCTGAGACTGGACCATTACGCGAGCAGGCGGCGGCAGCCCGAGACTTTCCCACCACCATCGGGCCGTACCGTATCGAACGGCTCATCGGTCGTGGTGGGATGGGCGATGTGTTTTATGCGCGTGAGCCCCAGCCCCTGGAGCGGCCGGTCGCTCTGAAGCTCATCCGCAGCGGGCGCGTGAACGAGAACACACTCAGGCGTTTCGAGTTGGAGCGACGCACTCTGACGAAGCTCGACCACCCGTCTGTCGCGCGTGTGCTTGATGCTGGCGTCACCGAGGAGTTGTCGCCTTACGTGGTGATGGAGTACATCCACGGGCCCCCGATCACCGAGTATTGCTCCGCGGAGGCGCTTGATCTGCGGCAGCGTGTTGGCCTGATGATGCAGGTGGTCGCCGCCGTAACCCATGCTCACCTCGCCGGTTTCGTACATAGAGACATCAAGCCTGCGAACATCCTTGTGACGCGCATCGATGGCGAGCCGGTCTCCAAGCTCATCGACTTCGGTATCGCGAAGGTCATTGACGCGGATGCCGAAGAAGCAGGTACAACCTCACCCGGCCTGCCCATCGGCACGGTCGAGTACATGAGCCCAGAGCAATCCGCCGGTCTCCATGGACGTGTGGACCAACGGTCAGATATCTATTCGTTGGGCATCGTCATGCACGAGGTGTTCACCGGGAGGATCCCCTTCTCCTCGGACGACCTGCTCGAGATGCGCGGGGCGGGGATGCTCGAGCGGTTGGAGACAAGACACCGACAGTTGTTCGCCTCCACTCTTCACAGCGATTCCGCGTCCTCCGGGGTGCCGGTCCGCGAGTTGGGGTGGATCGTCGCGAAGGCGTGCGCGCCCGCGCCCGAGAGCCGGTACCAATCTGCTCACGCGCTGCACGACGACCTTGAGCGAGTGCTGAGCAATCGTGCGGTGTCCGCCGGAC
>CAZHDI010000214.1:0-1808 GCA_964531285.1 uncultured Alphaproteobacteria bacterium | reverse complement strand
CGGACTCGGACTCACCCCGGATCGCATGAACTCAGACACCAAAAAAAGCCGGCCTCATGGGGCCGGCTTTTTCGTGTGCGTGCGGATCGGACGGACCGGCGGCCGTCAGGTCGCGCCGTCGATGAAGTCCTTGATCTTGCTGAAAAAGCCCGTGGACTCCGGCGAGTTCTTATCCGAGGACAGTTTCTCGAACTCGCGCAACAAGTCCTTCTGCTTCTTGGTCAGGTTTTGCGGCGTCTCGACCTGGGCATGGACGAACATGTCGCCGCGCTGGTCGGACCGCAGGATCGGCATGCCGATACCGCGCAGGCGGAATTGCCGCCCCGACTGGGTGCCTTCCGGCACTTTCAGTTTGGCTTTGGTGCCCGCCAGCGTCGGCACCTCTACTTCCCCGCCCAGCGCCGCCGTGGTCAGGGAAATCGGCATCCGGCAATGCAGATTGGGGCCTTCGCGTTCGAACAGCGGATGGTCCTTGATCGACAGGAAGATATAAAGATCGCCATTGGGCCCGCCGCGCATGCCGGCATCGCCCTCGCCGGCCAGACGAATACGGGTGCCGTCCTCGACGCCCGCCGGGATGGACACGGACAATGTCTTGTCGGTCTCGACGCGCCCCTGACCATGACAGGTCTTGCACGGATCCTTGACGATGCGCCCGGTCCCCGCACAGGTCGGGCAGGTCCGCTCAATGGTGAAAAAGCCCTGGGTCGCCCGCACCTTGCCGAGCCCGGAACAGGTCGGACAATTGACCGGCTTGGAGCCCGGCTCGGCGCCGGATCCGTCGCACCGGTCGCAGGCATGGGTGCGCGGCACCTGAATCTGGGCCTTTTTGCCCTTGAAGGCCTCGTTGAGCGAGATTTCCATATTGTAGCGCAGGTCGCTGCCGCGGGTGCGCCCGCCGCCGCCCCGGCCCCGTCCGCCCATGAATTCGCCGAACAGATCGTCGAACACATCGGCGAAGGTCGAGGAGAAATCGCCCGCGCCCGGGCCGCCGAACCCGCCGCGCGCCCCGCCGAACCCGCCGCCTTCGAAGGCCTGATGGCCGAACTGGTCGTAGGCCGCGCGTTTCTGGTCGTCCTTCAGAACCTCATAGGCTTCCGAGACTTCCTTGAAGGCTTTCTCGGCCTCCGGATCGTCCGGATTGCGGTCCGGATGGTATTTCATGGCGAGCTTGCGGTAGGCGGACTTCAACTCATCCGCCTTCGCGCCCCGTGCTACGCCGAGCACCTCGTAATAATCGCGTTTGCTCATCGGTTCGCCCCGTCCACTGCGCTGGCACCGGCGGCGCCGAACCCGGTCGCTCCGTCAACGGAACGCCGGGTGCGGCTCGCGCGGTGTGCGGTCACGCTGCTGGTCAGGACGATGCCCGGCCCGACTTCTTGTCGTCGTCGACTTCTTCAAAGTCGGCATCGACGACACCCTCATCGGCCGGACCGTCGCCGCCGGCCGGGCCCTCGCCGCCGCCTTCCTGGCGGTACATGGCTTCGCCCAGCTTCATGGCGGCCTGGCCCAGTTCTTGGGTCTTGGCCTGGATCGCCGCGCCGTCCTCGCCCTCAAGGGCGGTTTTCAACTCGGCCAGGGCCGTCTCGATGGCCGCCTTGTCGCCGGCGTCCAGCTTGTCGGCAAACTCGGCCAGCTGCTTCTCGGTCTGGTGAGCCAGCGCCTCGCCCTGATTCCGGGCCTCGGCGAGCTGACGCCGGTTCTGGTCTTCGGACCGGTGCTCCTCGGCGTCCTTGACCATCTGCTCGATGTCGGCGTCGGAAAGACCGCCCGACGCCTGGATGCGGATCTGCTGTTCCTTGCCGGTC
>CAZHDI010000213.1:0-1818 GCA_964531285.1 uncultured Alphaproteobacteria bacterium | reverse complement strand
TAGTTCTCACTGCAGAGGAACGATCCACCTTTGATGGTGTGCCTGGGAACATCATCGGCGAACGGCGTGTCGGTCCATTCCCAGACATTGCCGATCATATCATGGGTGCCTGTGAGAGCGGGCGGAAAACAGCCCACCGGCGCGAGCCCCGCAAAGCCGTCCCGCGCCGTGTCGAGAACGGGAAAGACGCCAGACCACACGTTTGCGCGCGGCTCTCCGTCAGGTCCCCGCATGCCGGACAACGGATCGTCCGGGTCAAACAGCCCTAGGCTTGCCGCGTATTCCCACTCCACCTCCGTCGGCAGTCGCCCGCCAGCCCAGGCGGCGTACGCGCGTGCATCCTTGAGCGTGACATGGACGACCGGGTGCAGGGCCAGGCCATCCAGGGTGGAGCCTGCACCCCGGGGCGTTTTCCAGGTGGCACCCTGGTCGAGCGACCACCACGACATCGTAATCTGCGGCGTATCGCTCTGGGCGAACTGGGCTGAGCCGCCGTTCTGCTCAGCTTCTGTGACGTAGCCTGTGGCCTCAACAAAGGCGGCGAACTGGGCATTGGTCACTTCGTGCGTCTGCAGGCGAAACGGTGAGACAAAGACGCGTTCGGGCGGCCCCTCTTCCGGGTAAAGCGGGTCCGCCCCCATGATGAAACCGCCGCCAGGAATGTCGACGAACCCGCCAAGGTCGCTATGTCCGAAGGCGCATGACCGCGAAGCGCCGTCGCGCGCAGCCTGGGCCGTCAGGAGCAGCCACAGCGCTAAGGCTGCGCCGACCACGATGAGCGCAACACCTGCGGTGGGAACGCCACGCCCACGCACGCCCACCTACTGCACCGCGAGCAGTTCAAGAATACGATGGGAGGTCTCGTAGCCGCTGTTTTGGTTCTGGCCCGTCACCAGGTTGCCGTCGACGACCGTGTGTGTGGCGAAGAAATCGCGCCACGCCGTTTGTGCTTCGAACCGAGCTTTTGCGGCGCGCAGTTCCGTTTCAGGGTGCATCGGGGTAATCGATATCCCAAGTTCTTTGATCTGCTTATCGGTGACACCCGTCACGCGGCGGCCTTCGATCAACGGCGAGCCGTCAACATCTTTCGCGTTCACCAACCCGAGTGCGCCATGGCAAACGGACCCAATGATCACTCCTTCGGCGTTTGCCTGCGTGATCACCTCAGCCAAGGCTGGGCTTTGAGCCAGATCGTAGGATGCGCCCCATCCGCCAGCCATAAAGATGACGTCGTAGTCCGACGCGGCGACCTCTGTAATCGGAATGGAGTTGCGCAGCTTCTCCATGGCGGTGGGGTCTTTCAAGAACCGGCGATCATCGCTCGCCCGCAGCGGCCAGCTCATCGACCAGGGTTGAATGGGGATCTCACCGCCCTTGATTGACGCGAGATCCACGTCAAGGCCCGCATCCAGAAACGCATAGTACGGGATGGTCATCTCCGAGCCGAAAACGCCAGTGGCGCGTCCCGGCTCGCCCAACGTGTCGTGACTTGTGGTAATCACAAGAGCGCGCTTACCCGGCAAATCAAACTCGGGAATCTCGTAATGCTGGTGCAAGCCCATCGCCCGCAGCGCTGGAGGGAGACCGAAATAGACCAAGAGGACCGATAGCGCGGCGCCGAGCGCCGTAAACCTGAGCCACTCCATCTTAACCTCCTGCTACAAGCAGTGCGCCGCCAGCGGCGCACTGCGTCACACACTGTCACCCTCGACGCTTAATCAGCGCGCGCCCCGGCGGGCAACACGGCGGACTGTCCAATAGGCCAGGGACAGCGCCCCAATCAAAACAACCAAGAAGCCAACTGGATACGGCCAGTAT
>CAZHDI010000212.1:0-1867 GCA_964531285.1 uncultured Alphaproteobacteria bacterium | reverse complement strand
ACAATCCCTATGCCGACAACGGCATCAAGCTGTTCGGTCCGGACGGCTACAAACTGTCCGACGAGACCGAACTCGAAATCGAGCGGCTGATGGCCGAGGGCACGGAAGAGGGTCTGGCCGTTCCGGCGCAAATCGGCCGCGCCAAACGGGTGGACGACGCCCAAGCCCGTTACATCGAATTCGTCAAATCCACCTTTCCCCGCGATCTGCGCCTCGACGGTCTGCGCATCGTCGTCGATTGCGCCAACGGCGCCGCATACAAGGTCGCGCCTGCGGTTCTTTGGGAATTGGGCGCGGAGGTCATCGCGATCGGCACCCAGCCCGACGGGTTCAACATCAACCGGGAGTGCGGCTCCACCGCCACCGACCTGATGCGGCGTAAGGTGCTGGAGACCCGCGCTGATCTGGGCCTCGCGCTCGACGGCGATGCTGACCGGGTGATCATTGCCGATGAAACCGGCACCATCATCGACGGTGATCAGATCATGGGCGTGGTGGGCGCGGCCTGGGCCCGCGAGCAACGCTTGCAGGGCGGCGGAATCGTCGCCACGGTCATGTCGAATCTGGGCCTGGAACGCTATGTCGAGGGTCTGGGACTGACATTGGACCGGGTGAAGGTCGGCGACCGCTATGTGATCGAGCGCATGCGCGACGGCGGCTTCAATCTCGGCGGAGAACAATCCGGTCATATGATCCTGTCCGATTACAGCACCACGGGCGACGGGCTGATCGCGGCGCTTCAGGTGCTGGCCTGCGTACTCAGGGACGGCCGTCCCGCCAGTGAGGTCTGCCGGGTGTTCGAACCGTTTCCGCAGGTGCTCAAGAATATCCGCTTCGATGCCCGGGCCGGCGCCTCGCCGCTGGAAAGCGATGCGGTTCAAACCGCGATCCGGGACGGCGAGGCCCGCCTCGGCACCCACGGCCGGGTGCTGGTCCGCAAATCCGGCACCGAGCCGCTCATTCGGGTCATGGGCGAGGGCGAGGACGAGCGCCTTGTCCATGACGTGGTGGACGGCATCATCGCTGAAATCGCCAACGCCCAACCCGAACGGGCCGTTTGAACCGGACCGCTGGCGCCGCGGGGCCGCATCGTGAGTGGTTATCCACCACAGAACCCCGAAATACAGTAGAATACTGTAATTCCCAGTATTGTATCGCGCCGCATCGGGAATTATGTAGGCGGCAGTTGAGGAGCGGGCGCGGCCGCTTATTTCTAAGGTGCGCCCCCGCTCAGCCCGAGCGTCTCGGGCACCGGACCGTCCAGCGGTTCGGATCCAGCCACCCGGCACAAGGCCCGGCACAAAGTCCGGCAAACGGAAAGTGAGACAGGCTATGGACCGACTCGACCAGCTCGAGAGCCAGAGCATTTTTATTCTGCGCGAAGCCTTCAACCGGCTCGATAAAATCGCGCTGCTGTGGTCCTTGGGCAAGGACTCCAACGTCATGATCTGGCTGGCGCGCAAGGCGTTTTTCGGCCATCTGCCGTTCCCGGTCATGCATCTGGATACCGGCGCCGAGTTCCCCGAGACCTATGCCTTCCGCGATCAGTATTCCAAGGAGTGGGATCTCAACATGATCGCGGACGAGTGCCCGCCGCTTGAAGCCGTGGACGAGACCCTGCCGCCCGCGTCGCGCTTCGCGGCACGTAAGACCGAGGGGCTGAAAGCCGCGGTCAAGAAATATGATTTTCACGGCCTGATCGCCGGCATCCGGCGCGACGAGCAATCCATGCGCGCCAAGGAACGGGTGTTCAGCCCGCGGAGCGAAGAGGGTCAGTGGGATTTCCAGGACCAGCCGCCCGAATTCTGGGATCAGTACAAGACCGATTATCCGGCCGGCACCCATATCCGCATCCATCCGCTGCTGC
>CAZHDI010000211.1:0-1876 GCA_964531285.1 uncultured Alphaproteobacteria bacterium | reverse complement strand
GGATCGAGTCCGCGCAGCGTGCGGATGGTTTCGGCACCATCCTGTTCGGCGGCGGCATCGCCCTTGAGGACATTTCAGCCAAGCGGGACGCGGACGGCAATCTCATCCTACTGGTCTCCGGAGGCGATGATCGTCTCACTCTTGTCGATCCGTCGGGGGACCCGGATGCCATTGTCGGCACCTTGAGGTTTTTCGATGGGCGCAGCCTGTCGATCGCGGGCCTCGCCCGCGGCATTCCGGCGACGGACGGCGATGACCACATCATCATCCCGTCCGGTGCACCGGCACAGGGCGCTGAACCCGGCACCACCATTTTCGGCCGCGAGGGCAACGACACCCTTGAGACCGGGCGCGGGCCGGATGTGCTCGACGGCGGCCTCGGCAATGATCTGCTCCAGGGTCATTCGGGCGGCGACACCTATTTCATCGGTCTCGGCGACGGCCAGGACACGATTGCCGATGTCGAGCTGGTGGCCAATTCGGGCGTCATCGATCGCATCCGTTTCGAGGCTGGCATCCTGCCCGGAGACATCCGTGTGCTGTCCGTCGGGCCGACCGATCTCGTCATCGGGATTGCCGGGACCGATCAGCGCGTGACCATCCGGGACATGTTCGCCAATGTCGGCCGCGACGGCTTGATCGAAGAATTCGTCTTCGCAACCGGCGAGACATGGACCCTTGCGGACATCATTGCCCTGGCGGCGACTGGCAGCGCAGATGATGACACAATCGATCTGGGCACGCAGCGCGCGATCGACGCGGTCATCGACGGCAATGAAGGCAATGACCGCCTCGCCGGGGGCCAGGGCGACACCACCTATGTCTTCAATCCCGGCGACGGGCGCGATGAGATCATCGAATCGTTCCTGTGGAGCCAATCATTCGACACGGTGCGTTTCGGCATCGGCATTCTGTCCAGTGATCTTGTCGCCGTGCGGGAGGGCGAGGATCTCCTGCTGCGCTTCCTGGGCAGCGAGGACCAGCTGCTCATCCCCGACCAATTCCGCCCACCCCGCAAGCCCATCGATCAATTCGTCTTTGAGGACGGCACAACGCTCACGGCCGATGACCTCGCGGCCACCCTTGTCACGGAGGAGGAGGCCCAACAGCTTCTTTTCCCGAGTGCCCCGGATTTCAATCCGTTTACGGATCCGCTGTTCAGCCGTGACCATGGGGGCGACGGGGGAACCGGCGACGACGGCGAGGGCGACGACGGCGAGGGTGGCGGCGGCGCAAACAGTGGCGGGACCGGCAGCACGGCTTTGCCTCGGACCCTGACGGGGACCAACGGGACCGTCGATGTGTTCGCGTTTTTCGTGCCCGAACTCGATGATCAGGCCGCCCTTACCACCATCGTGGATTTCGAGACCGGCGATCTCGGCGATACGCTGGACATTCGCCTCGCCGACGGCCTGCTGGGCCAGGTCGTGGCCCGGCAGGAAGGCTCCGACACCTATGTGTATTTTGTGGATATCGGTGTCCATGACCTCGACGATGCGCGCCAGCTCATCCGTCTGAAGGACATTTCGCTCAGTGCCCTGACCTTGGGCAATTTTAACGGAGCCCCCTTCGAATCCGCCGCACCGCAAACCGTAACGGGCACGAACGACCCCGAGACCCTGACCGGGGGCTGGGGCAACGACACCATCGAGGCCCTGAACGGGGATGACCGGCTTGTGGGCCTTGAGGGCAATGATTCCCTGCGTGGGGGAAGCAACAACGATGTTTATGTTTTCGGGGTCGGCTTCGGTCAGGACACCGTGTCCGACAGCGGCTCCGCGAACACGTCCACAGCCGACGTCATCGAATTCGGTGCCGGCCTCGACCCGGACGATCTTATCGTCACGGGCAGCGGAAACGATCTGATCCTGGCCTT
>CAZHDI010000210.1:0-1898 GCA_964531285.1 uncultured Alphaproteobacteria bacterium | reverse complement strand
AACTCCCGACATCCACGGTGTAAACATGGCGCTCTACCAACTGAGCTAACCGCCCGCGCGACCGTCGACCGGCCAAGCAACAGTCTACAGCGCCGTGCCGGTGCACACCACGCCAAATCGGACACGGCACAATCCGGCGCCGGCGTCCTGAATGGATACGGGGCCGCGCGATCATCTGCACGCGCCCCACCCGCCGAGGCGGATTCAGATGCACGCCATATCACATGCGTCAGCGGCAAGCCGCACGCGGCCGGCGCAGTAGCCGGCCGCCGCGCCGGTCACTCGTTGACCGCGTCCTTCAGGCCCTTGCCCGCCTTGAACTTGGGCTGCATCGACGCCGGGATCTTGATGGCTTCGCCGGTGCGCGGATTGCGCCCTTCGCTGGCGGCCCGCTTGGTCACGGCGAATGTTCCGAAACCGACGAGACGGACTTCGTCGCCCTCCTTGAGGGCTTCGGTGATCGCGTCGAACACGCTGTCGACAGCTTTGGTGGCGTCCGCCTTCGGCAGTTCGGCCAGTTCGGCGACGCGGGCAATCAAATCGTTCTTATTCACAATCGTCCCCTCGGGTTGGATTGACCTTTATGCACACGGCGCATGGATGACATACGACGTATGGATACACACGGTGCTGGCGGCGCATTATGCGACACAAACATGAGATGCGACGCAAACATGAGGGCCCGACAAGCGATCCGCATAAGGATTGCCACCGGTCCCCGTGGGCGGCCGGTCCATGGCCGGATGACCGGCATGGACACCGTCCGGCCCTGCCTTGCGACCATCGACCGCACACGCCCTGCCAGAGATCGTGAGCCTAGTCTGCGCCTATCGCGGCGGTCAAAGGAAAAAACCGCAGAATTCTGCGATTTTCCGTCTTTACATATGATGTAATCGGGAGGCAGACACCGCGAATCGCAACGGGGCCGCGCACGGCGGCCCCGCCACACCGAATGGCTCCGGTCGACCCCACCCTCGTCAGTGCGCCGTCAGCGGATCGCCGTCACGATGGCCAGGCCCCGTCTTGGCGAGATCGGGCGCAACGTCATCGTCATCCGGGTCCTGCCATTCGATCGGCGTCGGTGCATGGGCCAGGGCATGAGACAGCACCTCGTCCATGGTCGACACAGGGATAATGGTCAGGGCCTTTTTGACATTGTCCGGAATGTCGGCCAGGTCCTTCTCATTATCGATTGGTATAAGGACGGTTTTGATGCCAGCGCGCAAGGCTGCCAGAAGCTTTTCTTTCAGCCCGCCAATGGCCAGGACCCGCCCGCGCAAGGTAACCTCGCCGGTCATCGCCACGTCCCGCAAGACCGGGATGCCGGTCAGCACCGAGACGATCGACGTTGCCATGGCCACGCCCGCCGACGGGCCGTCCTTCGGCGTCGCCCCTTCAGGCACATGGACATGGATGTCGGTCTTCTCATAGACCGTCGGCTTGATCCCGAGCATGACGCTCCGTGAGCGCACGAAGGACCGGGCCGCGTCGATGGATTCTTTCATCACATCGCCCAGCTTACCCGTCGTGGTCATCTTGCCCTTGCCGGGCACCATGACGCCTTCGATGGACAGGGTATCCCCGCCGACCTCGGTCCAGGCCAGACCGGTCACCACACCGACCTGATCCTCGCCCTCGGCCTCGCCGTAACGATAGCGCCGCACACCGGCATATTTGCCCAGATTGCGCTGGGTCACGGTCACCTTGGTCGCCTTGGTGGTGATGATCTCCTTGACCGCCTTCCGCGTCAGGTTCGCGATTTCCCGTTCCAGGTTCCGCACGCCGGCCTCGCGGGTGTAATACCGCACGAGATCCATAAGCGCGGTATCGGAAATCGACCATTCGCCCTTTTTGAGCCCGTGGGCCTTGATCTGTTTGGGGATCAAGTGCCGCTTGGC
>CAZHDI010000209.1:0-1938 GCA_964531285.1 uncultured Alphaproteobacteria bacterium | reverse complement strand
GAGGCCGGTCATGCACTAACAATTCAACCGGACCACTCGGTGGGGGCAGTCCACTCCAGCTCAATCGAAACGCTCAGCCCCCGCCGCCACTATCGCGAAGCGATTTAGTGCCAGAGCCCAAACGCGACATCGTGGGCACCGCACCGGACGGCCGCTTCGGGCCTGACAACAGCGTTCTCACCACGGGCAGCATGAGGATTCTTGGGCCGATCCAATAGGACAATTGGATGGCTTCGGAACTCTGAGAGCACTATGTTCACGGTCGACTCAGGCATTGGTCCTGCAATCAGAGGGCGAGATATGGCACCGGCGTTTGACCAAAGATTCTCCATCGGCGCGCTTGCGGGCGTCACCATGATCGCGGCCGGTGCGGCGAGCGATGCGACCGCGGCGACGACGACCACGCAGGGGCCATCGCCCTACTTCCTCTTCGTTACCCCCTTCGATTTCTTCGGATCCGATGAGGTGATCGAGTTCGAGGGCTTCGACGGCCCCGGCACGCTTGAGCAGGTGCTGATTTCGAACGTCGCAGACACAGCGGCCGAGAACGGCACCGGCAATTCGAGCATCGCCTTCACGCTCAATGGCGACACCAATCTCGAATTCTTCGAGACCGACCTGGTCACGCCGGATCCGGTCACGTTTACCGACATCGATGTGCTCGCGGAGTTCCCGGGGTTCGACTTCACGCAGGATTTCACGGTTCAGATCTTTCTGACCTACGTTTCGGATGACCAAACCGAAGTCGTTGCCTTCGGCCCAGGACAGGGCATCTCGGTCACCTTCGTCTCGGCCGAAGTGCCGCTGCCGGGCGCTGCCATCGGCTTGCTCACAGGCGTCGCCGCGCTTGCGGGCGTCTCTCTCTTTCGGCGCCGGGAAAAGGCCTGAGCCTCGCAGCATGGCGTGCGGCGGAGCGCAGGCGTGACGGGAAATCTTGCCCAGGGCCGGACGGCGATGGCCTTCGGCACGCCGGTGGCCACCTATGAATGGCCAGACAGCGGCGATCTCAATGCAGCGCTAAGGGCGCTGATCCTCGAGAAGGAAGCCGCCTCCGGAGGGCTCAGCCGATCCAACGCGGGCGGCTGGCACTCGGATCTCGATCTCCTGGAATGGGACCATCCTGCGGCCAAAGGTTTCCGCGAGCGGCTGACTGGTTTCGCCAAGGATCTCACCGCCGTGACGATGGCGGCGCCGGACCCGGGCCCGGTGCGCCTCGGCTTTTCGATGTCGGCCTGGGCCAACGTCTCCCGCGATGGTCACTACAACACGGTGCACGACCATCCGGAGGCGCATTGGTCCGGCGTCTATTACGTCAGCTGCACCGGGCTCGCCGAGGGGGGGCCTCACAACGGCAAGCTAGAACTGCTGGACCCGCGGGTCGGCATCAACATGATCCGCCTGCCCGGCTCGGTGCTCGAGGGGCGGATGATGATCGACCCAATTCCCGGGCTCATGGTGTTCTTTCCGAGCTGGCTCAAGCACCAGGTGCACCCCTACAGGGGCACCGGCGAGCGGATCTCGATCAGCTACAACATCCTCGTGCAGCGCGAGCTGCCATCTGCATGATGCTTAGGGCCCTTGCAACGGGTCTTCAACTTAATCATCTTCCGCACGCCGCTGTGAATCCAACCCCGCATTCCCAAGATGAAGTTTTCTCCGGGCCGCTTCCAGGATGTGTTATTTTCGCGATAACAACGGTTTAGCGATGGTGGGGCGGGGCCTTGGCGGTGAGCCAGGTGAGTGAAGAGGAAACGGGGGCTCTGCGGCTCCAGTTTAACCGCACGGGAAAGCTCGCTTTCCGGGGCTCCTCGATCAGTTCGGACGGCGGATTGCGCCTGCACCGGGAGTTGGACGACGCCCTCGGTCTTACCGATCTTGCCGCGGGCATCATTGCCGACCCGCGCGTCGGAAAGAACGGCCGGCACCATCTCGCTGGGC
>CAZHDI010000208.1:0-2054 GCA_964531285.1 uncultured Alphaproteobacteria bacterium | reverse complement strand
GGATTAGGGTCAGCCCTTGCCGAGATTGAGCAGTGCCGGTTCGTCCGGCGGCACAAAGCTCTGGAGGAGACCCGGTCTGTGGATCGCCAAGCCGATAGTCTCGACGCCATGTGGCAGGACATGATGAGCCAGCATCACTTCTTGGCAATACAACGATCCGCTCTTACCCGTGCCCTCGACGCCTATTTGACGGATATGACGCCCGAAACCGAGGCGCATCTGATCGCGGTGCGCCGCGAAATCGAGCGGGCCTCGCAAGGGACCGCCCGGCGGGCGTAGCGCCGAGCCGGGATCAGACGATGGGCAGGCGGCTGTGTTGTGGCACGGCGCCTGTCAGAAGCGAGCATTTTGTGACGGTGGTCACAACAGCGAGGCCGCCCGTCGGCTGACCGTCCTCGAGGCGGCCCGGCACAAGCGGTTGGACATGCGTAGGGGGTGCCGTTGGACCGGTCGGCAGGGTCGGTCCAACGCTCCCCGGTGAGATGAGATGGTGTTCCGGCGGCGATCCTGGTCTGCCGGTTATCCGATCCCACAGCGCCGCCAATAGGTCCGGCATGGCCGGCGGCAGCGAGGACGGATGGCCGGACCCGCGATCCGAGACAGCCGGGGCCGCAGCAGCCGGTGGCCCGTGCCCGCTCCAGCGGGGCGGGCTGGACCGGTGTTGCCGGCGCGGCACCGCACCCTTGGAACAGGCGAGGCCAACGTGAGCACACGCAGCAAAGCAAGAACCACAGCCAAGAAAGCCACCCCGGCGGACGGTGCGGAGCGTGCCGAGGGGCAGGACGGACCGCTCCTCGACATGACCGACGCGGCGGTCAAGAAAATGATCAAGGCCGCCAAGCAGCGCGGGTTCGTCACTTATGACGAACTCAACAAGGTGCTTCCGTCCGACCAAGTGTCCTCCGAGCATATCGAGGACATCATGGCCTCGCTCAACGAGCAGGGCATCAATGTCGTCGAGGAAGCCGAGGACAACGGCGACAATGACGAGGAAGAAGAGGGCGGCAAGGACCTGACGGCCCGCGAAGAGAGCGGCGCGGTTGTCACCACCCAGAAAGACGAGCTGGACCGCACGGACGATCCGGTGCGCATGTATCTGCGCGAGATGGGCAGCGTTGAACTGTTGTCGCGCGAAGGCGAAATCGCAATCGCCAAGCGGATCGAAGCCGGTCGCGAGACGATGATCAGTGCGCTGTGCGAAAGCCCGCTGACCTTCGAGGCGATCATCGTGTGGCGCGATGAATTGAACGAAGGCAAGATCCTGCTGCGCGACATCATCGATCTGGATGCGACCTATGGCGCGGGACCGGACGGCGATAACGACAACGAGTCCAACACCAACACCAACACCAACACCAACAATGCCAATGGCGAGTCGCAGTCCGGCGAGGCGTCCGCGACTGAAGACGATTCCGATAACGACAGCGGCGACAATGGCGATGACGACGACAACAGCATGTCGCTCGCGGCCATGGAAGCGCATCTGAAGCCGTCCGTGCTCGAAACATTCGATGCCATCGCCACGTCCTATAAAAAGCTCCGCAAGCTTCAGGACGCGCTGGTGGAAGCGGCGCTTCAGAACAAGGCACTGACCCCGGCCCAGGAAAAGCGCTACACCAAGCTGAAAAACGAAATTGTCGATCTCGTCAAAAAACTGAAGCTGAACAATAACCGGATCGATGCGCTGGTCGGTCAGCTTTACCACATCAATAAGCGCCTTGTGGTGATGGAAGGCAAGCTGTTGCGCCTGGCGGAATCTTACGGCGTTCCGCGTGAGGATTATCTCAAGCAGTATTTCGGTAACGAGTTGGAGCCGGCCTGGATGCGCCGGGTCAGCCGCCTCAAGGCCAAGGGGTGGAAGGAATTCGTCTCCGGCGAAAAAGACACGGTGACAACGATCCGGGAGGAAATCCAAACCGTCAGCCAGGAGACGGGTTTGGAAATTTCCGAGTTCCGCCGCATCGTCCAGACGGTTCAGAAGGGTGAGCGCGAAGCCCGCCAGGCCAAGAAGGAAATGGTCGAGGCCAATCTGCGTCTGGTGATTTCGATTGCCA
>CAZHDI010000207.1:0-2092 GCA_964531285.1 uncultured Alphaproteobacteria bacterium | reverse complement strand
CCGTCACCTGGGAAGCGGTGGACCCCAAGCCCGCGACGCCGCCCCAGACCGCGCCCCAGACCGCGCCGCTGGCCGCCGCCGCCGTTGCGGCGGTCGGTGCCCCTCGACCGGCGGACATCGATGCGGACAAGCCCTTCGCCTTTGCCCCGAAGCCCGGACCGGAGCCGACGGATTCCTTTTCCGGGATGAAGGATTACTTCCTGGAGCGGGAAATCTCGCCCGATCCGATCGAGGGGCTGGGCGCTCTCCCGGAATTCATCGGTTATCTGACCGACCGCGATGCCGGGATCACGGACAGTGCGCCCGAGCCCATCGGCCGTTTGATGGACGATCCGGACAGCCTGCCTTATGCGGATCAATTCTTTATCGCGTAAGGGCCTCTTGAGCGCTCGGTTCGTCCGGTACCCCAGCCCCCCCTTTTCGGGTCCCCCGATTCGGGGCGCTCGCTCTACCGGGCGCGGGCCCGCAGGTCCTTGACGAACGCAGACAGGCCGGTCTGGCGGGCCCGGCGGCGCCGTTCGGCCGTCAGGATCGCGGTCACTTCGGCGTGGGCCCGGTCGATATCGCGGTTGACCAGCACATAGTCATATTCCGCCCAATGACTGAGTTCGTCCGAAGCTTCCGCCATGCGCCGGGCCACGACCTCCTCGCTGTCCTGCGCGCGGGATCTGAGCCGGCGTTCCAGTTCTTCCATGGAGGGCGGCAGAATGAACACCCGCACCAGATCGCTGCGGGCGTTGTTTTCAAGCTGCTGGGCGCCCTGCCAGTCAATGTCGAACAGCACGTCCTGGCCTTGAGACAGAGCGGCTTCGACCGGCGCCTTCAGGGTGCCATAGCGATTGCCGAAGACATGGGCATGCTCCAGGAACGCCCCCTCGCCGACCAGGCGCTCGAACTCTTCATGGGAGCGGAAGAAATAGTCCTGGCCCTCGATCTCGCCGGGGCGCGGGCTGCGGGTCGTGACGGACACGGACAAATCGATCTGCGGATCGCTGGTGAGCAGACGGCGCGCGAGGGTGGACTTGCCCGCCCCGGACGGCGAGGACAGCACGAACATCAGGCCCCGGCGCTCGATCGACATGTCCGGCCTCCCGCTCACTCGATGTTTTGGACCTGCTCGCGCATCTGATCGACGACGGCCTTGAGGTCGAGCCCGATCCGGGTCAGCGCCATGTCCGGCGATTTCGCGCACAGCGTATTGGATTCGCGGTTGAACTCCTGGATCAGGAAATCGAGCCGGCGTCCGACCGCCTCGCCCTGAGCCAGAAGATCGCAAGCCGCGACGGTGTGGGCCTTGAGCCGGTCGATCTCCTCGCGGATATCGGCCTTGGTCATCAGGACGGCGGCTTCCTGGGCGATGCGCTCCTCCGGCAGCGGCGTGGCCGAGGCGCTCACAAGCTGGGCGAGCTGATCCTCCAGGCGCTTGCGGATCTTATCCGGTTGCAGCGCCGCCAGTTGCTCCGCCTCGCCGATCAGCGCGGCCACCCGGTCGATCTGACCGGTCAGCACCCGTCCCAGGGCCGCCCCCTCCTCGGCCCGCGCGGCGGCCAGGGCGGTAAGGCCGGTCTCGAAACTCTCCAGGATCGCCGCATTGCGGGCGGTGCGCACATCCTCGTTCTCGTCCGGGTCCTGGACTTCCAGAACACCGCGCAGGCCCAGAAGCCCGTCGATGGACGGCGGGCCAGCCTCGACACTCATGCGCAGGCGCTGCACCGCCTGGAGCACCTGATCGAGCGCTGCCTCGTTGACACGCAACTGGCTGGCGCCCTCGGCCCGGGTCACCTGCAGACCGATCTGGATCGACCCGCGCTTGAACCGCTGGCCGATACGCTTGCGGGCCTCCAGCTCCACGGCCTCATAGCCGCCCGGCACCCGCAGGCGCACATCGAGACCGCGATTGTTGACGCTTTTGAGCTCCCAGGCCCAGCTATAGGGCCCGTGGCTGCCTTCGCTGCGCGCGAAGCCGGTCATGCTGGCGAGGCCGGCGGCGGGATCGGATTGGGTCATAGGCAGTATCCTTATCGGGAATCGGGACGCGACCGCCGCGCGGTGCGCGGGCGGCGGTCCCTGCCCTCGATTGAAACCAGACGCC
>CAZHDI010000206.1:0-2111 GCA_964531285.1 uncultured Alphaproteobacteria bacterium | reverse complement strand
GATCCAGCCGCCGTTCGCGTTCGATCGCCATTGCAGGTCCAGGCAGTCTCCGGCGGATGGTGCAAAGACGCCTAAGCGGACCACCTGGCGACCCGATTGCAGGGCGTTCCCGGGGCAAACGCGGCCCCGCTGGGATCACGGCCCCCTTAAACTGTGCGGCCCATACTCAGCCGGCGCATCCCGCCTGCGCAGGCTGTTGCGCATGACATGGATGATACCGCACAGAACCGTGCGGCCGTCTGACCGCGCTAGCCCGCGCGGCTTCGGGAACAGATACTTGATGCGGTCAAGACGCTTGTGGTCGGGCCAGAACAGAGGCGGCATGGAAGAAGCCTCCTGCCGTCCTTGGATCACCGTGGTGTCGCCGTTGGGGTCGACCTGAACGGTGTCGGCAATGCGGGACGAAGCCGCCATGCGACAATGCCGCCAGATGACGGCAGAGAGCCGAGGCTGTGTGGAAACTCATTCAATTTTGCTCGCTACGGGTGCCCGGCCGGCTTCCCGTGAGTTCGCAATTTCCGGGCCGGTGTGGCGCGCTATCGGGCGGAGAAGCGCGTTATCTGCGCTTTCTCGGTACGTTCTGCCGCCTATCTGATCTGAGCGGACCAACTCAGGCCGGAATGGCGGCCAGAAGACCCCGTACCCCGATCAGGGCGATCATGCGCTTGATGTTGTAGGCGAGGACATGGAACGCCATCTCGGTGCGGACGTGCTTGAGCCGTCGCATTCGGAAATGCGTCGCCCCCATCCACGCCTTGATCGTGCCGAAGGGGTGTTCGGCGGTCGAGCGGCGGAGCGCCATCAGGGCGGGATCGCGGCTCATCCGGTCGCGCATCGCATCGACCAGGTGCTCGTGCTCCCATCGGGTGATCCGGCGCTCCCGTCCGGTGGTGCATCGCGCCTTGAGCGGGCAACTCTGACAGACACTGGCCCAGTAGCGTCGCAGCACGAGGCCGTCTTCCTCTGTCGTGTACCGGTATGTCAGCGTCTCACCCGCGGGGCACCGATAGACATCGGCACCGGCGTCGTAGGCGAAGTCGGCCTTCACATACTTGCCCTTGACCCGGTTGCCCGAGGTCTCCGGCCGGGGGAGGGTCGTGGTGATGCCGTCCTCGTGGCAGGCGAGGATCTCCCGGCCGCTGAAGTAACCCTTGTCGGCCACCGCGCTCATCTCGTCGCGCCCAAGCGCGGTCTTGGCCGCTCTCGCCATTGGCGACAGCTGCTCGCGGTCATGCCCGTCATTGATCACGTCATGCGTCACGATCAGATGGGTCTCGGCGTCCACCGCGGCCTGCGCGTTGTAGCCCACGAACCCGCTCCCCTTCGCACTCGTGGCCATCGCACGGGCATCCAGGTCGGTCAGGGAGATCTGGTTGTCCGGCGCGCTCTTCACCGCCCGGTCCATGTCCTGGAGGCGCTGGATCTCCTGCCGAATGCGGCCGTGCCGCCGGCCGAGATGAGCGAGCTTCTCGATCCGCGCTTCGCCCTCTTCCTGACGATCGACCCGGACCATCTCGTCGATGTAGCGTTCGACGCTGGCTTCGAGATGCGCGATCCGGCTGGCGATCTTGCTCTTGGTGAAGTTCTTGTCGCGATTGTTCACGGCTTTGAACTTGGAACCGTCGATCGCGACACACTCGCCCTTCAGAACGCCTATCCTTCGGCAGAGCTCCACGAACCGCGCGCAGGTCTTGCGGATCGCAGTCCCGTTGTCGCGCCGGAAGTCGGCGATCGTCTTGTGGTCCGGCGCCAATCGACCGGTGAGCCACATGACCTCGACATTCCGTCCCGCCTCCCGCTCCAGCGCCCGGCTGGACGGCACCCGGTTCAGATAGCCGTAGATGAAGAGCTTCAGCAGGACCGACGGGTGGTAGCCCGGCCGCCCCGTCTGCGCTGGAAAGGTGCGCGCGAAACCGAATTCCGCAAGATCGATCTCGTCCACGAAGAGGTCGATGACACGGACCGGATTGTCCTCGTCGATCCAGTCTTCCAGGCGCTCCGGAAACAGCGTCGTCTGCCCCCGATCCGTCCCTTCGATGTAGCCCGACATGCCCGCCTCCGGTCTTTGCCGGAAGCATACCTCATCTTGAGTTTTCACACAGCCTCAGCCC
>CAZHDI010000205.1:0-2276 GCA_964531285.1 uncultured Alphaproteobacteria bacterium | reverse complement strand
CGCGATACTCTTCCGCTTGATCCTTCAGATCGTCCGGAATGTCCTTGTATTCGAACTCGGCGCCCAGGGATTCGTCTTTCCAAACCACGGCCTGCATGCGAACCAAGTCAATGAGGCCGGCGAAATCGTTCTCCGCACCGATCGGAAGCTGGATCGGAACCGGTTTCGCGCCGAGGCGATCTTTCACCATCTCCACGCAACGGAAGAAGTCGGCGCCCAGCTTGTCCATCTTGTTGACGAAGATGATCCGTGGAACCCGATACTTGTCGCCTTGCCGCCACACCGTTTCGGTCTGCGGCTCGACGCCGGCATTGGCGTCCAAAACGGCGACGGCGCCGTCGAGCACGCGAAGCGAGCGCTCCACCTCAATGGTGAAATCCACGTGGCCCGGGGTGTCGATGATGTTCAGACGTTTGCCGTTCCAAAAGCAGGTCGTGGCCGCCGAGGTGATCGTGATGCCGCGCTCTTGTTCCTGCTCCATCCAGTCCATGGTGGCCGCGCCGTCGTGGACCTCGCCGATCTTATGGCTCACACCCGTGTAGTACAGGATGCGCTCGGTCGTCGTCGTCTTACCGGCATCGATGTGCGCCATGATGCCGATATTGCGGTATTCACTGAGCGGAGTTTTGCGTGTCATGTCTCAAACCTCGTGCGCCAGCTGTCAGCCGAGCCAATTCCATTCGTCGGGGCCATCGAGAGCGGGCTGTGCAAACTGCCCGGCACTCTGACCCGTTTCCCCTGTTGCGAACCGGCCGAAACCCGTCCGCCCTCCGGCACTTCTGGTTCGGTGCCGCTTTACCAGCGATAATGCGAGAACGCCCGGTTGGCCTCGGCCATCTTGTGGGTGTCTTCGCGCTTCTTGACGGCCGATCCGCGGTTCTGCGCCGCATCGAGCAACTCGCCCGACAGCCGGTCGCGCATGGTCCGCTCATTGCGGGCCCGCGCGGCATTGATCAGCCAACGGATCGCCAAAGCCTTGCGGCGCTCCGGACGCACATCGACCGGCACCTGATAGGTGGCACCCCCGACGCGCCGCGAGCGCACCTCAATGGCCGGGCTCACATTCTCCAGCGCCTCGTGAAACACCTGAACCGGATCCTGGGAGGTCTTCTCCTGGATCTGATCGAAGGCGCCATACACAATGCCCTCGGCCACGGACTTCTTGCCGTGATACATCAGGCAATTCATGAACCGCGTAACGATAATGTCGCCGAACTTGGCATCCGGCAGAACTTCACGGCGCTCGGCGCGATGGCGACGCGACATCTGTGTTTCTCCTCTTCGTCCCTGCGCCTCGCCCAATCGTCAGGCAGCGCCAACGGACAAGGGCGGCCCACACCGGGAACCGCCCCCAAACTTCACTTCGGCCGCTTGGCCCCGTATTTCGACCGGCGCTGCTTGCGGTTCTTCACACCCTGGGTGTCAAGCGTGCCGCGCAGAATGTGGTAGCGCACACCGGGCAGATCCTTCACGCGGCCGCCGCGGATGAGCACAACCGAGTGCTCCTGAAGGTTATGACCTTCGCCCGGGATGTAGCCAATGACCTCATAGCCGTTGGTCAGGCGGATCTTCGCGACCTTCCGAAGCGCCGAGTTCGGCTTTTTCGGCGTGGTCGTGTAGACGCGCGTGCACACGCCCCGCTTCTGCGGACAAGCCTGCAGGTGGACCACCTTGTTCCGCTTGACCGGCGCGCGGCGCGGCTTGCGAATGAGCTGGTTGATCGTGGGCATCGGTGCTCGTCTCTCTTCCGCCGGTTCCGTCCGGCAATGCAATGCGTGTCCGCGGACCATCGGCCCACTCCCATGCCCCGCGCAAACCGCGACGCATACCCATGCGGTCCACCCCGTTCTGGAGCCGGACCGCTGGGCTGGTATCTCTATGACAGATCGAGGACGGGTGCCGTTTAGGCCGTGCGGTCAGCCGGGAAAGCCGTCAACGCGGGAGCCTACTGCCCACCCCATCGAAGACGCCACCACAAGGATGCGCGCCGGAACGTCAAACCCAAAGGTTTGCCGCTGTCATGTTCGAGGGGCATCGTATAGGCCCTTATGCCGCCCCGCGCAAGTCCGATTTTTACGATTTACAAACAGACGGCGAGACCGGCCGAAAATGCGGTCGCATCCGCTGGGGCCAGCAGATCAGCCGGCCGGACACACGCAAAGGGGCGACGCCTTGCGCCGCCCCTTCTCTCTATCTCTAAGCCGTTTTGTCCGGTCCCATGTTCGTCCGGTCCCATGTTCGTCCGGTCACATGGCCGGCGAGGACACTTCTTCGGC
>CAZHDI010000204.1:0-2301 GCA_964531285.1 uncultured Alphaproteobacteria bacterium | reverse complement strand
ACGCGGGGTTGCAACTGCCTCGGCCGACCAGGGGGCAAGCCCCCTGGACCCCCGCCCAAAGGGGAAAAGGAAAAAGGGAAAAGGGCTAAAGCGTTCTCGCAACACGCAAACCGATAGTAAAGTTCCGGCCGTCGGGCCCGTACCCGCTGCGGTCCGCCGAGCGGAGCGTGATGGGATCGCTGAACCAGGAGCCGCCGCGCACCACACGGGCGTTGCTTTCGGTCGAGTTTACAACCCAGGCCGAGCCGTCCGCCGGAGCACCGACATAGCTGTCGTGCCAGGGATCCTCACACCATTCCCGGACATTGCCATGCATGTCGTGAAGGCCGAAGGCGTTGGCCGGAAACGTCCCCACCGGGGTCGTTTGCTGCCGGTCCTCCCCTGTCCTGCCGTTTCCGTAGGTGAAGGTGCCGTCGTAATTGGCCTGATCCGTGGAAATCGTCTCCCCAAAGAAAAACGGCGTGGTCGTCCCGGCCCGGCAGGCATATTCCCACTCCGCCTCAGACGGCAGACGATAGGCCGCCCCCGTCCGATCCGAGGCCCAGGCGCAATAAGCCTTGGCATCGTCCCAGGACACGTGGATCACCGGCCGGCGCCCCCGGCCCCAGTCTTCATCGCCGGGACGCTCGCGCCCCGTCTCTTCGCAAAAGGCATCATACTCCTCAAAGGTCACCGCAAACCGCCCCATGGCAAAGCGCGGCACCGTCACCCCATGCTGCGGCCCTTCATCATCGTCTCGCCCCTCCTCATCCTCCGGCGACCCCATCAAAAAGGTGCCCCCCGGGATCACCACCATTTCCGGCCCGCCCTTCATCTCCCGAAAAGACGCAAAATCCGGCATCTGTTCGGGCGCTACAGGCTCTCCCTCGAGGCAGGCATCCTCAAAATACGCACCCTGAAAATCGGCAACCGCCAATGTGTTGGCAGGCAGATTGACCCGGACAAGGCGGGCGCCGCGCAGGTCCGTGCCGGAAAAGTCGAAGGGCACGCTGCCCTGGCCATGGGCGGTGAGATCCTCATCCTCAAGCGTGATGCCCTGGAGATTGATATCGCGAAAATCCCGATCGGGCCGCAGGCCCGCCAGGCGAACCAGATCCGTGAATCGGTCCGTAGGCGCATCAAGAACACGGTTGATATCCGCTGTAAGAACGGGATCGAGCGCAAGCGCAGCCTCAGTCATCGGACAATGTCTCCCCCTCACGCAGAATCGGTCGTCCCTCTATCACATTTCCCTCGTCCTTCTGGAACAGGGCGGCAATCATGGCTTTCTTGTTGGTCGACAGATCTTCCGTCATGCGGGTTCGGGTGCACGCCTTGTCGGAAGCATCGCCGGCCACATCCACATAAAGGACAAGGCGCAGCTTCGGCACCACATGGCGTGGCTGGTTTGGCCGCATGGCCGCGTCCTCGTGGGCTTTGGCGAGCACCTTGCGCATATGGTCCCGGGTGCTGATCCTGCCCTTGAGGACCTGGACCTGGCCGGGTGTGCCTGGCGACCATTCAGAATGCTCGATCACCCATCGGGCGCTGCGGTGCTCTGTATCAAGACACTCCCCGCCTTTCAGGACGCCCTTGCCCTCCCGGATCGCCTGGCCCAGCTTGCGGGCCGCGGAAAACCACGGGCGCTTGGCTCCGGCGGCCTCATCCGCCGCCGTCATGACCTGATCGACTATGCGGGCCACATCAGCCATCACCTCGCGAAAATTCTGGCTGCGCGGCGGGATGATGCAGCCATGGCCCTCAAGCTCGATCTCCGCGCGGCACACACGGACTTCGAGGGGGCCGTATTGGGTCGTCATGAACACATGGGATCCGTCGCGGGGCGGCTTGAAGTTCACATCCAGGTGGATGCCGAACATCACATCCTCTTCGCCGTCGCGCGTCTCATCCCCACCCTTGCCGCGGAAAAAATCCACATCAACGAGGCGAGACAGTAAATCGCGGTGGACCATGGGTGTCTCCTACGACAGATCGTCGGATGGTCATCCGGAAATACAACCCGGCGCCGGCAATGTGGCAAGGGCGCTTGCCGACATCACCCGTAGGGCGGGTTGAAACCCGCCGGCTGCGCCCACCATCAGCCCCAGGACCCGGGGAAGGTTCGGAGCGGCGGGTTACAACCCGCCCTACGGATGGAGGGCCGCGCAGACCCGTAGGGCGGGTTGAAACCCGCCGGCTGCGCTCACCATCAGCCCCAGAACCCGTGGCGGGTTCGGAGCGGCGGGTTACAACCCGCCCTACGGATGGAGGGCCGCGCAGACCCGTAGGGCGGGTTGAAACCCGCCGGCTGCGCTCACCATC
>CAZHDI010000203.1:0-2365 GCA_964531285.1 uncultured Alphaproteobacteria bacterium | reverse complement strand
GCGCATGGCCGTGAGATCCCGCGGGCTAGCATGCTGTAAGGGAATGGCGAGATAGGTCAGTAGCTTGCCCTCGGCCATCAGCGGGATGACCTTGTCCACATGGGGATAGGGATAGACATAATGCAAGCGCACCCAGGCCCCCAGGTCTCCCAGCGCTTGGCACAGATCGACGAAATGGGCGCGCACGGTGCCGTCTTGCCACGGACTGTCCGCATATTTCAGATCGACGCCATATGCGCTCGTGTCCTGGGAGATCACCAGCAGTTCCTTGACGCCCGCCGCGACCAGCTTCTCGGCTTCGCTGAGGACGGCGCGCGCCGGCCGGCTGGCCAGCTTGCCGCGCAGATCCGGAATGATGCAGAAGGTGCAGGTGTTGTTACAGCCCTCCGAGATTTTCAGATAGGCGTAGTGGCGCGGGGTCAACCGGATGCCTTCGGGCGGCACCAGATCGACGAACGGATCGTGGCGCGGCGGGGCGGCCTCATGGACCGCCGCCATAACGGCTTCATACTGATGGGGCCCGGTGACGGCCAGCACATTGGGGTGATGGGCGCGGATCACATCGGCCTCGGCTCCCAGACACCCGGTCACGATGACCCGGCCGTTCGCAGCCATGGCTTCGCCGATGGCATCGAGAGACTCCGTCCGGGCGCTGTCCAGAAAGCCGCAGGTGTTGACCAGCACCACATCGGCCGCCTCGTAGCTGGGCGAGACGGCATAGCCCTCGGCCCGCAGGCGGGTCAGAATCCGTTCCGAATCCACCAGGGCCTTGGGGCAGCCTAAGCTGACAACGCCGATCCTGGCGGGTGTTTGCAGTGTTCGATGATCGCTCATGACCGTCTTTGTACCGGGTTTGGCGGGCGCGAACCAGTTGCCCTCCTGGGTTCGAATATGCGCCAATGGGCATGCACCGGCGCCTGCGCCGTGACAAGAGGCCGAACCGGCCCGCCGCCATTGTCCCAGGGAGGCCCGACCGATGACCCTTGCCACCACGCCCGGCTATCCGGCCATGTCTATGGCAGAAGCTCACGCGTTCCTGACCGCGCCCGGCGCCCCGTTCGAGATGGAAGAAATCGTCATCAATGGCGTGACCTTCCGGACCTACAAGAACCAGCCGCCGACCCTGCGTCATGTCCTGGAGTTGAGCCGCGCCCACGGCGATCTGCCGTATCTCGTCTACGAGGATGAGCGGATCTCGTTCGCCGATCACTTCAAGGCGGTTTCAGCGCTGGCGCGCGAACTCAAAGAGATTTTCGGCGTGCTGAAGGGCGACCGTGTGGCGATCGCCATGCGTAATTTTCCCGAATGGGTGGTCTCATTCTGGGCCGTGACGGCTATTGGCGGCGTTGCGGTACCGCTCAACGCGTGGGGCACGGGTCCGGAATTGGAATACGGCATCGCCGATAGCGGCGCCCAGGTCGTGATTGCCGACGGCGAACGGGTCGACCGGCTGGTGCCGCATCTGCCGGATCTCAATTTGCGCGGCCTGATCGCGGCGCGGGTGCGGGGCCCGTTGCCGCCCATCGCCGAGCGCATGGAAGACCTGATCGGCCCGGCCAAGGCCTACAACACCTTGCCGGACCGCAAGCTGCCGGATGTCGATCTCAGTCCGGAGGACAATGCGACGATCTTCTATACCTCCGGCACAACGGGACGGCCCAAGGGGGCCTTGGGCACCCATCGCAATATCCTCACCAATCTGATGAATCTTCAGTGCTCACAGGCGCGGGCCCTGCTGCGCCGGGGCGAGGTGCCCCAGCCGCCCGATCCCAATGCCCCGAAGCGGGCCATGCTGCTCTCGGTGCCGTTTTTTCACGCCACCGGCTGCCATTCCATCGTTGTGCCGACCCTGTTCGCGGGCAGTAAGGTCGTGCTTATCTATAAGTGGGAACCGCTGGAGGCCATGCAGCTCATCGAGCGCGAGCGGGTCAACCAGTTCGGCGGCGTCCCGGCCATCGCCTGGCAGGTACTGGAACATCCGCGTCTTGACGAGTTCGACTTGTCCAGTGTCGAGACGATCTCCTATGGCGGCGCGCCGGCCGCGCCGGAGCTTGTCGCCCGCATCGCCGAGAAGTTTCCCAAGGCCGCGCCCGGGAACGGCTACGGGCTGACGGAGATTTCGTCCGCCGTCAGCCAGAATCTCGGCGATGATTATAAGACGCATCCGGACAGTGTCGGAATCGCGCTTCCCGTCAATGATGCCAAAATCGTCAATGAGGCCGGCGAGGCGCTCCCGGACGGCGAGATCGGCGAGTTGTGGCTCAAGGGTCCCAATGTCGTGAAGGGCTATTGGAACAAGCCGGAGGCGACGGCCGAGCCGTTCATTCACGGCTGGCTGCGGTCGGGCGATGTGGCGCGTATGGAC
>CAZHDI010000202.1:0-2429 GCA_964531285.1 uncultured Alphaproteobacteria bacterium | reverse complement strand
TGAGGGCGAGTTTGCCGTTCGGCCTGGGTTTGGTCGAATGGGAGCCGGACCGGGCGGAACAGACGGCGGCGTGGCTGCTCTACATCGAACTTGCCACCCGCATCGCCGTGCAGCCGCTCGGCCGCGACGAGGGTTTGAGCCGCGAGGCCCTGTCGTCCCTCTATGCCCTGTTCGGCACGACGCGCGAGGTTCTGAAAAGCGGCGGCCCAAAGGTCGGCATTTCCGAGCCGTCGGTGGGCTGGGCTGCGATCGAAGTGCTCAACACTGGCCTCAGGCCGTTTCTGTCGAAATGGCACCCGATCCTTAGGGATTAAGAAGGCCTGAGACCGTCAGGGACCGGCGAGCGCGAGCACGAGGCCAACTGGCCGCAGCAACACGAATTCCGGGATGCACTCGAAAAGCTGCGCGGTGAGCTTGCGGTCTATGCGGACGCCCTGCTAACGGTCTCCCGGGCGAAGTAATCCTCCCTGCGACCGCCGGAGCAAGCGGCGCCGTCCTGATGCTCCGCGTTCGGAAAGGGGCTGTCGGCAGGATCGAATGGGGGATATCGGCCCGCGACTATTTGGACGCGCGATTTCCGGACCTTTAAGCTGCATGACATGCCAATGCGCCCGTACCGGGCAAGGGGGGACCGGTGGCCACGCTCTTCATCAGTCACAAGACGCAAGACAAGGCCTGGGCGGAGCGCGTCCATGCGGCGCTGAAGGCCGCGGGCTATGAGGGTGTCTTTCTCGACAACCATCCCGATGACGGCATTCATGCGGGGGCCGACTGGGAGCAGTATCTCTACCGGTCCCTGCGCCGGAGCCGGGGGATAGTCGTCCTGTGCTCGAATGGTTGGCTCTCCTCGCCCTGGTGCGTGGCGGAGGCGATGCTGTCGCGCGAGCGGGGCAAGCGGATCTTCATGCTGCGCGCCGCGGATCTCGACACCTCGAAAATACCGGATTTTCTGAAAGACGGACAGGCGCTCGATCTTGCCGAAATAACGGAGGACGAGGCCAATCGCCGCCTGCTCGACGGGCTGCGGAAGGAGGGCCTGCGGGCGCTCGATTTCAAACCGCCGGCGCGGCCCTATCCGGGCCTCATGGCGTTTCAGGAGAGCGATGCGGCTGTTTATTTCGGGCGGGTCGCGGAGACCGACAGGGTCATTGAGACGCTGAACCGAAGGCGGCGCGGCCATGCCCGTGGATTTCTGGTGATCCTCGGGGCGTCGGGCTGCGGGAAATCCTCGCTGATGCGCGCGGGTGTCCTGCCGCAGCTGCGCAAAACCGGTGAGGATGGGCCGGCGCCCTTCGTCATCGTGCCGCCCGTGACGGCCGCTCAGGGTTTCGACGGACTGACCCGTGCCTTTGCCGAGGCCTTTGCAAAGGCGGGCCAAAAGCCCGACCCGAAGACCGTCCGTGCCGGGCTGGGAACGCCGGATGGGATGCAGTCTCTTTGTGCGGATCTTCTGGCCGCATTCGGCAGCGTCGAGGGCATGGTGCTTTTGTGTCTCGACCAGCTTGAAGAAGTGTTCGGCACGGCGAAGGGCCCGCAGACCCGCGCGATGCTGACGTGTCTTCTTGAAGCCTCGGCCACGCCGGGGAGCCGGCTGACCGTGCTGGCGACCATGCGCTCGGATTTCCTCAATGCCTTCCAGCTGTTCGAGGGTGCGGCAGACTCGTACGAAGAAATCCCGCTTGATCCCCTGCCACGCGAGCGGTTCGGCGAGGTCATCGTAGGGCCGGCGGACCGCGTCGGCCTCGATCTGGAGCCGGGCCTCGCCGAGCGCATGGCGAGCGATACGTCCTATGCGGATGCTCTACCGCTCCTCGCCTATACGCTGGAGAAGCTTTATGAGAAATGCGCCGCGACGGGCCGGCTGACCCTTGAGGCGTATACGGATCTCGGCGAAGTCGAAGGCGCGATCGCCAAGGCGGCGGACGATGCGCTGGCGGCGGAGAGCTATGCCGGTCTGTCGGCGGACGATCCGCGTCTGCGCGATCTGCGCCGCGCCCTGTTCGGTCTCGTCCAGGTCGGCGAGGACGGCCAGTTCACACGCCGGCCCGCTCCCCGGCGGCTGATGCCGCCGTCGTGTACGGACATTTTGAATCGCCTGGTCAATGAGCGCCTCCTGGTTTCAAAGGTGGAAGGCGAGGAAACCGTGCTCGACGTCGCCCACGAGGCGCTGCTCCGGGTCTGGGGCACGCTGGTGGCATGGCTGCGTGAGGACAGCGCGGCGCTTTTGCTCCGCTCTCAGATCGAACAGGCGGCGGATCACTGGCAGGACGCGGGCCGCGCGGCGAGCCGGGCCTGGTCGGAGGAACGGGTTCTCGAAACCGTCGCCGAAATCGGCCGCAGCGGTGTCTCCCTCGAGGATGTCCGCGACCCGGACGCCGTGCGCGCCTTTCTGGGGCCCACGGATCTGGCGGAACTTGAGGCGCTGCCGG
>CAZHDI010000201.1:0-2536 GCA_964531285.1 uncultured Alphaproteobacteria bacterium | reverse complement strand
AGCCATCGGTTCGGGCATGAGGTTCGTTTGCCGACGGAGGCGGAGTGGCAACTGGCGGCCTGCGGCGGCGATCCGGCACGGGTCTATCCCTGGGGGGCAGACTGGGACCCGGCGGCGGAGCCATGGCGCGCCAATACGCTGGAAAGCGATCTGCAAAGGACGACGGCCGTCGGCATGTATCCGCTCGGCGCCTCGCCCCATGGCCTGCTCGACATGGGCGGAACGCTCTGGGAATGGTGCCGGAATATCTTCGATGCGCCTGACGAGACGGCGTTCGAGGTCTCCGACCGGTCCCGTGTTTTGCGGGGCGGGTCCTGGCTCAACAATCTGGACTCCGCACGTGTGGCGAACCGCAGCAGGCTCCGTCCCAACGACCGAGTCGACGCTGTTGGTTTTCGTGTTGTTTGTTCGTCCCCATCTCCAGACCACTGATCCCTGACAGCGCCGCGCAGGCGGCGCCCTTAAACGGTGCGCAGCACCGTTCGAATTTTTTGGGCTGTGCCAGGCGCGCGTGCGCTATCCTGTCAATGCCGGTTCCAGCCGGAGGCGGTGGGGCCGCCCGTTGAATTGGGTCCCGTGTTTTGCGGGGCGGGTCCTGGAACAACAATCAGGACACCGCACGTGTGGCAAACCGCAACAGGAACCATCCCAACAACCGAAACAACACTGTTGGTTTTCGTGTTGTTTGTTCGTCCACATCTTCCCCGCCCCTTCTTTGGGTCCTCACGCGTCGCAGGATCTGTCCGCCCGACGGTTCACGCCGCTTCGGGCGAGGCCCCGGTATTGTCCGCCGACCACGGTTTGCGGACCGAGGCGAGGGAGGGAAGATGGCGCGGGTGTGTCCCGTCCGCGCGGATCGTAAATGATCGCCGGGCGCATAGAGAACAGGGGCGTCAGCCGGATCCGCTCCCCTGACGCCCCGCCGGTCCTGATTTCTCATGCCTTTGTACTTTTGAGCCAGCCGCCCAGAAGCCGCCCGATCTCGCCGACAAGCTGTCCGGCATGGGCATATTGGCCGTCGGTCAGCCAGTGCCAGCGATGGACGAGCCGCAGATAGATCCGCAGGCGCCCCAATGCCGCATCGGCGTCGCGCAGTGCCGCGAGGCGTCCGCGTCCGGTGCGCGCTTCGGCACTGGCCAGGGCTTCCTGTAGGTCAAGCGCGGCATTCATCAGGCGCAAGGTCAAGGTCGCCCGATAGGCGCGTGGAAACCGTTCCGACTTGGGCAGGAGCCATTCGAGAAGGTCGAAGGTCCGGGTAAAGATCACCATGTCCGCATCCATGTCCATGCCTCCGTCCGAACAGAGTTCAAACCCAACGCCGCCTGCCTCGTCCATGAGCGCGGCGTTCGAGCGGCTATGCTCGTGGGACAATCTGGTTCTGGCATGGCGAAAGGCCGTGCGCGGCAAGCGGGGAACGCAGAGCGCCGCCCGTTTCGACTACCGGGCGGAAGAGGGACTGACCGGGCTTCGGGAGCGCCTGTTTACCGGCCGCTACCGCCCCGGCGAATATGTGCATTTCCACATCAAGGACCCGAAGCGGCGCAAGATCAGCGCCATTGGGGTAGCCGACCGGGTGGTTCAGCATGCGCTCTGCCTCATCATCGAGCCGCGTTTCGAACGGCTGTTTATCCCGGACAGCTTCGCCAACCGAAAGGGCAAGGGCACGCATCAAGCGATCGAGCGGCTCCAGGACTTCGCGCGCAGCTACCAGTATTGTCTGCGTGCGGATATAAGACAGCATTTCGCGTCCATCGACCACGAAATCCTCCTCGATATTCTGCGCCGCCAAATCGGGGAACACGACGTGATGGATCTGGTCGCGGCCATCGTCGAGAGCGGCCGCGGTATTCTGGATGACGCCTTCGACTACGCACCCTTTCCGGAGGACGATTTGCTATCGATCCTGCGCCCGCGCGGTCTGCCGATCGGCAATCTGACCTCCCAATTCTGGTCCAACTGCTATTTGCATCCCCTGGACCAGTTCGTCACGCGCGGCCTCGGCTGCCGGGCCTATCTGCGCTATGTGGACGATTTCGCGCTGTTCAGCGACAGCAAGCGGGAGCTGTGGGAGTGGAAGGCGGCGGTCATGGAGCGCCTCGCGATGCTGCGGCTCATCATCCACGAAAGCCGGGCGCAGGTGCAGCCGGTCGGGACCGGTATCCCCTGGCTAGGTCATGTGGTCTATCCGACCCACCGGCTTGTCAAAGCCCGAAAGGTCCGCGCGACCCATCGGCGCTTGCGCCGCAGCCTCGATGAATATCACGCGGGCCGGATCAGCTTTGCCGAGCTTGAGGCCGCAATCAGAGGCTGGACATCCTACGTCTCCCACGCCGACAGCTGGGGTCTGCGCGGCCATGTCCTCGATACTTTGGTCATCACGCCCGAGAGGCACCGGCGGTCGCTCGCTCATCGAAAGGCGTGACCGCCAAAAAAATTCGAACGGCGCTGCGCGCCGTTTAAGGGCGCCGCCTGCGCGGCGCTGTCAGGGATCAGCGGTCTGGAGATGGGGACGAACAAACAACACGAAAACCAACAG
>CAZHDI010000200.1:0-2669 GCA_964531285.1 uncultured Alphaproteobacteria bacterium | reverse complement strand
AGGAGTGCAACGGCGGCGACCCGATGCTCTCGCCGACCCAGCGGATCTGGGGCTATGAGACGCCGGACGGCTCATTCGCCCAATTCACGCGGGTTCAGTCGCGCCAGCTTCTCACACGCCCGCAACACCTGACCTGGGAAGACGCGGCCTGCTACACGCTGACCCTGGCCACCGCCTACCGGATGCTGTTCGGTCACCGCCCGCATATCCTGAAGCCGGGCCAGAACGTGTTGATCTGGGGCGCCTCGGGCGGCCTCGGCGTGTTCGGCACACAGCTGTGCGCGGTCGCCGGCGCCAACGCCATCGGCGTGGTGTCGGACAATGACAAGATCGATTTCGTCATGTCCCAGGGCGCCAAGGGCGTCATCAACCGGAAGGATTTCGATTGTTGGGGGCAGCTTCCGCCGGTCAACGGTTCGGGCTTTGGCGATTATATGCGCGAAGTGCGCAAATTCGGTAAGGCGATCTGGGAATACACCGGCAAGGGCAACGATGTGGACATCGTGTTCGAGCATCCGGGCGAGTCGACCTTTCCGGTCTCGGTGTTCATCGTGAAGCGCGGCGGCATGGTGGTGATCTGTGCCGGGACGACCGGCTTCAACCTGACCATGGACGCCCGCTTCCTGTGGATGCGCCAGAAGCGCGTGCAGGGCAGCCACTTCGCCAATCTCATGCAGGCATCCCAGGCGAACAAGCTCGTCGTGGACCGGCGCATCGATCCGTGCATGTCGGAAGTCTTCCGCTGGGAGGACATCCCGAAGGCCCATACCAAGATGTGGAAGAACGAGCACCTGCCGGGCAACATGGCCGTGCTGTGCTCCTCGCCGCAAGCGGGCCTGCGCTCCTACGAAGACGTGCTGGAAGTCAGCGCGGCTCTCGGCAAGGGGCGGTAAACACCGTGTGCTGACGTGGTCATCCCCGCGTAAGCGGGGATCCACGATCGATGGTCCTGTCTGGTTTGCGTCATGCCCGCCTTGCGCGGGCGTGACGGAGTACTTATCCAACCGCGCGCTGCCAGTCGTCCTGCCACAGACGATAGACGCAATGGCGCCGGAGCGGACTGCCGGCGGCAACCCGGGGGTGATCGAATTCCTCGCCGGGGGCATAGGTCATGCCGATGCGCTCCATCACGGCGCGCGAGCGCCGGTTCGCCGGAACGGTGATGGCGACGATCTGGCGGGCACCGATGTTCTCAAAGCCGAAGGCCAGAGCGGCGCGCGCGCCCTCGCTGGCATAGCCATGGCCCCAGGCCGCCCGATTGAGGCGCCAGCCGATCTCCACGCCGTCGGACGCCAGATCGGCCATATCATTGTGGATCAGCCCGACAAAGCCGATAAACGTGCCGGTGTCCCGGGTCTCGGTGGCCCAGACCGTATAGCCGTGCCGGTCCAGCATGGCGTTGAACGAGGCGACCTGTTCGGTGCTCTGCTCCCGGGTCTGGAGCGCCGGGAAATAGGCCATCACGTCGGGGTCCTGGTTCATGGCAACCCAGGGGTCGACATCGCGCGGCTCCCAGCGGCGTAAGGTGAGGCGGGCGGTGGTGATCATCGGGCGCGCTCCCGGACATCGGCCGGTGGGCCGTGGCGGACCGGCGGTTGATTTGCGCTTCGGCGCCACGCCGCGGGGCGCGTGTGATGGATGCAACGCGCCAACTGGCCGCGCATGGCATCCCTATACAATGTTAGCCACCCCGCCGTACAACAGTTGTAAGCCGGGATGGGCGGTCTACACTCAGGGCCGCGACGCAATGAGATGTGAGGGAAAGAGTGCCATGAGCGATCTGGTGATCCGCGACCTGCTGACCAAGACCGGCCAGTCGGCCAAGGCGTCCGAGACGCTCCTCGCCGCCGCCACCGAGAGCGTGCGCGCCTTGGTGAGCGAGAACGGCAAGCTGTCCCGCGTGCTTCTCGACCGGCACCAGCAGGCGGCCCACGGTCTGGCATGGCTGAAGACCTATGTGGATACGCTCGTCCAGATGGACGACTGGGCCCGGCGCCTCCACGGCGAGGGGCGCTTGGGCGAGATGGAGCAGCTTCAGCTTCAGATCTGCTTTGCCGAATATCTGACCCAGATCATGGGCGGCATTCCCATGAGCCAGACCGAATTCGTCCGGCTCTCCAGCCTGAACCTGGGCCATGACGCGGCCAAGGCGTTCTGGGACGCGGTGCCGGCCGATCTGACGGCCGAGGGGAACACACCGGCGGTGCGGGCCCGGGTCGCCAAACTCCTGGTTGAAAATTACGGCGCATCCTGTTTTGGCGATGCGGGCCTGGAGGACACGGACGATCTGATCCGCGACCAGTTCCGCCGGTATACGGAAGAACGGGTCCTGCCCTATGCCCATGACTGGCATCTGACCGGCGAATTGATCCCGCTGGAGACGATCAAGGAGATGGCGGAACTGGGCGTGTTCGGTCTGACGATCCCTGAGGAGTATGGCGGCTTCGGCATGAGCAAGATCGCCATGTGCATCGTGTCCGAGGAATTGTCGCGCGGTTATATCGGCGTCGGCTCGCTCGGCACGCGCTCGGAAATCGCCGCGGAACTCATTTTGCTGGGCGGCACCGAAGAGCAGAAGCAGAAATGGCTGCCGCTCATTGCGAGCGCCGAGGTCCTGCCAACGGCGGTGTTCACCGAACCCAATACCGGCTCGGATCTGGGATCCTTGC
>CAZHDI010000199.1:0-2728 GCA_964531285.1 uncultured Alphaproteobacteria bacterium | reverse complement strand
GGGCCAGTTCGTTGTTGATGTACATGTCGGCGAGCTTGTGCTTGATCGCCTGGAACGAACCGATCTGGCGCCCGAAGGCATAGCGGTCCAGCGCATAGGCCTTTGCCATGTCCAGGCAGACATCCGCGCCGCCCAGCTGTTCGAACGCGGTCATGACCGCCGCGCGGTCCAGCACCCGGCGCGCCAGGATCCAGCCTTCCGAGGACGGACCAAGCCGCTCGGCCGGCGCCTTGTCGAACCGGACCCGGGCCTGCGGACGCGACGGATCGAGGGTCTTCACGGTTTCGCGGGTCACGCCCGGCCCATTCAGATCGACAAGAGCCAGGTCCACCGTGTCGTCGGTGGTGCCGGCACGCGACTTGGCGACGACCACGGCAAAATCCGCCGACGCCCCATCGGGCACGGGCAGCTTTTCGCCGGTCACCGTCGCACCGTCGAACTGAACCGTCATCGTGGCCGGGCCCGCGACCCCTGCCCCTTCGGACATGGCAAAGGTGCCGAACACGTCACCGCTGGCGAGCTTGGGCAGCCATTTTTGTTTCTGCGCTTCGGAGCCGGCGAGCAGCAGGGCCTCGGTTGCGAGGTATACGGACGACGCGAACGGGACCGGCGCCAGGACCCGGCCCAGTTCTTCGGCGATCACGCACAATTCGAGATAGCCGAGCCCGAGCCCGCCATAGGCTTCCGGGATCACCGTGCCGGTCCAGCCCATCTCGCCGACGGATTTCCAAAGCGCGGCATCATAGGGGGCGTCGCTCTCCAGCACACCGCGCACCACATCGGGCGTGCAGCGGTCGGTCAGGAACTTGCGTGCCTGATCCTTGAGGAACTTCTGGTCCTCTGAAAAATCGAAATTCATCTTTCCTCCCGCACGGACTGAGGGCTTTGGACCCGGCCGGGTCCCGTCAGTGTCCTGGCGCGAAGGATAGCAGGGCAGGCCCGGGTGAAAAGGCGCTAAAGATCGGAAAAACGGCCCCGCGCGGCGGCGGGTGTCTCGAACGCAGCGTCATCCTGGGATGCGCTGGCTGCCTCATTTTGCTGCAGGTTGGCCTTGATGCGCGACAGCCCGGCGATCATGCGCCGGCGCTCCGCCCCGTCGACCCCGCCCAGGGCCATGGAGATGACGTCATGGGCGTCATCCTTGAGGCGGTCGAGAAACGGATCCACTTTGGAGGTCCGATAGACCCGCTTGGCCCGCTTGTCGCCGGGATCGGCGTCGCGGCGCACCCAGCCGCTTTCCTCCAGCCGGTCCAGGAGCCGTCCGAGCGGGGCGCGCTCCATTTCCAGAAGATCGGCCAGCGCGCTCTGGGTCATGCCGTCCTGGCGAATCAGGAAGGTCAGCACACGCCATTGCGCCCGGGTCAGTTCCAGCTTGGCCATGCGACGGTCGAATGTGCGGGTCAGCAGGCGGTGCACATCGTCGATCAGCGCGCCGAGCTGGCGTTCCACATCGACTTCATCGTCGCTCCCGGCGCCAGGAGACAGGGCCGGATCGGCGGCGGTGCGGTCAGGATCGTTTGTCATCATCGGTTTGCAATCTTGTTGCCGGCGCACCCGCCGGATCGTGATGCCAAGCGCGATCCCCCACTTGCTTATAAAGAGTGCATCTATGGTAAGACAACGCTCAGATGTCCCCCGGCGCCCCTTCGGCGCGCACCTGTGACGGTCAAGCCGCGCCGTCCGGGCCCGCGCGCTCCGTTGCGGCGCCCGCCAACCGCCTGTGGCCATGTGTCTGTGGCCGAACGCCCGTGGAGAGTGTCATGCGTACCGAGGATCCCAAAACCATCCACCTGGCGGATTACGAGCCGCCGGCCTTTTCGATCAGCGCCGTCACCCTCGATTTCGATCTGAAGCCCCAGGCCACGCTTGTCGCGGCGCGCCTTGTGATGGCCCGGCGTCAGGGTACCAGCGGCCCGTTGCGCCTTGATGGGCGGGACATGACGCTCAAGGAAATCGCCATCGACGGCACGGCGGTGCCCGAAACCGGCTACACGGTGGACGAGACCGGCCTCACGCTTCTCGATCCGCCCGAGCGCTTCACCCTGGAAACCCTGGTGGAGATCGACCCGTCGGCGAACACGGCGCTGGAAGGGCTCTATATGTCGGGGGGCAAGTTCTGCACCCAGTGCGAGGCCGAGGGGTTCCGGCGGATCACCTATTTCCTGGACCGCCCCGATGTGATGGCCATCTACACGGTCCGCATGACCGCCGACCGGGAGGCCTATCCGGTGCTGCTGTCGAACGGCAATCCGGGACCGGCCGGGCCGCTCGATGGGGGGCGCCATTTTGCCGAATGGCACGATCCCCATCCCAAGCCGGCCTATCTTTTCGCCCTGGTGGCCGGGGATCTCGGCCATATCGAGGATACCTTCACGACCCGGTCGGGCAAGACCGTCCCCCTACGGATCTATACGGAGCACGGCAACGAGGCCCAGTGCGATTACGCCATGGACGCGCTCAAGCGTTCGATGACCTGGGACGAAGAGGTTTATGGGCGCGAATACGACCTCGACATCTTCAACATCGTTGCGGTGAACGATTTCAACGCCGGCGCGATGGAGAACAAGGGCCTCAACATCTTCAATGCCGCCCTGGTGCTGGCGAGCCCCGAGACCGCGACCGATCTCGATTATGAGCGTATCGAAGCGGTGATCGCCCATGAGTATTTCCACAACTGGACCGGCAACCGGATCACCTGCCGCGACTGGTTCCAGCTGTGCCTGAAGGA
>CAZHDI010000198.1:0-2768 GCA_964531285.1 uncultured Alphaproteobacteria bacterium | reverse complement strand
GGGCAGGAAAATGTCTCGGATACCCTATCGAGGCTGACCCATAATTTCGGCATGGCCCGGCCCGAGGGCTACCGCAAGGCGATCCGCCTGATGACCTTGGCCGGCCAGTTCAATCTGCCGGTGATTACCCTTGCGGACACGGCCGGCGCCTATCCCGGCGTCGGCGCCGAGGAACGCGGCCAGGCCGAGGCCATCGCCCGGTCCACCGACTGCTGCCTGTCGCTGGGTGTGCCGCTGATCAATGTGATTATCGGCGAGGGCATGTCGGGCGGCGCCATCGCCATCGCGGCGGCCAACAAGGTCCTGATGCTGGAACATGCGGTCTATGCGGTGATCTCGCCGGAAGGCTGCGCCTCGATCCTGTGGCACGCCGCCGAAAAGGCCAAGGACGCTGCCGCCGGCATGCGCTTGACGGCCCAGGATCTCTACAAGCTGAAAGTGATCGACGAAATCGTGCCCGAACCGGTCGGCGGGGCCCATCGCGGCACCGAGACGGCCATGCAGGCCGCCGGCGATGCCATCGAGGCGCAGTTGAGCGGCCTTGCCGCCTTGAGCAGCGATGAGTTGCGCGCCCAGCGCCGCGCCAAATTCCTGGCCATCGGCCGCGAAGCCGCCGATTGACGCCGCGCCCGCTGGACAAGCCTCCGGCGCCCCGCGCACACTTCTCCCCAAGACGCACGGAATAATCTTGGGAGAACGCCGCCATGGCCATCGATTTCAGCCTGTCGCCCGACCTTGAAGCCGTCCGCGTCAAGGTGCGCGACTTTATCGAGACCGTCGTCAAACCCGCCGAAGCGGCCATCGACGAAGACGACTACGACAGCTTGCGCGACGCGGTGATCCGCATGCGCATCGCGGCCCATGAGGCCGGACTGTGGTGCCCGCACATGCCCAAGGACTGGGGCGGCATGGGGCTGTCCCATGTGGAACTGGCCATGGTCCAGGCCGAGGCGGCGCGCTCACGCTTCGGCCCCTTCGCGCTGAACTGTCAGGCGCCGGACGAAGGCAATATGCACACGCTTTTGCATTGGGGCACCGCCGATCAGAAGGAGCGCTATCTGCGTCCGCTCATCGAAGGGCGCGCCCGGTCCTGTTTCGCCATGACCGAACCCGAAGTCGCCGGGTCCGATCCGACCCTCATCCAGACCCATGCCGTCCAGGACGGCGATCACTGGATCATCAACGGCCACAAATGGTTCATCTCCGGCGCCCGGCGCGCCACCTTCGCCATCCTGATCAGCCGCACCGAGGACCGGCCCGATATTCCGCAGGCGGCCAATACCGCGTTCATCATCGACCTGCCTCAAGATGGCTGGGAGGATGTACGCGAGGTCGAGACCATGCACGGGTCCACCGGCCATTCGGAGATCCGGATCACCAATCTGCGCGTCCATGACGACCAGATCCTCGGCGGGCGCGGGCGCGGGCACCTGTTGGGCCAGGCCCGGCGCGGTCCGGCGCGTCTGGCCCATTGCATGCGCTGGCTGGGTCAGGCCGAAACCGCGCTGGAAATGATGATCGACCGGTCCACCAAGCGGTTTTCGCACGGCTCTTACCTGTCCGAAAAGCAAGGCATCCAGTGGAAAATCGCGGATTCCGCCATGGAGCTTTATCAGGGCAAGCTGATGGTGCTCCACGCGGCCTATAAGATCGATATCGGCGCTGATTTCCGGACGGAGGTATCCATGGCCAAGCATTTCGTGGCCAATGCGCTGAACCGCATCATCGACCGGTCGATCCAGGTTCACGGCGCGCTCGGCTATTCGACCGACACGCCGCTGGCGCATATGTTCCAACAGGCCCGCTGGGCCCGTTTCGCGGACGGCGCCGACGAGATCCATCAGATGCGGATCGCGGAGCGCGCGATCAGCGAATACAAGGCGACCGGCAAGGTCCGCTTCGCCCTGGGGGATCTGCCGATTTGATCCCTACGCTGAACGCCCGCGCGGCTCAATCGTAGTCGCCCGGGCTGGGCCATGGCTGACCCTCTACCTTCGGCAGCACCATCACAAGGACCGGGTCGCACCGAGATCCGCCATATGTCTCGCAGGCCGATCGCTGATCGCGCTGCGTCTTCGCCAGGGTTTTCTTGAGGGCCTCATGGCCCGTCCGACCCACGCATTGCGACCAGATGATCTCGCCCTCATATGCCCGCCCCGTGCAGAAATTAAAGACGGTATAGGGCTGGCCCGGTTCCGTCCGGCAGCGCTCGAGCGCGCCGATCAATGGTCCCCAGTTTTTCAGCGTCCGCTTCGAATTGGCGTGCATCAATGCGCGGCAGTCACTGATATTGGTCACGACATCGCCGGAGGCGGCAGGAGCCGGCTGAACAGCACCGCCGGGCTGGGTTTGCGTCTGCGGGCCCGACGCCGTAGGCCCACCGCCCGTGATGACGGACCCTGCAGCGCCACTGCCTTGCGTCTCGCCGCAGGCGAGTTCCATCCCCTGGCGGGTCAGCGCGAGCGCCCGATACTGCGTCGTCACCGTGTTGGTCAGCGCATTCACCCGATCAAGGGCGGCGCGATATTGATCGACCAGCCCCTGATTGGCCGTGGCCGAGAGGGACAGATCCAGGAGTTGATCGTCCAGAACATAGGGCTGGCCGGGATAATAGTCATTGACGCCGCGCGCCAGGGCATCCAGCACCGCCGTCTGCGCGGCATCGTAAGACCGTTCCGACTCGTTCATCGCCGCTCGGGCGCGGTCGAGCGCGTCGTCGGCGGCCACCCACTCATCGAGTTTGACCAGGACCTGGGCGGCCAGCATGC
>CAZHDI010000197.1:0-2811 GCA_964531285.1 uncultured Alphaproteobacteria bacterium | reverse complement strand
CGGTTCCGGATCGGGCCGGTAAAGCGCTGGCCGAGCCGGTGCGTATCGGATCTTCTCAATCCTGCAGGCTCAACCGTTGCGACGCCATCCCCAACGGTGATTCTGCGAACCGCATTGTGACCGTTCTTAGGCACGGGCGCGCGCCAATCGTCCGTTCCGGTCATATCGCCTTAAACCTTGGTCATTTGTGGCCGTTGTCTCACCGTTTCCTCATGCCGGCGGCTTGGGTTTGGTATTGCCGTCACACTGGCGGACGGCTTGACGCAAGGGCACTGGCGGTCCTCTGTCAGAGTAAGGACGGTCGGCGCGTAGAGGTGCGCGGCCGGTGTGCGCAGCGTCACAAACCGCGTATACTAGGGCGGGGAAACGGGCGGTTCGGGCCGCAGAACGGGACAAGGGGCAGGGCATGACGGACCACGGTGCGGCGCAGCATGGCGGAGCGGCGGACGCGGCCTTCGCGGCCCTTCTGGATGACCAGGGGCGCCGGCTCATTGCCCGGATGCCGGTCATGGCGACGGTTCTGGGGCTGGAGCGCTCGATGGCGGGCCCTGATGCCCAGGCGCGGCTCGATGATCTTTCGCCGGCCGGGATCGATGCCCGGGCCGACCTCTATGCCGCGTTTGCGCAGGCGCTCGCCGGGATCGACCGGGCGGGCCTCGGGCCGGAGAACCGTATCCATTACGATGTGCTCCAGGAGGTCTATGCCCGCACGACGGCGCGCGCGGCCTACCCTTGGGCCGGACGCGGGTTTGTCGGCGAGATGGGGCCCTATGCGGTCACCCAGTTGACCGGCGCCCATCTGGAACTGCCGCATATGCTCAGTGTCGAGCACCGGGTCGACGACCGGCTCGATGCCGAGGGATATATCGCGCGCCTGGAAGCGCTGGGCGCGGCGCTGGGCCATGTCGCCGACCATGTTGCCGCCGATGCGGGCCGGGGCGTCATTCCGCCGCGCTTTGCGGTCCAGGCCACGCGCGATGTGATCCACACCTATCTTGCGCCGGATGCGGACGATCATGTGCTCATCACGTCGTTTCGCGACAAGCTGGCCGCCGCTGCCGCTCTCAGCGATGCCGACAGGGCGCGTTTTCTTGACGAGGCCAAACGGGTTTGGACCGGCGCGGCCGTGCCCGGCTTCGAGCGCCTCGCGGGCACACTCGATGGCCTTGTTGCCGCGGCATCGGACCGGATCGGCATGGCCGGCCTGCCCGATGGCGATGCCTTTTATGCACTCATGATCGCGTCCCAGGCGGACAGCACGCTGCCGGCGCGGGAGATTCACCGGACCGGTCTTGACGAGGTGGCGCGGATCTCCGGCGACATGGATGCGCTGCTGAAAGGGCAGGGACTGACCGAGGGCCCCGTCGGCGCGCGCATGGCCGCGCTCAGTGCCGATCCCCGATTCCGCTTCCCGGCGGGGCCGGAAGGCGAGCGGGCCCTGATGGGTTATATCGAGGATCTGATCGGCGGGATGACCGCGCGCCTGCCGGACTATTTCGGGACGCTGCCGCCGTTCGGTCTGGAGGTTCGTCCGGTTCCGGGCTATCGCGCGGCGAACGATTCCCTGGCCTATTACACCGGACCCGCGATGGATGGCTCACGGCCCGGCATCTATTGGATGAATCTGCGCGATGTACCCGCAACCCCGCGCTTCGTACTGCCGACGCTGACCTATCACGAGGCGATACCGGGCCATCACCTCCAAATCGCCCTGGCGATGGGCAAGGCCGACACGCCGCTCTTGCGCCAGATCTTCTATTTCAATTCCTTTGCCGAGGGCTGGGCGCTCTATGCCGAACTTCTGGCCAAGGAGGCCGGTCTTTATGCGGACGATCCCTTCGGTGATCTGGGGCGCCTGAGCGATGAGTTGTTCCGTGCCGTGCGCCTCGTCGTCGACACCGGCATCCATGCCATGGGCTGGGATCTGGACCGCGCGGTGGCTTACATGACTGATACGCTGGGCGGCGCGCGCTCGGAAATTCTGTCCGAGGCCCGGCGCTATGCGGTCATGCCCGGACAGGCGCTCGGCTATAAGATCGGCATGCTGAAAATATTGGATCTGCGGGCCAAGGCCCGGGCCGCGCTGGGGGCCCGGTTCGATATCCGCGCCTTCCACGACACGGTGCTCGCTCAGGGCAACGTGTCGCTCGGGGCCCTGGACCGCCATCTGGATGACTGGATCGCGGGCCGCAACGCGTCCGCATGAGCCGCTAGTGAGCGCGCTCAATGAAGTTCGGCGGGATTGAACTCGTAATGATCGCCCTTGAAGTCGCCGAAATAGGCTGAAATCTCCGGGTGCCCCACGGGCCCGCCGTCGGGATCGGGCAGGAGATTCTGCTCGGAGACATACGCCTCGTAATGGGCCTGATCGTTCTCCGCGAGCAGGTGATAGAATGGCTGATCCTTGCGCGGGCGGATTTCTTCCGGGATCGCGAGCCACCATTCCTCGGTATTGTCGAACTCCGGATCCACATCGAACACCACGCCCCGGAACGGAAAGAGACGATGGCGGACGACATCGCCGACCTTGAATTTGGCGTGTTTGATCATGGACTGGTCGATCGTCATGGCCTTCCCGGCGCCTTGCGGACTGCCGCTCATCGGTTGCGGGATCGCTTGATCCCGGTGCATGGGGGCATGAAGACACCCTCACGGTGTCGGGGCACGTCCGCTCCCGGACGCCATGCCGTAACGTGAGTTTAGGCGGGAAAGCCCGCGGGTCAAAAAATCTGGCCGTCCGGTCCGTATCCCCACGGCGGACCAGACGTGGGGACCGGCGGGCCGGATCGCAAGGGCCGTGACAAGGGCCGT
>CAZHDI010000196.1:0-2815 GCA_964531285.1 uncultured Alphaproteobacteria bacterium | reverse complement strand
CAGCTTCCTCGACAACTGATCGTCAGCCGCATCAACAACCGAAAAAGGGGACGGGCCACTTCAGCCGTCCCCTTTTTCATGTCAGCCTGAGCGGTTACTCGTCGCCGTCATCGCTGCGCAACAGCGCCTCATACGACTCGACCAGCGAGGTGTAGACCGGCACATAAGCGATGATGACCTCGCCGGTGTCGAGTTCGACCGCCTGACGAACGTCATAGTGCAGATGGATCGTTGTCGGCGTGCCGCCAAAATCATTGGAAACAAGGCCGAGGCGCTGGCCGCGCACGACAGTGTCACCGATCCCGACAGCCAGTTGAGCCATATCCATATGCAGATACCGGTGGATCGTGCCGGTATCGGCCAGGAGCGTCACCGTGTAACTGCCGATCCCCGTGATCTGCCCGCTCTCGGCGGCCACGGCCCAATGGACCGACGCGTCGCAGGTCGCGGGGCGAATGTCCTGACCCTGATGGCCGACGCCTTCCGGGCACAGCGGCATGGACCGGGAGCGCGTCTCGCAATAATTGTCCCGCCATGGATAGCTGTAATTGCGCGCATCGCACTGGCCGTCGCCTGGGGGACCATTCATTCCGCCCACGCCCCATACTTGGGAATTGGCGTAAGCGGGGCCGGCTTCCAGCGGAAACCGCATGCCGTCCACGAAGACTTCCGCGGTTTCAAACCCGGTGCCCGATCCCGGGACCAGATTGCCCGGCGCGCCGAAGATGACCTCCTGGCCGGCCGGATCGACAAGCGGGGGAAGCGGTTCCACCGGATCCGGATCGCTGGCGCATGCGGCGGTCCCGAGGCCAATGGCCGTGAGCACGGCGCTCAGTTTTACAAGGGCGGTGCGGGTCATGGCGCCTCCTCAAGAATCTCATCGGCATAAACACCGTCGTCGAGCGGGCTGCCGTCCTCGGGCGTCCCGCCAGCAAAAGCCATGGTATCGGCCAGCGACCGGATATAGCCTTCGTCCCGGCAGGCCGGGGTCTCGGCGGCGCCGCGCTCGCATTGGATCGAGATCGTATAGGCGATGCCGTAGCGCGAGAAGCTCAGGTCGATCCCATAGTCGCCCGCCGCCACAAGCACGCCGTCTTCCATGCTCTGGCCCGCCATGCCTTCGCGCATCCGGTCGATCACCGGCCGGGAGCGTTCAGCCCGCCGGACAATCCGGGTACCGATGATTTCGATGGTATGATCGCCGCGGTCCAGAAAAGCCGCATACTGATCGCGCTGGGGGAACAGGGCCATTTGTTCGCGGCGCTCCCGGACGGCTGCCAGGCTCGGCAACAGGATCGGCACATGGCATTCCTGGAAGCGAGCGGATTCGGCGGCGCGGACGCTCGGGCGGGTCCGCAGAAGCCGGCGTTCGCGCAAATGGCCGCGCACCGCGTCCCAATCGACTCGGCGATAATCAAGATCCGGGCGCCCCTGAATTGCCGCTCGGCGGTCGGCCAGCGGGCCGTCCTGGGCGAGCGCCGGCGCGGCAAGGGGAGCCCCCAAGACGGCGGCAAATCCGCCAAGAGCGAGGGCCAGGGTGCGGGCCGCAAGGGCCGGACGATGCGTTGTCATGACGTCGCCTCTCACTCGATTTCGAAGGTGATGGAGACCGTGACGCTCACCTGGCTTTCGCCCGCGGCGATCGGCACGTCGGCGGCGGCTTCCATTGCCATCGCGCGCATGCGCGGCGCGGGCGGACGATAGCCGCTATTTTCCGAAAGGGTGATGACCCGGCCCAGGCGCACCCCGGCGGCCTCGGTCAGCAGTTCGGCCTTGCGGCGCGCGTCCTTGACGGCCGCGACCCGCGCTTCGTCCTGCAGCGGCTGCATATCGGAAAAGGTGAAGGACAGGCCGTTGAAGGTGTTGGCGCCGTCGCTCACCGCCCGGTCGAGCACCGCGCCGAGATTGGCAAGATCACGGACGATCACCGTTACCTGGTTGGACACCCGGTAGCCGGAAATGCGGCGGGGGCCGGTCTGGCCGGACGGGTAGCGGACATATTCAGGCTGAATGGAGAAATTCGAGGTTTGAACATCGCGGTCTTCAAGGCCGGCCTCTTTCAGACTCTGGAGCACTTCGGCCATTGCCGTGTTGTTGGCGTCGAGTGCGGCGCGGGCGGTCTTGCCCTCGGTCATGACGCCGAAATTGACCATCGCGGTGTCCGGGACAGCAGCGGCATCGCCGGTGCCGGTGACCGTCATCCGGCGGGGCGGCTCGGACGGGCCTTCCTGGGCGCCCGCCGATTGCGGCGCACCGGTGCAGGCCAAGGCGAGGCTCGCGGCGGCGGCCACGCCAAGCATGGTGACGTGTCTGCGCCAGGGCGATGAAATGGACGGCAGCGGCATGGCGGATCCCTCTCTCGACAAGTGTTTGAACGGCCCGGACGCTTTAGACCCGGCGGCGTGCGGCCAGCGCACCGTGATCGTGCCCGAATGTCTGCTCTTACTCTGGCTCTGGGCGTTAAGCCTCTATTTCGGCCTCACTATGGCAGGCCAGCGCCAGGGACGCGAGGCCGCGCGCGGACCTGCCTGATTGCGTGTATAGCCGCCATGATAAACGCATAAAGTGCCACTTGCCCGCTTTGCCGCCCGCGCGGTTGCTGGTATCGATAACGCCATGACACGCGCGGGTCCTCGCGGGGCCGCCGCAAGGGCCTGTAGCTCAACTGGTTAGAGCCGTCCGCTCATAACGGATTGGTTGGGGGTTCGAGTCCCTCCGGGCCCACCACACAGTCTTGGCATATTTGGCGACCAGACCGTTGATTCGAATTCTCCCGATAATTCAGTGGGTTATGCGGTGTTGCTGTCGCAGATGA
>CAZHDI010000195.1:0-2827 GCA_964531285.1 uncultured Alphaproteobacteria bacterium | reverse complement strand
GCGGATGGATGAGCCGCGCGTGATTGACGCGTAGGTGCGGCGCATGGTTCATCGAAGGCCCGCAGCAGATGGAGCCCCCCATGGTCGTTCTCAACAAGATTTACACCAAGACCGGTGACGGCGGTGACACCGCCCTCGTGACCGGCGAGCGCCGGCCTAAGCACGATGTGCGCATCGAAGCTTATGGCACGGTGGACGAGACCAATTCGGTGATCGGGTTGGCGCGACTTCACACCGAGGGTGTGCTCGACGAGATCCTGTCGCGGATTCAGAACGACCTGTTCGATCTGGGGGCGGATCTTGCCACCCCGGAGACCGATAAGCCGCTCGGCTTCGAGGCCCTGCGGGTCACGGCCGCGCAGGTGACGCGCCTTGAGCAGGAAATCGATCAGCTCAATGACGATTTGGAGCCGCTCCAGTCCTTCGTTCTGCCGGGCGGTTCGCCCGCGGCGGCCCATCTGCATCACGGGCGCACCGTGGCGCGCCGGGCCGAACGCCTGACCGTGGCGCTGCGCACCGGGGGCGAGAAGGTCAGCGATCCGGCGCTTCAGTATCTCAACCGGTTGTCGGATCTGCTGTTCGTCGCCGCGCGCTGGGCCAATGACAAGGGCCGCAAGGAAGTCACCTGGACACCGGGCGCCAACCGCTAGGCGGGGCGAGCGCAGGACCGGTCGGAGCGCGTTTCGCCGCTTCCCCGGGCCCTGACGCGGGGTTACACTGAAGGTTCGGTGCTGCGGCAAGACCAAGGGGTGACGCGCCATGGGTCGATTTGGGGTTGTGAATACGGGTTTGATGGCCCTTGCGCTGGCGGTGTGTTTGGCCGCCGTGCCGGCGCCGGTGCGCGCCGACGAGCCTCAACTCTATAGCGACATTTCTGCCCAGGACCTCAAGACGCTGCTGGAGCGCAAGGGCTATACCGCCCGGATCGATGCGAACCGGTGGGGCGATCCGGTCGTGCATGCCGCGAACGGACCGTTGAAGTTCCGGATCTGGGGCCAGGACTGCTCGGGCCAGCCGCGCCGTTGTGAGCGGCTCGATTTCAGCGCCGGGTTCAAGGCCGGCCCGCAGGTCAACGAACTGCGGCTCGATGAATTCAACGAGACCTATGTGTTCGGCAAAGCCTATCTGACCGACGACGGCACGGCGTATGTGGATTTTCCGGTGAACCTGGCCAAAGGGGTGAGCGAGGGGAACCTGGAGGATAATCTCGGGCTGTGGCTCGATACGCTGCGCACCTTTGCCGATTTTATCGGCTGGTTCGAGGGCAGCTGAGGCGCGGTGGCACGGACGGTGCTTTGGGGGAAGCACCGGGGCGGCGGCCTGATGGCCGATCTGCCCGAATGGTAATCCGACGTCAGTCTGTCTGGCGATAGGATGCGGCGAGGGTAAGCAACGGTAGGGGATCGCCTTGCGCGGGCGGTCCGTGGGGTTGACCATGCGGGACGAGATCGCGGAACAGGTGCGCCTGCACCGGTTGGACCGATGCACAGCCACGATCGGGCTCATGGCCGTCAATCTGCTCGTCTTTGCCTGGCAGTCGATGCTGGATACCGGTGCCTTCGAGGGGGTCGTAACCGATGGCGGGTTGCGGCCGGCGGCGCTGTTCGGCCTGCCCTATCTGGAAGCCGGTATGCTGCCGGTCCCGGCCACGCTCATCACCTATCAGTTTCTCCACGGCAATCTGCTGCATCTGGTCACCAATATGGCCGCGCTCGCGCTGTTCGGCAGCCGGGTGGAGCGGGCCATCGGTCCGGTGGCGCTGGTCGGGCTCTATGTGGTCTGCGGGATTGCCGCGGCGATGACCCATGCCCTGGTCGATCCGGCCTCCGCGCTGCCGCTGATCGGAGCGAGCGGCGCGATTTCCGGGCTTGTCGGCGCCTTCATGATCATGGGCCTGCCGGGGCTGGCCCCTGTGGAGCGCGAGGACGGTCCGGCGGGATCGCCGGCCTGGGAGATCGGCGCCCGGACCCTGATCGCGGCCTGGGTGGCCTGGCAGGTGGTGCTGATTGCACTTGGGACCGATGGCAGCGTCGCCTGGTGGTCACATCTGGGCGGTTTCGCCGCCGGTGCGGTTTTGAGCGCGGTGATCCACTGGGCCGTGCGCCCGCGCCCGGTGCGCGTGGTGCCCTGAGAGCCCTTTTGGAAACAGGCCATCTATTCGCGACGACGGGCCGCAAGTCCGTTTCTTGGCGCTGAGCCGTCCTTGCGCTTATCTTCCAGATCGGTCGAAGAATTCGGGACGCGGCCCGCGCCGACCGGCTTTGCTGTGGTGCGGAAATGGGCTAGCGTCCGCGCGACCTTCCGGACGCGGTGCCCCGGGACGCATGATTTGACGCTGTTTTAGCCTCGGATCGCCAGACTGGCCCGCGAAGCCCGATGCCGGGTCGGGATTGCGCTGTGGAAAACCGCACCGCTGCTACCCTGCCGGCCGGCACCGGATTATGGTGTTCGACCGCGAACCGATAGAAGAGGTTGTCGATGAAGATCCTCGTCCCCGTAAAACGCGTGGTGGACTACAACGTGAAAATTCGCGTCAAGCCCGACCAGAGCGGCGTCGAGCTGGCGAATGTGAAAATGTCGATGAATCCGTTCGACGAGATTTCCGTCGAGGAGGCCGTGCGCCTGAAGGAAGCCGGGGTGGCCAATGAGGTCGTCGTGGTCTCCATCGGCCCGCAGCAGGCGCAGGAGACCATCCGCACCGGCCTCGCGATGGGCGCCGACCGCGGCATCCTGGTGAAGACCGATGCGACGGTCGAGCCGCTGGCGGTCGCCAAGATCCTCAAGGCCATTGTCGAAGAAGAAGCGCCGAGCCTCGTGATCGTCGGCA
>CAZHDI010000194.1:0-2870 GCA_964531285.1 uncultured Alphaproteobacteria bacterium | reverse complement strand
CGGGCCAGGGGATCGGCGCCGAGTGCTTTGGCATGTCGGGCCTGAAGGGGCACCGGACCGGCGGGACGATCCATATCATCGTCAACAACCAGATCGGCTTTACGACAACGCCGCGCCATTCGCGGTCCTCGCCCTATCCGTCCGATGTGGCGCTGATGGTGCAGGCCCCGATCTTCCATGTGAATGGCGACGATCCTGAAGCCGTGGTCTATGCCGCACGGATCGCCACCGAGTTCCGCCAGAAGTTCGGGCGCGACGTGGTGATCGACATGTTCTGTTACCGGCGCTTTGGCCATAACGAAGGCGACGAGCCGTCGTTCACCCAGCCGATCATGTACAAGAAGATCCGCGGTCATCCGACAACGCTGCGCATTTATTCGGACCGTCTGGTCGAAGAAGGCGTTGTCGGGCGCCAGGATGTCGATGACGAGATCCAGGCGTTCCAGGCTGAGCTGGATCAGGATTTCGAGGCGTCCGACAGCTATCGTCCGAACAAGGCGGATTGGCTCGATGGCCGCTGGTCGGGACTCGGCATGCCTGAGGGCGACGAGCGCCGGGGCATGACCTCGGTCGACACCGACACGCTGCGCTATGTCGGGCGCCGGCTCACCGAACTGCCCGAGGGGTTCAATCCGCACCGGACCTTGAAGCGCATTCTGGGCGCCAAGGAACAGATGATCGAGACCGGGGAGGGGATCGATTGGGCGACCGCCGAGGCGCTCGCCTTCGGGACGCTGCTCATGGAAGGGTATCCGGTCCGCCTGTCAGGGCAGGACTCCGTGCGCGGAACGTTTTCCCAGCGTCACTCCGGTGTCACCGATCAGGAAACCGAGGAACGCTATATCGCGCTCAATCATCTGACCGAGGATCAGGCGGTTTTCGAAGTCATCGACTCCATGCTGTCCGAAGCTGCCGTACTCGGCTTCGAATATGGGTACTCGCTGGCCGAACCGAATGCCTTGACGCTTTGGGAAGCTCAATTCGGCGATTTCGTGAACGGCGCCCAGGTGATCATCGACCAGTTCATCACATCGGGCGAGCGCAAATGGCTGCGCCTGTCGGGTCTGGTGATGCTGCTGCCGCATGGTTATGAAGGTCAGGGGCCGGAGCATTCCTCGGCCCGCCTTGAGCGGTTCCTGCAAATGTGCGCCGAAGACAATCTCCAGGTCGCCAACTGCACGACGCCGGCCAATTACTTCCACATCCTGCGCCGGCAGATGCACCGGAACTTCCGCAAGCCGCTTATTCTGATGACGCCGAAATCGCTGCTGCGTCACAAGCGCTGCGTGTCGACGCTGGACGAGATGGGGCCGGGCTCCTCGTTCCACCGGGTGCTGTATGACGATGCGGAATGGCATCCCGGCCTGAGTGTCGAGCTGAAGCCCGATGCCGAGATCCGCCGCGTGGTGCTGTGCTCGGGCAAGGTCTATTACGATCTGTTCGACGAGCGTGAGAAGCGCGGCCTTGACGATATTCAAATCCTGCGGGTGGAGCAGCTTTATCCGTTCCCGGCCAAAAGTCTTCTGGCCGAGTTGGAACGCTTCCCCCAGGCCGATGTGGTCTGGTGCCAGGAAGAGCCTGAGAATATGGGCGCCTGGACTTTCATCCAGCCCAATGTGGAATGGGTGATGAACAAGGCGGGCATGAAGGCGGAGCGGCCGGTCTATGCCGGACGGCGCGCCTCGGCCGCGACCGCGACGGGCTTGATGAGCAAGCATCTGAAGGAACTTGAGCAGTTGCTCGACAAGGCGCTGACGATTTAAGGCGCGGGCGTCGGGCGGATGGATAATGGGCTCTTTGCGGAGAGCCGGTCATGACCGAGGGATGATCGATGGCGACCGAGATCCGTGTCCCCACACTGGGCGAATCCGTGACGGAAGCGACCGTCGCGCAGTGGTATAAACAGCCGGGCGATGCGGTGCAGGCGGATGAAATGCTGCTTGAACTGGAGACCGACAAGGTCACGCTCGAGGTTCCCGCGCCGGCGTCGGGCGTGCTGACCGAGCATGTCGCCTCGGAAGGCGAGACGGTCGAAGTCAACGCGCTGCTCGGCTATATCGACGAGGCGGCCAGCGCCGGCGCGTCGGGGGGATCGTCGGCGCCCAAAGCCGATCCCAAGCCGGAACCGGCGCCGGCCGCCGCGGCCAGCAAACCCGCACCGGCCGCCGCGCAGCCGGCACCGAGCAGCCCGCCGCAGGGCGCATCGGGCGGGGTGATGCCCGCGGCACAACGGGTGATCGACGAGCACGGTCTTGACGCGGCGCGCATTCAGGGGACCGGCAAGGACGGCCGGGTCACCAAGGGCGACGCGCTGGCGGCCCTCGAGATGAAGCCGGCCCAGACGGTGGCGCTGCCGCCGTCGTCCAACGCGCCCCGGCCCAAGGCCGAGCGCGAGGAGCGGGTCCGGATGAGCCGGCTGCGCCAGACCATCGCCCAGCGCCTCAAGGAAGCCCAGAACAATGCCGCCATGCTCACCACCTTCAACGAGGTGGATATGAGCCATGTGATGTCGCTCCGTACACAATACAAAGACGTGTTCGAGAAGCGCCACGGCGTGCGGCTCGGGTTCATGTCGTTCTTCATCAAGGCGTGCTGCGCCGCGCTGCGCGAAGTGCCCGCCGTGAATTCCGAGATCGACGGCACTGATATTGTCTACAAGAACTATGTGGACATGGGCGTCGCGGTGGGCACCGAAAAAGGCCTGATCGTGCCGGTAGTCCGCGATGCCGACCAGAAGACGTTCGCCGAACTCGAAGCCGAAGTGACCGATTTCGGGCGGCGGGCGCGCGACGGGACGATCTCGCTCGAGGAGCTTCAGGGCGGCACCTTCACGATCTCCAATGGCGGCGTGTACGGATCGCTGATGTCCA
>CAZHDI010000193.1:0-2906 GCA_964531285.1 uncultured Alphaproteobacteria bacterium | reverse complement strand
GCGCTGATCCAGGCGCTCAACGCCTATGAGGGCGCGGTCATTCTGATCAGCCACGACCGGCATCTGGTGGAGGCCTGCGTGGACCGCCTGTGGCTCGTGGCCGACGGCACGGTCACGCCCTACGAGGGGGACCTCGACGAATACCGATCCTGGCTTCTGGCGCAGTCACGCGGCAAGACCGAGACCAAGGACAGGGATGCCGGGCCCAAGGGGCCGACCCGGCAGGACCAGCGCCGCGCGGCGGCGGAAAAGCGCGCCCAGCTCGCGCCCCTGAAGAAAGCCGCGACCGACAGCGAGAAGGCCGTAACCGCCCTCGCCGCCAAGCTGGAAAAACTCGAAGCCAAACTGGCCGATCCCGCGCTCTACACGGACGATCCGGACAAGGCGCAATCCCTGTCCATCGACCGCGGCCAGATCCAGAAGGACATGGCCGATGCCGAAGACCGCTGGCTCGAAGCGCTGGAAGTCTATGAGACGGCACAGGCGGAGATGGAGGACGATTGACGCCCTCTGCCCGCTACGCTTTGGCGCGCCGCACCAGAGCCGCGTCCAGGGCCTGCAGGAACCGGGAACGGTCCGCCTTGGTGAACGCGGCCGGACCGCCGATCTGATCGCCGCCGGCCCTGAGATCGGCCATGATCGCGCGCGTTGCCAGGGCACCGCCGATCGAATCCTGCGTGAATGACTTGCCGTTCGGCGCCAAAACGCTCGCGCCGGCTTGCAGGCACCGGTCCGCGAGAAGAATATCGGCGGTCACAACGACGGTGCCCGGCGTGACCGCCTCGGCGATCCAATCGTCGGCCGCGTCGAACGCGTCGCTGACGATCATCCGTTGGATCAGCGGATGATCCGGGATGCGCAGATAGGCATTGCTGACAATCGTGACCGCAACCTTGTGGCGCAAGGCGACCTTGTAGATTTCATCCTTGACCGGACAGGCATCCGCATCGACGAGGATCATGCCTTTTTCTCCCAGCCGCCCTGGGCGTCCTGTTGCCAGTAGGACAGATCGAGGCCGGTGTCCTTGGCCTCTTTCCACAATGCCCGGGCCTCGCTCAGCGCTTCGGGGTCCCGGCCGTCGAACAGCACGATCACCCGCTCCAGCCCTCCCAGCCCCTCGTCCCGGGCCTCGGGACAGGCCGCGCCATCGACAATGAACAGCACCTGCGCCGCGTTGGGCCGTGCGGTATCCATGGTCAACAGAACCGGCTGATCCTGAGCGCCCGGCTGATCGTCGAGACCATGGGGCAGGAAGGAGTCGTCCGTATAGGTCCATAGATGGCCGTCAAGCGCCGTCAGCCGTTCGCGCGAGCCCGCCCGCACCACCGCGCGCCAGCCCTTGTCCAGGGTCTTCTGCAACAGAGTCGGCAGCACCGCGTCGAGGGAGGCGCGTTCCAGATGATAAAACCAGATCCCGGCCATGGCCGCCTCAGCGGGCCGGACGGCACAGCACCAGGAGCGACATGCCGCCCAGGAGCTTGGCGCACAGATCCTGCGGCAACAGCCGGCGGACGCTGTTGGCCGCCGTGGTGATCAGCCCGCGATGGGCCGACGGCAGTTCCATGGTGCCCGCCGTGTACAGATGATCGACGATCTCATAGCCGGTATCGCGCAAGGTGGCGAGCGTCGAGGCGGTGGAGAAATAGTGGATATGGCCGACCCGCTCCCGGGTGTAGAGATAGCGTTCGCGCAGGATCGCCGAGGCGTTCATCTCCAGGGGCACATGGAAGACGAAATACTCTCCGTGCCGGCTCAGCTTGCGCAAAAAGCCCATATAATCTTCCACATGCTCGAACACATCGATGCACAGCACCAGATCGGCCTGTTCGTCCGTCTCCAGCATATCGGCCAATTCGTAGGACAGACGCTCATCGCCGTAACGCTCGCGGGCGAGACGGATCGCCTCGGGCGCGATGTCATAGCCGGTCAAGCGCTGGGCCGACGGCACCTGACGGGCCAGTTCGGCGCAGATCCGGCCCACCCCGCAGCCGATATCGGCAATGCTGGCCGGGCGCAGGGCGTTCCTGTTCAGGATCTTGAGGATCTGCGCCGCCTTCCACGGCGAGCCGGCCTCATGCCAATCGGCATTCGTCTCCTGATAGGCACCCGATGTGTAGAGGTCTTGGGCGGTGGCCATGAAGAGGGCTCCTCAGACGAGCGGCAAGGGATGCGGGACGGATGAGGCGGCGGACGCAGAGCGCGCGCCGGGCCCGTTTGATTACCACATCGCGCCCGGTCCGCCACGTCGAAGCCGCTTCACCGCCGGGCCTTGCGTGCGGTCTTCTTCTTGGCGGACGCCTTTTTGGCCCCCGTCTTTTTCAACGCCGTCTTTTTTGCCGCTGTTTTCTTGGCCACGGTTTTCTTGGCGGCTTTGCGTGCGGCGGGTTTGGCCCCGACCTGCCCAGATTCCCGCCCAGCTCTCAGGGCGGCCCCCGGGGCGGTCTCGTAGTGGTCGGCGACGAACCGGTCCAGGAGGCGCACACCGAAACCCGTCGCCCAGGCCGGCGAGGTCTCGGTCGGCTTGGGGCGTGTGGCCGTGCCCGCGATATCCAGATGCGCCCAGGGCGTACCGTTGGTGAAGCGCTTGAGGAAATGCGCCGCCGAGATCGACCCGCCGGGGCGCCCGCCGGCGTTTTTCATATCGGCGAACTGGCTATCGATCATCTTGTCGTAGGCCTCGCCCATGGGCATGCGCCAGACCTTTTCGCCCGAGGCTTCGCCCGCCGCCAGAAGCTCCGCCGACAGCGCATCGTCCTCCGAGAAGAGGCCGCCATATTCATGGGCGAGCGACACGATGATGGCGCCGGTCAGGGTGGCCAGATCGATCATCAGGCGCGGCTTGAAGCGGTCCTGGGTGTACCAGAGGGCATCGGCCAGGACGAGGCGCCCTTCGGCGTCGGTGTTGA
>CAZHDI010000192.1:0-2906 GCA_964531285.1 uncultured Alphaproteobacteria bacterium | reverse complement strand
GTCAGGGATCAGCGGTCTGGAGATGGGGACGAACAAACAACACGAAAACCAACAGTGCCGTCCCGGCCGTCGGGACGGTACCAGCGGCGGTTAGCCACACGCGCGGAGTCCAGAAGGTTGCTCCAGGACCCGCCCCGCAAAACACGGGACCCAGAATCCCGCGAGCCAGATTTTGTCTCCCCTGGCTTGTCGAACTTGTTGAGCCCCCATTCCCAGACCGTGCCGCCCATATCCAGAGCGCCGCAGGGCGCGGCGCCCGCCGGGTACATGCCGACCGCCGTCGGCTGTCCCAGGCGGCTTTCAAAGGTATTGGCCCGATACGGTTCGTGCTCCGCGTCCCAGTCCGGTCCCCAGGGGAAATCGTTGGCGCCGCCACCCGCCTGCTGCCATTCCCATTCGTCCGGCAGACGGATTTCGAAGCCGAGCCGGTGCGTCAGCCAGCGGCAAAATGCGACGGCGTCGAACCAGTTGACATAGAGGGCCGGATGATTGCCGAAGCGGCCAAATTCATACGTGTTACCTGCCTCGTCCCGATAGAGATCCTTGCCCCACCAGGTCGTATTGCGCCACCCGTCGTCAGCTTCCATGAAGGCGCGGTACTGCGCGACAGTGACCGGATAGCGAGCGATATGGAAGGCCTTCACGGTCTTAGGCATTCTTTTGACGATCTTCGAATTGGTGACACGAGGGTCTTCGCGGATCAGGATCTCCACGCGTCCGCCGTCGACGGCATGCCAGACGATCTCCGGCGTGCCGCCGGGTGCCCCCGTGCCCGGCCGCGGGTCGCCCAGGATGGCGAGACGACCACCGATCAGCAGCCGCCGCTTGTGTGTGGTTTGCGTGTCGTCCAATTCCCCGAGCATCGCGTCCGGATCGACGGGGCCGAGAAAGGCCCGCTCTTCCGCGCTGAGCCCCGCGAATGCGCCGTTGCGCCCCAGGATCGCGACCGCCTCGCGCACCCGTTCATGCGACCATTGATGGCTCGGGTCACGGTCCCGCTCCAGCCAGACCCTCGTGTCGGCGGCGATACGTTCCCGCCAGGCGATGCGCTCCTTATGCCGTTCGATATAGTCCCACAGGGTCGGCCAGTAGGGTTGAAGCTCGTCCGATGCTTCGATGGTCTTGGCACGGATCAGCGTTTCGTGGATCAGGTTGACCGTGCGGCCCTCGTCGCCCTCCTGGATGGTGATCAGCCGCACGGGGCCTTCTGCCTGCGGATGCTCAACGTCGCGCGTCCCGGCCAAGCGGCCGACCACATCCCGGCCGGTCTCCCCACCGCCCGCGGCCGCGACCGCGGCCTTGAACGACAGGCGCCGCCGGGCGTGGCGAGAACCGTCCAGATCCACGCGAACGAGCTGGAGTAGCAATTCGAGGGCCCGCTCCCGTTTGCCCTCCGCCGCCAAGGTGTCGAGCAACGCATCGGCGCCCCGGCTCAACATGCCGGCCAAGCCGCCCTTCTCGGTGAAGACCCGCCCGCTGAGCCGGTTGCCCTCCCGCAGCTCCCAAAGACGGCTCAGAGCGTTCTCAACGAGCGGCAGCGCGCCCGGCTCGTCCCGCGCGTCGGCCAGAATAAGTTCCGTCACTTCGCTGACATCGAGTGCGGCAAGCCGGGCGGGGCCTTCGATAACCTCGCGCAGGGCATCCTCGCCGATCGGCGCCAGGGTCCATTGTTTCGCAATGCGGTTGCGCGTCTCGACGAGGCGCGGCAGGTCCTCCGGGAATTGGTGCAGAAAGTCCAGGCGCACAGTCGAGATCATGAACAGTGGACAGTCCGTATCCGCCAGAGCGGCGGCAAGCAGCCCGTCGAAGCGGCGGCGCTCTTCCGGGGCGGCGACCGTGAACAGTTCCTCGAACTGATCGATGGCGAGCAGGAAGGCCGTATCGTCCTCTTTCCGTCCGCGCAGCCAATGGCGCAGGGCGTCCTCGCTCTTGCCCAAGGCCGCGACGATATCGGTCATTTCCTCTTTGAACGCCCGCGCCAAACTTTCCGCCAGCATTTCGACCGGCTTCATGCCCGGCATCATCGGCCCGATGCGCCGCCAGTAATCGAGCCGCGTGCGCGGCCACAGCCAGCCCTGATCGATGAGCGGCAGCAGCCCCGCCTGCATCAGCGATGACTTGCCCGAACCGGAATTGCCGCCGATCTCCAGCCAGCGGAAGGGGCGGGCCGTCTTGTACCAATCGAAACAATCGAGCGCCTCCAAGGTCTCCTTTTGCCGCCCGAAGAACAGATGCGCCTGATCCATGCGAAAGGCATCGAGCCCGACGAACGGGCAGCCCTCGATCAACGGCACATCCGGCGCATCAAGGCGCCGGTCTTTGATTTTCTGAATGAAATCGTCCGGCAGAGCGCTTTCGCCATCCCAGCGGCGGTTCTGGTGCTCCCGCAAAAAGGCAGGAAGATCGTCAGTGTTTGCGCCTGGCAGCAGTATGACGAAGAGCGGCAGCCGATCGCGATCCGCGTGCGGGCTGTAGTGGCGGTTCAGGGCCGCATGCGTCTCCGCCCCGACCCAGCGCCGCACGCCGTTGCGGCCGACCAGAACCACGAACGCGCCGCAGGCATCGACCGCCTCCTGCAGGAGGTCGACCCAGCGGTCGCTCGCCTGGATGCTCTCCCGGTCCCAGAAGACCTTGAGGCCCGCCTGTTTAAGCTGCACACGCAACAGCCGCGCCGCGACGACATCATCTGTGCTGTAGCTGAGGAATACGTCGTAGCGTTCAGACATGCGGCTTCCCCCAAGGCGGTCGGCCGCCCCCGGCGCAACGCTCCGGTGCGGCCTCGCAAATACATCTCAATTCAATCGCCAAATGCCGCACATGGGAACCGGTCTTAGAGGGCCATGCACGCGGCGATCCCGCCGCCGATCTGATACACGGCCGGATTCACGACCGGCGGTGCCTGGGCG
>CAZHDI010000191.1:0-2956 GCA_964531285.1 uncultured Alphaproteobacteria bacterium | reverse complement strand
GCGGCATGTCGCCCATATAGACGTCCTGCTCCTTGATGTCCTTGACCGACTTGGCCTGGGTCTCTTCGTCGACATCGAACACGATGAGGCGCAAGGTCACCTTGAGCGGCGCGGCAAAGGTCATGCCCCGCTGCTGACATTCCTCGACATCGTATTTCGGATCTTCGAATTCGTATTGGACATATTCCAGGGTCGCCGTTTCGGAAAAGTCCGAAATCGGAAAGACCGAGCGGAACACCGCGTCCAGCCCCGTGTCCCGGTCACGCTGGTCAGGCGGCACATCCATCTGCAGAAAATGATCATACGAGGTCTTCTGAACCTCGATCAGGTTCGGCATCGTCACGGCCTCGCCGAGACGCCCGAAAGATCTGCGAATTCGTTTGCGGCCTGTGAAGGAATACGGCATGCTCTTCCTCGTGATGTGACCCTGTATCGCTCCGGCACCGGCAAAACCCGGACGGAGGAAACAACGGGAACGGACCATCAGCGTCCGAACGTTTGCGGCACAGACACGATCCCTGCCAGCGCGCTCGAACCGGGCCCCTTATCCTCAGGCGGATGACCGCCCGCGGACCGGCATTACTGGTTCCGTCTCACCTGCATGGCAGGTCCGAAACGGGGTGATCCGGCACCGCGCACGCGGCCCCGGATCTGGATGCATCGAACCCGGACGGCTCCGGGCACACAGCCGGAAGCGGCTTATTTGAGCGACACCTTGGCGCCGGCGTCTTCCAGCTTCTTCTGCATTTCTTCGGCTTCGGCCTTGGGAATGTCCTGCTTGACTTCCTTCGGCGCGCCTTCGACGAGATCCTTGGCTTCCTTCAGGCCCAGGCCCGTGATCGCGCGGATCTCTTTAATGACGTTGATCTTCTTGTCGCCGGCCGATTCCAGAACGACCGTGAAGTCGGTCTTCTCTTCAGCAGCTTCGGCGCCACCACCGGCCGCGCCCGGCGCAGCAGCGACAGCAACCGGAGCCGCGGCGGAAACGCCCCACTTCTCTTCGAGCATCTTGGACAGTTCGGCAGCCTCGAGAACCGTCAGGTTCGACAGCTCCTCGGCGATTTTGTTCAGGTCGGTCATAGCTTTCACTCTCTCAAGTCGGTTTGATCAGGAACGGACGGGGTTCCGCACTCACGCGGCATCATCCTTCGCGGCATACGCGCCAAGAACACGGGCAAGCTGGCCGGCCGGCGCCTGAAGCACACCGGCGACCTTCGTCGCGGGAGCGTTCAGCAGACCAACGATCTTGCCGCGCAGCTCATCGAGCGACGGCAGGCTGGCGAGCGCCTTGACACCATCCGGGTCAAGAACGGTTTCACCCATCATGCCGCCGATAACGACCAGCTTTTCGTTCTTCTTGGCGAAGTCGATGACAACCTTCGGCGCTGCGACCGGATCGTCCGAATACGCAATCGCCGTCGGGCCCATGAGCAGATCGCTCATCGGGGTCTTCACCGTGCCGTCCAGGGCGCGTTTCGCGAGCCGGTTCTTGATGACCTTAAAGCCCGCGCCCGCCTGGGCCATGTCGACGCGCAACTGGGTAAGCTGTGCGACGCTCAGACCCGAATAGTGGGTCACGACGACCGAATTGGCCGACGCGAAGATGCCGTGGAGCGCATCCACCATGTCTGCTTTTTGCGCTCGATCCACTGCACTCTCCTCTACCAGGGCAGACGCGCCCGTCCGCTGAGCGAGGACAGGCGATCCGCCGGTTGCGGTCGGCCGCCATCTCCAGATGCGGCGCATCCGGACCGGCGGCCAGCGGCCTGCCCTCAGGGTCCAAACCAACAGGAGACTGCCCCGGCGTGGCGCCGCGGCGGATCCGTGTGGTCCTTCTACCCCCGTCTATGCAGGCCCGATCGGATTAAGGCCGGCCCCGAAGGACCCGCCGCCTGCAGTCTCGGACAGGTTGACCGGATGATCGATGCGCCGTCTGACACTCAGAACGGCCCATACCAACGCACATCCGGCCCGATGCATCGCCCGCCCGATGGGCAGGCGATACGGCCAATCCCGTCACACGGGGTTGGCGGCAACACTTGTGACATCGACCTTGATCCCCGGACCCATGGTCGAGGACACGGCGACGCGCTTGAGATAGGTGCCCTTGGCACCGGTCGGCTTGGCCTTGAGCACCGAGTCGACCAGAGCGCGGATATTTTCCGCCAACTGATCCTCGCTGAAGCTCGCCTTGCCGACCCCGGCATGAATGATCCCAGCCTTCTCGACCCGGAATTCCACCGCACCGCCCTTGGCATCCTTGACCGCCTGCGCGACATCCGGCGTGACCGTGCCAACCCGCGGATTGGGCATCAGCCCGCGCGGACCCAGGATCTTGCCGAGCTTGCCGACGACAGCCATCATGTCCGGCGTCGCGATCACCCGGTCGAAATCGAAATTGCCCTTCTGGATCTCCTCGGCCAGATCGTCCGCACCGACCACATCGGCGCCGGCTTCCTTAGCCTCGTCAGCCTTGGCGTCCTTGGCGAACACGGCGACCTTGACCTCACGGCCCGATCCGTTGGGCAGATTGCACACGCCGCGGACCATCTGGTCGGCATGGCGCGGATCGACGCCCAGATTGATCGCCACCTCGACCGTCTCGTCGAACTTGGTCTTGGTGCGGTCTTTCAACATTTTGATCGCATCGTCCAAGCCATAGAGCTTCTTGGTGTCGATGCCCTCGCGCGCACCCTGCATGCGCTTTGAAACCTTGGCCATGGCGCTTACTCCTTCACTTCCAAGCCCATCGACCGGGCGGACCCGGCGATGATCTGCGAAGCGGCATCCAGATCATTGGCATTGAGATCGGCCATCTTGGCTTCGGCGATCTCGCGGATCTGGGCCATGGTCACGCTGCCCTTGGTCTCCGAACCGGGCTTCTGCGCGCCCTTGTCGACCTAGGCGGCCATCTTCAGATAGAAGCTCGCCCGCGGCGGTTTGGTCTCGTACGATC
>CAZHDI010000190.1:0-2963 GCA_964531285.1 uncultured Alphaproteobacteria bacterium | reverse complement strand
AGCAAGTCACCCTCGACCGCGGCGCGGCGCATCTCAAAGACGAGCTGATGCCGCGCTATGCCGAGCTGATCTATAACGGTCTGTGGTTCGCGCCGGAACGCGAGATGCTCCAGGCCCTGATCGACAAGAGCCAGGAGACGGTGACCGGCGAGGTCGCGCTCCGGCTATACAAAGGCGGCGTCGAGGTGATCGGCCGCTCGTCGGCCTACTCGCTTTATTCCGAAGAGCATGTGACCTTCGAGACCGACAGCGTCTATGACCAGCGCGACGCAGAAGGCTTCATCAAGCTGAATGCGCTGCGCCTGCGCCTCCTCGGCACACGGAACAAACGCATGGGTTTGTAAGGCCCGGGCACAGTCAGCAACCGGCACAAAAATCGGCCGCCCTTCCTTGCGGGAAAGACGGCCGATCATCGCTCACCAATGGGGTGAAGGATCAGTTGCCCATGCCGGGCTGCGGCAGATCCATGGCGGCCTCGAGCGCAGGCACCAGCGGGGCGACAACGTCGCGGTCGGACTGCGGCACGGCCTTGATCGCCGCCATCATGGCCTGAGCGACCTTGAACTGCTCCTGCACATGCGGGGGCATCATGGCCATCATGCTCGCGTCCATCTGCGGCATGGCGGGCAGCGCGCCGGCCTGGAGCGCCATGAACGCCATCGCAACGCGGTCGCCCATGGCGGCCCATTCATCGGCACCGGAGAATCCGTTGGCCTTGGCCACCGAGGCGATCTGGCTCAGCGCGGACGGCTTTTCCTTTTTCAGCAGGCCCATCGCGGCGGTATAGGGCTTGAAGGTGCCGTCGATCAGCATGTCCTGCGGCTCGATCGTATCCAGCAGGTCTTCGTTCTCGAGTTCCTGGCCGATCTGATTGGCCGCCGACAGGGAGTCGATGAACCGCTGCACATTGGCGGTGGTGAAGGACGCGGCGGAGGCCTGCGCGAGGCCGAGCACCGCAAACGCGGCAATCGCGGCGACGAGCCGCGCGGAAAGTCGAAGCATGGTGGTGTTCCCTCTCTGATGGTCGGCCGCGGGCAGGAAAAGACGGACGGCCGGACTTGGCGGTCCGCGGCGGTACAGGCAGCCACCCGCCCACCGAGACCTGACCGAAAGGTTACACCATTTCGGGCACGCGAACACCCGCCTGGGCGCAGGCGGCCAGCACGGTATTGCGCAACAGACAGGCAATGGTCATCGGCCCGACGCCCCCGGGGACCGGCGTGATGCCGCCCGCGCGCGCCGCGGCGCCGTCGAAATCCACATCGCCCACGAGCCGGGTCTTGCCTTCGCCCTTGTCGGGCGCCGGAACCCGGTTGATACCGACGTCGATCACCGCCGCCCCCGGTTTGATCCACTCGCCCTTGACCATGCCGGCCCGTCCGACCGCCGCCACGACGATATCCGCACCGCCGACCAGATCCGCCAGATCCCGGGTGCGCGAATGGGCGATGGTCACCGTGCAGTGTTCGGCCAACAGCAATTGCGCGACCGGCTTACCGACCAGGATCGACCGGCCGATGACGACCGCATGGCGCCCGGCCAAATCGCCCTTGAGATGATCCTTGAGCAGCATCAGGCAGCCTTGCGGCGTACACGGAACAAGGCCGTCCCGCCCCAGCGCCAGAAGCCCGGCATTGACGATGCCGAGCCCATCCACGTCCTTCGCCGGGTCGATCGCATCGAGAACCGCGCTGGTGTCGATATGACCGGGGAGCGGCATTTGGACCAGAATGCCGTGAACGGACGGATCCGCATTGAGACCCCGGACGACAGCCAGCAGATCTTCTTGAGCGGTGTCGGCGGCGAGACGCTTGGTGATCGACACCATGCCGGCCTCTTCGGTCTTGATGCCTTTGTTGCGGACATAGACCTGGCTGGCCGGGTCCTCGCCGACCAGCACGACCGCCAGGCCGGGGGTGATGCCATGATCGGCTTTGAGCCGGGCAACACCCTGGGCCACACGCTCGCGCAGGCCCAAGGCAAAGGCCGCGCCGTCGATACGCAGGGCGCCGGATCCGTCGGCGGAATGGGTGGGGACGGATGAAAGCGGGGTATCGGTCATGAACACTCCTCCAGATGCGCGGCAAGGCGCGCCGCGAGCAAGGCCGGATCGCCAGCGGCCTGCACGGTCTTGGCGCGGGTGGTGGGTCCGGCGATCAAAGACAGAGATGAGCGCGCGCAGCCGAGCAGTCTGGCAAGCACGGCAAGAACGGCCGTGTTGGCCGCGCCCTTATCGGGCAGCGCGCGGACGCGGACATGAAGGCGCGGTCCGTCGGGGTCACGCAGATCAAGGCCGGTCACGGCATCCAGGCCGGCGCGCGGGGTCACCCGCAAAAAAAGAATCAGACCGGTGTCGGTTTCGCGGAACGGCGCCTCCCGGGCCACGGTCGCTGGCGGCGTCAGCGGGGCCAGTATTCCAGAATGAGGTTTTGCAAAAAGAAGATGCCGAGCAACAGCACCAGCGGCGACAGATCGAGCCCGCCCACCGCGGGCAGGGCATTCCGGATCGGCCTCAGAACCGGCTCGGTCAAGCCGTTGACGGCCCGGAAAATCATCTCGACAAACTGGTTGCGGATGTTGATCACGTTGAATGCGATCAGCCAGCTCATGATGACCGAGATGATGATCACCCAGGTATAGAGCTGGAGAATGGTCAGGATGAGTACCTGCAGGGATTGCATGACCGACCTCGGCAGCGATGAACAGGATTGACATGTAGCCTTCCCCGCCCCGCGAAACAACCGCCAAGGCGCGGCCCGCCTGTCGCTTGACACCGCCCGTCCCCGCCAGTAGACCAGCGCTTCCCGCACTCCGCAGGGATTTTGGGGCCGTAGCTCAGTTGGGAGAGCGCAGCAATCGCACTGCTGAGGTCAGGGGTTCGATTCCCCTCGGCTCCACCATTTTTGGTTGCTTCCGCTCCGCTTGGCCCGAAGGGCCAATGCTCACATGAAGCGCGCTCAAGG
>CAZHDI010000189.1:0-2970 GCA_964531285.1 uncultured Alphaproteobacteria bacterium | reverse complement strand
CCTTCGGCGAGATGATGAAGATCGGCCGGCGCGGATCGATGAACGCCGTGATCACGGCCACCGGGGTGCAGGGCCATTCGGCCTATCTGCACAGGGCGCGCAACCCCGTGCCGGCGCTGGCGCGGCTTGCGGATCGGCTGTCGGGGGCCGTGCTCGACACCGGCACCGCCCACTTCGATCCCTCGACCGTCGCCGTCACCAGCATCGACACGGGCAACCCCGCCACCAACGTGGTGCCCGCCCGCTGCACCGCACGGGTGAACCTGCGTTTCAACGACGCCCATAACGGCGCGCGCCTCACCGACTGGCTGCGGACCGAGGCGAATGCCGTCGCTGCCGAAACCGGCATCACGTTTGACGTCGAAACCCGGGTATCGGGGGAAAGCTTCGTGACCGAGCCCGGGCCGCTCGTCGATCTGGTGGCAAGCGCGGTGAAGGCCGAGACGGGGCTCACGCCGATCACCTCGACCACGGGCGGCACCTCGGATGCCCGCTTCATCCGCGCGCATTGCCCGGTGGTGGAATTCGGCCTCGTGGGCCGCGGCATGCACCAGATCGACGAGCATGTCGCGGTCGACGAGATCCCCCGCCTTACGGCCGTCTACGGCCGCATCCTGCAGGGCTATTTCGCGCCCCATGCCTGAACATGCCTGAACATGCCTGACCGCCGCCCGCGGCTGATCGTGATGCTGAAAGAGCCCCAAGCCGGCCGGGTCAAGACGCGGCTCGGGCGCGAGATCGGGATGGTCCCTGCGGCCTGGTGGTTCCGACACCAGAGCGCGGCGCTGCTGCGCGGGCTGCGCGACCCGCGCTGGCGACTGGAACTGGCGGTGACGCCGGACCGCGCAGGCATGGCAAGCCGGGTCTGGCCCGCCGACCTGCCCCGCCGGCCGCAGGGGCGCGGGGATCTGGGCGCGCGGATGGCGCGGCTCCTGCGTGCCGATCCGCCAGGCCCGGTGCTGGTGATCGGCGGCGATATTCCCGGGATCACGCGCTTCCATATCGCCGAGGCGATCCGGCGGCTCGTGGCGCGGGACGCGGTTTTCGGTCCGGCGGAGGATGGCGGCTACTGGCTGATCGGATGGGCAAGACGGCGCCCGCTGCCCCCGCCCTTTCTCAGGGGTGTCCGCTGGTCGGGCCCGCATGCGCTCGCGGACAGCGTCGCCACCCTGCCCGGAACCCGGATCGGATGGGCGGCGACGCTGGCCGATGTCGATGTCGCGGCGGACCTTACTCGGCTGCGGCAGCGTGGGTTAGCGCGCCGTTGACGGCCCGCGCGATCACGATCTCTTCGTCGGTCGGGATCACCCGGACGGTGACATCGCCAGTGGAGATGATCTCGGCATGGGCGTCGTTGGCGGCCGCGTCGAGCGTGATGCCGAGCCAGTCCATGCCCGCGCAGACCTTGGCGCGCACATTGGACGAATGCTCCCCGATCCCGCCGGTGAAGACGACCGTGTCGACCCCGCCCAGCACCGCGGCGAGCGCGCCGAGCTCGCGCCGTACCCGGAAGACGAAATAGGCGATCGCCTCCTCGGCCTCGGGAGTGCCGGCGGCCTCGAGCGTGCGCATGTCGTTGCTGAGATCCGACAGACCCTTGAGCCCGCTTTCCTTGTAGAGCAGGTCGCTGATCTGCTTGGCGTCCATGCCCTCCTGTTCGAGCAGGTAGAGGATGATGCCGGGATCGAGTTGCCCGCAGCGGGTGCCCATGGGCAGGCCGTCGAGCGCCGAAAAGCCCATGGTCGAGGCGACGGACCGGCCTTCGCGGATGGCGCACATCGAGGCGCCGTTGCCCAGGTGGCAGACCACGACCCGGCCATCGCCATCGGGATCGATCCGGGCCATCTCGCCGGCGATGAAATCATAGCTCAGCCCGTGGAAGCCGTAGCGGCGCACGCCGGCCTCATAGAAGCGGCGCGGCAGGGCGAAGGTGTCGTTCACCCAGGGATGGCCGCGATGGAAGGCGGTGTCGAAGCAGCCGACCTGAACGGCGCCGGGGAACGCCTCCATCGCCGCGCGTACGGCGGCAAGGTTGTTCGGCTGGTGCAGCGGCGCCAGCGGGACGAACTGCTCGAGGTTTTTCATCACCGCCGCGTTCAGCACCACGGGCGCGTCGTAGATCGTGCCGCCATGGACGATGCGGTGCCCGATGCCGGACACCTCGGCACCGCCCAGCACGGGCGCGAGCGCCTCGAGGATCGCCGCGACGCCCTCGGCATGGTCGGCCTGGCCCAGTTCACGCCGGCTCTTTTCGCCGGCATGCTTGAGCGTCAGCGAGCCCGCGAAGGAATAGAGGCTCTCGACCTGGCCGCTGGCGATCTCTTCCGGGGCGTCGCCGGCGGTGTAGACCGAGAACTTGATCGAAGACGACCCGGCATTGAGCGTGAGGATCCGGCTCATTTCTTCAGGCTCTCCGCATAAAGCGCCGCGATCGCGCAGGAGGCCAGCCGTGCCTTGTCGTCATCGGACCGCGAGGTCAGGATGATCGGGCATTTCGCGCCCAGAACGATCCCGCCGGCCTCGGCATGGGCGACGAAGGTCAGTTGCTTGGCCAGCATATTGGCGCTCTCGATATTCGGCGGCACGAGGATATCGGCCTGACCGGCCACCAGGCTCTTGATGCCCTTGGTCCGCGCGGCCTCCAGATCCATGGCGTTGTCCATCGCGAGCGGCCCGTCGACGATGCCGCCATTGATCTGCCCGCGCTCGGCCATCTTCGACAGGATCGCTGCGTCGAGGGTGGACTGCATCTTGGTGTTCACCGTCTCCACCGCCGACAGCACGCCGACCTTGGGCTGGTCGATGCCGAGCGACAGCGCCAGATCGATGGCGTTCTGGATGATGCTGACCTTGGTCTCGAGATCGGGGGCGATGTTGATCGCCGCATCCGACACCATCAGCAGATGCGGCAAGCCCGGCACATCCATGACGAAGATATGGCTCAGCCGCCGCCCGGTGCGCAGACCGCCT
>CAZHDI010000188.1:0-2974 GCA_964531285.1 uncultured Alphaproteobacteria bacterium | reverse complement strand
TCGGCGTAGGATTTGCGCGGCATGCGGCCCGCGAGATAGGCCAAGCGTCCGGCCTCGACGGCGTGGCGCATGGCGAGTGCCATGCGGATCGGATCGCCGGCGCCGGCAATGGCCGTGTTGAGGAGCACGGCGTCGCACCCGAGTTCCATGGCGATGGCCGCGTCCGATGCCGTCCCCACCCCGGCATCGACCAGCACCGGGACCTTCGCCTGCTCCACGATGATCCGTATATTGACGGGATTGAGAATGCCAAGCCCCGACCCGATCATCCCCCCCAGCGGCATGATCGCACAGCAGCCCATATCCTCCAGTTCCTTGGCGGCGATGGGATCGTCCGAGCAATAGACCATCACCTCAAAGCCGTCCTTGAGCAGCATCTCGGCGGCCCGGAACGTCTCGCGCATATTGGGATAGAGCGTCTTCTGATCGCCCAGCACTTCGAGCTTCACCAGGCTCCAGCCGCCCGCCTCACGCGCGAGGCGCAGCGTGCGCACCGCATCCTCGCCGGTGAAACAGCCCGCCGTGTTGGGCAGGAAGGTGTATTTCTTGGGGTCGATATGATCGACCAGCATGGGCTGGGACCGGTCGGTGAGATTGACCCGGCGCACCGCGACCGTGATGATCTGCGCGCCGCTCGCCTCCAGCGCTCGGGCGTTCTGCTCATAGGTTTCGTATTTCCCGGTGCCGATGATCAGGCGCGAGCGGTAGGTCTTGCCCGCGATCACCAGCGGTTCGTCCTTGGGCAGAACAGTCTTGACCGGTTCGGGCGCCCCGCCGCCGATGAAATGGACGATCTCGATCCGGTCGCCCTCGCTCAGGGACGTGGCGCCGTAAGCCGAGCGCGGCACGATCTCCAGATTGCGCTCCACCGCGATCTTCTCGGACGGCAGATCGAGGCGGGTCAGCAGATCGGCCACGGTGGCGGGCGGGGTGTCGAAGGCATGGGCTTCGCCGTTGATCGTCAGGTTCATGACAGCACTCCTTGATTGCCCGCGATGTATGCTACACCGGCGCCCGGAACAAGACGGCAGAGCCCATGACCCGCACCATCCTGATTCTCAACGGCCCCAATCTCAATCTGCTCGGCACCCGCGAGCCGGAGATCTACGGCACCGACACCCTGGCCGATATCGAGGCAGCCTGCGCGGCCAAAAGCCGAGCGCTGGGCCTCAGCGTGGATTTCCGCCAGTCCAACGCGGAAGGCACTCTGGTGGACTGGATTCAGGAGGCCCGCACAACCACGACGGGTCTCATCGTCAATGCCGCCGCCTACAGCCATACGTCCGTTGCGCTTCTCGATGCGCTTCTGGCCTATCCCGGCCCGGTCGTCGAGGTCCACTTGTCCAACCTCTTCAAACGTGAGACGGTCCGCCATCATTCTTACGTGTCCCAGGCGGCAAACGGCATGATTTGCGGCTTCGGCGCGGCGGGGTACAGCTTGGCCCTGGATGCCATGGCCACCCTCCTGTCCCCCGATCCATCCGGTTCGTGACCCCGGACCGTCATGCCGGACGCGCTGCGCTGCGCTGATCCAGCGACCCATGCAGGGATGACAAGGCCAGTGAGTGACACAAAGCAAAACGGCAAAGGCCAGATGGGAATCGACCGGGCATTGATCCGGGATCTCGCGGACCTGCTGAACGAGACCGATCTGACGGAAATCGAAGTTGAACAGATGGGGATGCGCATCCGCGTGGCCCGGCAGATTACCGCCCAGACGGTGACCAGCTTCCCGTTGACGCAAGGGCAGCCCGCACCGGCGCCCGCCGCCGCCCCGAGCGCGGCACCAGCGGCCGCACCGGCGGCGTCCGACGATCTGGCCAACAATCCGGGCGTTCTGAAGTCCCCGATGGTCGGCACCGCTTATCTGGCCCCGGAACCGGGCGCGGGCCCTTTCGTGCGCGAGGGCGAGGCGGTCAAGGAAGGCCAGACGGTGATGATCGTCGAGGCCATGAAAACCATGAACCCGATCGTCGCGCACCGCAGCGGCAAGATCGCCCAAGTGCTGGTCGCCAATGAGCAGCCGGTCGAATTCGGCGAGCCGCTGCTGGTGATCGAGTAAGCCGGACCCACAGATTAGCGGAAAGCGCGCCGGCCCATGTTCGATAAAGTTCTGATCGCCAATCGCGGAGAAATCGCCCTTCGGGTGCACCGGGCCTGCCGGGAGTTGGGCATCCGGACCGTGGCGATTCATTCGACCGCCGATGCCGATGCCATGCATGTGCGTCTGGCGGACGAAAGCGTGTGTATCGGGCCGCCGCCGGCGGCTGAGAGTTATCTGAACATACCTGCGATCATCGCGGCCTGCGAGATCACCGGTGCCCAGGCGATTCACCCCGGTTACGGCTTTCTGTCGGAAAATGCCCGGTTCGCCGAGATCGTCGCGGCCCATGGGATCACCTTTATCGGTCCGAAGGCGTCGCATATCTCGCTGATGGGCGACAAGATCGCCGCCAAGGCCGCCGTGAAAGCGGCGGGCATTCCGGTCGTACCGGGTTCGGACGGCGGGGTGACCTCTGACACCGTGGCGCGTCAAGTGGCCGAGGAGATCGGCTTTCCGTTGATCGTGAAGGCGGCGGCGGGCGGCGGCGGACGCGGTATGAAAGTCGCGCGCACGCCGGACGAGCTGGGCTCCGCGCTGTCGACGGCGCGGAGCGAGGCCAAGGCCGCGTTCGGCGACGCATCGGTGTATCTGGAGCGCTATTTGGAGCGCCCGCGCCATATCGAGATTCAGGTCGTCGCCGATCATGCGGGCAATGTGATCCATCTGGGCGAACGGGACTGTTCGCTTCAGCGCCGCCACCAGAAGGTGCTCGAAGAGGCGCCCTCCCCGGCGCTCGATGCGGCGGGCCGCGCGCGGATCGGCGAAATCGTCTCGTATGCGGTGGCGCGCCTGGGCTATCTGGGCGTGGGCACGGTCGAGTTTCTCTACGAGGACGGCGAGTTCTTCTTTATCGAGATGAACACCCGGATC
>CAZHDI010000187.1:0-3122 GCA_964531285.1 uncultured Alphaproteobacteria bacterium | reverse complement strand
ACAATTCGGTGGGCGAGTTCTATTCGATCGCGATCACCAACAACCGGCAGCAGGCCGATACCGGCACCAAGATGATTCATCTGGGCAAGAACACCCGCAGCCGGATCATCTCGAAAGGCATTTCGGCGGGGCGGGCGGAGAACACCTATCGCGGACTGGTCAGTGTGCATCCCAAGGCGTCGGGCGCGCGGAATTTCACGCAGTGCGATTCGCTCCTGGTCGGCGACCGATGCGGCGCTCACACCGTGCCGTATATCGAAAGCCGGAACCCCAGCGCTCAGATCGAGCATGAGGCGACGACCTCGAAGGTGAGCGACGAGCAGTTGTTCTATTGCCAGCAACGCGGCATCAGCGACGAGGAGGCCCTGGCGCTGATCGTCAACGGCTTTGCCCGCGAGGTGCTGCAACAGCTTCCCATGGAATTCGCCGTCGAAGCGCAGAAGCTCGTCGGCATCTCCCTTGAAGGCAGCGTGGGCTAAAAAGCCGCCTGCGGACGATCGATTGAGGACACTCCTATGCTTGAGATCAAAGACCTGAAGGCCGGCGTCGAGGACAAGCAGATCCTGAACGGCGTGAACCTGACCATCAACCCGGGCGAAGTGCATGCCATCATGGGCCCCAATGGCTCGGGCAAAAGCACCTTGTCCTATGTGCTGTCGGGCCGCGACGGCTATGACGTCACCGGCGGGTCGGCCCTGTTCATGGGCAAGGACCTTCTGGACATGGCGCCGGATGAGCGGGCGGCGGCGGGCCTCTTCCTGGCATTCCAGTATCCGCTCGAAATTCCCGGCGTGGCGACCATGACTTTTCTGCGCACTGCCATCAACGCTCAGCGCAAGACCCGGGGCGAGGAAGAAATGTCGGCACCGGAGTTTTTGAAGCTGGCCCGTGCCAAGGCCAAGGAACTGAACATCGACGATGACATGCTCAAGCGGCCGCTCAATGTCGGCTTTTCGGGCGGTGAGAAGAAGCGCAACGAAATCCTCCAGATGGCGCTGCTGGAACCCAAGCTCGCGATTCTCGATGAAACCGACTCCGGTCTCGATATCGACGCCTTGCGCCTTGTATCGGAAGGCGTCAACGCGCTGCGGTCGCCCGAGCGGTCCATGTTGGTCATCACCCATTACCAGCGCCTGTTGACCTATATCGTTCCCGACCATGTGCATATCCTGGCCAAGGGCCGGATCGTCCGGTCCGGCGGCAAGGAACTGGCCCAGGAACTGGAAGAAGTCGGCTATGAAAATCTCATCGCGAGCGCAGCGTAAGGAAACGGGGTAAGCGGAATGTCTGGACCTTTACGCGTGGTCGGTGAGCTGAACGACACCGAACAGGCCTTCGTCACCGAATATGCCGAAGCCAAGACCCGTCTTCCCGGCGCGGAGCGCGACTGGGTCGGCGCATTGCGAACGGGCGGGATGGATGTGTTCCGCACCGCCGGTCTGCCGCATCGCCGGGTCGAGGAATGGAAATACACCGACCTGCGCGGCCGGCTTCAGGATAGCCTGCCGCCCATGGCACCGGCCGATGGCGCGGTTCTGCGCGAGGGTTTCGGCACGGACCCGTTCGAAGCGTTCGCCGGCCCGGCCATGGTGTTCGTGAACGGCTTTTGGCGGGAGGACCTGTCGTCTCTCGGCGAGCTTCCCGACGGCGTCAGTGTCGAGCCTTTGAGCCAGGCTCTGAAGCGTGACGGCGCGGATCTGGAGGCGCTGTTCGATCATCCGCTCCCCGAACGTCCGCAAGCGACCCATGGTCTCAATCTGGCACTAATGCGGGACGGGGCCGTGCTGCGGGTGGCTGACGGCACGGTCGTCGAGGCGCCGATCCGTCTGGTGTTTCTGACCACCGAAGCCGGAGCCGGGCAGGCCGCCCACACCCACAATCTCATCGCTGTCGGATCGGGCGCGAAGGCCACGCTGCTGGAAAGTCATGTCGGCGCGCCGGGTGCGCGGCTTGCCACCATCGGTGCGCATATTCATGTGGCTGAAAACGGTGTGCTCAATCACATCAAGGTGCAGAACGACACGCGCGACGCGATCCATGTGGCCAGCCATTTTGTGCGGCTGGCAGGCCATGCGCGCTATGAGGGTTTCGCGCTCACCGCGGGCGGTCGGCTGACGCGCAATGAGAGCTTCGTGCGTTTCGACGGCCCGGAGGCGTTCGCGCGCACCGATGGCGTGACACTGATGATCGACGCGCAGCATGCCGATAATACGGTCGTGATCGATCACGCCGTTCCGGATTGCGAAAGCCATCAGCTTTTCAAGAATGTGCTGGCCGATCAGGCGCGCGGCGTGTTCCAGGGCAAGATCATCGTTCGTCAGGATGCCCAGCGCACGGACGGCTATCAGCTCAGCCAGGGTCTGCTGCTGAGCCCTCGGGCCGAGGCCGATACCAAGCCGGAGCTTGAGATCTATGCGGATGATGTGAAATGCAGCCACGGTGCCACCATCGGCGCGCTGGACAGCGAATCCATCTTTTATCTGCGCTCGCGCGGTCTTCCCGAGGGCGATGCCAAAGCCCTTCTCGTCGAGGCTTTTGTCGGCGAGGCCCTGGACGAGGTGCCGGAAGAGGCGGTCCGCGAGGCCCTGCGGGCGGCCGTCGCCGGGTGGCTGGCGGTGAACCGGGATCGTGTTGTCGCGGCGGCCGCGGCCGGCGACTGGGACCATGCCGGCGGCGAGGAGATCCAATGAGGAGCACCGCATCCATGGTGACGACCGATACCCTGGCGCCGGACGCCGATGTGGCCCGCTGGCGCAGCGATTTTCCGATCCTCGCCCGCGAGGTGCATGGCCGTCCGCTCGTCTATTTGGACAATGCCGCCTCGGCCCAGAAGCCCAAGGCCGTCATCGATGCCATGACCGCGAGCATGGAAGCCGAATATGCCAATGTGCATCGCGGCCTCCACTATCTGTCGAATGTGGCGACCGACCGCTATGAGGAGGCGCGCAAGACCATGGCGCGCTATCTCAACGCGGCCAGCGACAGCGAGATCATCTTCACGCTGAACGCGACCGACGCGATCAATCTGGTGGCCTCCAGCTATGGCGGCATGCATATCGGCGAGGGCGATGAAATCATCCTCACCGAGATGGAGCACCACTCCAATATCGTGCCCTGGCATT
>CAZHDI010000186.1:0-3217 GCA_964531285.1 uncultured Alphaproteobacteria bacterium | reverse complement strand
ACACCGCGAACCACACGCAGGTCATCCGGTGTGATGCCGGCACCCAGAAGGACAACATTGTCCCCCTGCTCGTCCTCAATGAGATCCTGGCCATCACCGCGGCCGAAGACATAGACATCATTGCCGCCCAGGCCGCGCAGCAGGTCATCGCCCGTGTTGCCGGTCACCGTGTCGTCAGCGCCCGTACCGGTCAAAGTGTCGTTACCGCCAAGGCCGTCGAGCGTGTTGCCGGTCAGGATCGCAAGATCGTCGTCGCCGTCACTCGCCGCCATGGCCAGGGCAAGGAGGGCTGGCCAATCCCATTCCGTGCCATCACTGAATGCGATAGTCTCGATGATGGTCGCCGCCGGCGCGCCAAGCGCACCGATGAGGTGGATGCGCGTCGTGCCCCCAAGCACCCGAAGCTCAAGATCCTCTCCATGCTGAAGAGCGATGACATCGCCGGGTGCCACCTCGGTATCGAACTCGATCCGATCGGTCCCGCCATCGTCGGACAGCTCGTCCTCGCCGTCATCGGCACCGAAAACGTAAGTATCGTTCTGCGTCCCTCCGCGCAGGGTGTCGTCGCCTTGGCCGCCTTCGAAAATGTCGTTGCCGCTAAATTGGGCTTCGTCGTCACCGCCAGTCAAAAGATCATTGCCCGGACCACCGGACAGGATGTCGTTGCCCGCACCACCGGAAATCTCGTCATTGCCTGCTTCGCCCGCGACGAAATCGTCGCCGAAGCCGCCGCTGATGACATCGCCATCGGCGCCGCCGGCCAGCGAATCGTCTCCGCCGAAGCCGTTGATGGTGTCGGCCCCGCCATTGCCGAAGATGAGGTCGCCGAGCGGCCCACCGCCGATTTCATTGCCGTCTTCACTGTCGCTGAACGCCGAGGTGTCGAAGGAGAGCGCGACGCCGCCGAAATTGGCCGCCGTGAGCTGGGCCGCGTCGACACCGAGCAGGCGCAGGATCGAACGGCCTGCCCCGTCGTCATTGTTGAGACGGATCAGCGTATCGGGGCCGTCCTGGACGATCTGTAACCGTCCGTTGGCGAAGGGATTAGGTGTGCTGGCGGCGAGCCGGATGATGTCGCCGGCATCGCCGGGCACGAAATCGGTGATGATGTCCTCGGCGACGTCGTCCGGGATCTCGAAGCTCGGCAGGAAGCGGTAGGTATCGCGGCCCCCTCCCCCGGTGTGCCGGTCAACGTCCCCGTCGGCGACGATATCGCCGAAAATGTCGGCGCCCTCACCGCCCAGCAAGGTGTCGGCCCCGGGCCCACCCTCAAGATAATCCGAAAGCGGACCGCCACTGAGCGAATTGTTGCCCTCGTCGCCGAACAGGGCGTCGCCATCCGTGCCGATATCGGGCTCGACCCGGGCCTCAATTTCCGAAAGATCCAGGGTCACACCCGTATCGGGAATGGTGAACTGTTCGATGCGGCCCGCGGTCGTGGTGGCAAACGCGCCCTTGATCACGATACGGTCGGTGCTGCCGGCAAAGCGGATGGTCAGATCACTGCCGTCCGGGCCGGTCTTGCTGAAGCGCATGGCGCCAAGACCATAGCCCTCGATGCGCAGAGTGTCGGTCGCGGTATCGCCCTGGTCGTCAATGACGTCGATCCCATCACCGGCCTGGAAGACATAAAGGTCTCCACCCGGCCCGCCGACAAGCGTGTCAGCACCGATCCCGCCGCGCAGTTCGTCCGCATCCGCACCGCCATCGAGACTGTCATCGTCCGCCCCGCCATCGAGCAGGTCGGTGCCGCTAAGACCGGTGAGCGTGTCATTGCCGGCCAGGCCAACCAGCGTGTCCGGTCCCGAAGAGCCAGTGTAGTCATCATCGCCCGGCGTGCCGCTCGTCGACCGGCGCAGCAGTTCGGTTGCGTCCCATTCCGTGCCGTCGGTAAAGGCCAGGGTTTCGATCACGCCGGTGCCGTCCAGTGCATTCCGGATCGTCAACCGGTCCTCGGTGCCGGCAAAACGCAGCTCAAGTCCATCCGCCGTCTTGCGCACCGAAATACCGTCGGCGTCCACGGAGGATCCGAAGGCAACACGGTCATCTCCGGCGCTGTCGTCGATTGTCGTCTGGCCCTTGCCAAGATCATAGATATAGGTGTCATCGCCCGCGCCGCCCGCAAGGCTATCCGGACCCGTCCCGCCGTCCAGACTGTCATGGCCCTCGCCGCCCGCCAGGGTGTCGGCTCCCGCACCGCCCGTCAGGGTGTCATCGCCGGCCCGACCGCTCAGGGAGTCATCGCCCAGCCCCCCTTCAAGGGTATCGGCCAGGGCAGAGCCAAACAGCGTGTCCGGACCATCCGTGGCCATCTGGCTCGCTGCCTGCATCTGATCGAAGGTCCAAACCGCGCCATCGTCGAAACGCAGCTCCTCGATCACATGCGCAGGATCGCTCAGCGCATCGACAATCCGGATCCGGTCTTCACTGCCCGTCAGGCGGATGACAAGGTCATTCCCAAGACTGTCCTGGCCAAACGTGACATCGGTCTCCAGAATACCAGCACCCAATTCGATGGCGTCCGTGCCGGAACTGTCCGTGATGGTGTCCTGGCCGTCCCCCCGCGAAAAACGGTAGATGTCATTGCCGCTGGCATCGGTCAGTTCATCGAGCCCCGTTCCGCCGCTCAGAGTGTCATTGCCGGCACCGCCTTCGATGGTGTCGGAGCCGGGGCCACCATCGACGCTGTCATTGTTGCTCTGGGCATCGATCGAATCATCGCCTTCGCCCGCAGCAATCACATCCGCATCGACCGTACCGGTGATGGTGTCATTGTCTGCGTCACTGAGCGTGGCTATTCCCGAAAGCGCGAGTCCGGGCAGCTGCGACCCGCCATCGCCCGGTTTCCCCTCGACACCGCCGAACGACCCTCCGCCGAGGCTTCCGTTCAAGGTCGCGGCCATGCCAACGAGCTCGGCGTGGGACAGCGTCGTGCCGTCGTTAAAGCGGACCGTCTCGATGCGGTAGTTCAGATTAGAGAGTGTGTTCTCGATGCGGACCGTATCCGCTGTACCCTGAAAGCCAAGAACAAGGTCGACGCCATTCTCAAAGACCAGCAAGTCAGCCGCATCGAGGCCGGCGCCAAACTCGATGACATCGGCGCTGGAGGTGTTGGACCATCCGTTGTCGGACACGATGTCCTGACCGAAGCCTTGAGCGAACCGGTAGATGTCGTTCTCATCACCGCCGCGCAGGAAATCATTGCCGGACCCGCCGA
>CAZHDI010000185.1:0-3271 GCA_964531285.1 uncultured Alphaproteobacteria bacterium | reverse complement strand
CGGTCAAGCCTAATCCGCGCGGGCGAACACCGCGGCCAATCCCTGGCCACCACCGATGCACATGGTCTCCAGGCCCCATGTGGCCTGGCGGCGGTGCATTTCGTGCAGGAGCGTGGCCAGGATCCGGCCCCCCGTCGCGCCGACCGGGTGCCCCAGCGAGATGCCCGATCCATTGACATTCAGGCGGCTGAAATCGTCCGGGCCCAGGTGCCATTCCCGGGTGCAGGCCAGGACCTGAGCGGCAAAGGCCTCGTTGAGTTCCAAAAGATCGATATCGGCGAGGCTCAAACCGGCCGCCGCGAGCGCTTTCCGGGTGGCGGGGACGGGGCCAATGCCCATGCGGGCCGGTTCGACCCCGGCCACACCCCAGGACACGAGGCGGGCCATCGGCTGCAAGCCATACCGGTCGGCCGCTTCGCGCGTGGCGATGATACATGCCGACGCCCCATCGTTTTGCCCGCTGGCATTCCCGGCCGTAACCGTCGCTTCCGGATCGATCTTCCGGCGGATCGGTCTCAGGCCGGTCATGATGTCGATGGATGTGTCGGGCCTCGGATGTTCGTCCGTATCGATGATGATGGGATCGCCGCGGCGCTGGGCCACGGCAACCGGGATGATTTCATCACGGAACCGCCCAGCCTGCTGGGCCGCCACCGCCTTCTGGTGAGACAGGACGGCGAATTCGTCCTGTTCCTGCCGGGGGATGGCATAGTCCCGACGCAGATTTTCCGCTGTCTCGATCATCCCGCCATCGACCGGGTAGTGTCTGCCGCCCGCCGTGACGCGCCCCCGGGTCAACCCATCGTCGAATTGCATGGCCCCGCCGCCGACGCCCCATCGCAGCCCCGTGGAGTAAAACGGGGCGTTGCTCATGGATTCCGCGCCGCCGGCGATGACGACATCGCAGCCGCCTGACGCGACCTGAAGCACGCCATAGATGACGGCCTGTAGTCCCGATCCGCAGCGCCGGTCCAATTGCAGACCGCCGGCGGTGACCGGCAGGCCGGCATTCAGGGCGACGACGCGGCCAAGCGCCGGCGCGTCCATCGACGGATAGCATTGCGCGAAAATCACATCGTCCACGGCCTCGGCGGGCAGGGCGGTGCGCTCCAAAAGCCCGCGGACAACGGTTTCACCCAGATCATGGGCATGGACCGTCCGAAACATGCCGCCAAATCCGCCGACCGGCGTTCTGACGGGGCTGCAAATCACCGTTTCGCGCAGTTCCATAAGCTGAGTCCTTCCTGATGACCGGTCTTAATCTTCAATGCCGTAGGACCGATGAAGGCGCAACGGATCGAGGCCGTCAACTCCGCGGCCTTTGTGATGTTTGGTCGGCCCTTCGGCCGATTCAGGTTTGACTGGCCTCCAGGGCGGCGACCGCATGGACCGTGGTGACGAAGCTGTCCGGGTTCAGCGACATCGTATCGATGCCCGCTTCGACGAGGAAAGCGGCGAAGTCGGGATAGTTGCTGGGGGCCTGCCCGCAAATCCCGATTTTGATACCGGCCCGATGAGCCTCGGTGATCGCTTGCCGGATGGCGCGCTTCACCGCCTCGTTGCGTTCATCGAACAGCGGCGCAAGATCGCCGGAGTCGCGGTCCACGCCGAGAACGAGTTGCGTGAGATCGTTCGATCCGATGGAGAAGCCGTCGAAGCGTTTGGCAAATTCGTCCGCCAGGAACACATTGGCCGGGATCTCGCACATCATATAGACCTCCAACCCGTTCCGTCCGCGCTCAAGCCCGTGCTCGGCCATGACGGCAAGGACCCGGTCGGCTTCGTCCGGTGTCCGGCAGAAGGGAACCATCACGATCACGTTGTTGAGGCCGATCCGCTCCCGCACGCGGCGCAAGGCCCGGCATTCCAGGGCAAAGCCATCCTTATACCGCGGATCATAGTAGCGGGATGCGCCGCGCCAGCCGAGCATCGGGTTTTCTTCGTCCGGTTCGAACCCGCTGCCGCCGATCAGATGCGCATATTCATTGGTCTTGAAATCGCTCAAACGGACGATCGTCGGGTGGGGATATTGCGAGCAGGCGAGCTTGGCGATACCCAGCGCAAGCGTTTCGACGAAATAATCCGCCGGACTGTCGAACCCGCGTGTCAGGATGCGGATATCCTCCAGGGCGCCCGCGTCGTGGACCTCTTCGGGGCGCAGCAGGGCGAGGGGGTGGACCTTGATCAAATTGTTGATGATGAATTCCATCCGGGCCAGGCCGACACCGCGCGCGGGCAGACGCCACCAACGGAAGGCCGCCGGCGGGCTCGCAATATTCAGCATCATCGCGGTGCGTGTCGCCGGCAGATCCGACAGGTCGATCTCCTGCGTCTCGAACCCAAGGCGGCCATCGTAGATCACGCCTTGCTCGCCTTCCGCACAGGACAGGGTGATGGGCTGACCGTCCCGCAGCAGCGCAGTGCCGCGTCCGGTTCCGACAATGGCAGGAACGCCCAGTTCCCGGCTGACAATGGCGGCATGGCTCGTTGTCCCGCCGTGATCGGTGATGATGCCGGCGGCCCGTTTCATGATCGGTACCCAGTCGGGGTCGGTCATGCCGGTGACCAGGATGGCACCGTCCCGGAACTGATGAATATCGGCGGCGCTTCGGATCCTGCAGACCTCACCCGTCGCGATGGCTTCGCCGATGGCGGACCCGGTGAGAAGCGGCGTCCCGGTTTCCGTCAGGCGATAAGTCCTGAGCTGAGTGCCGGTCCGGGCGGCCTGAACCGTTTCGGGGCGGGCTTGCACCATATATAGCTCGCCGGTTTCGCCGTCCTTGGCCCATTCCATGTCCATCGGGCGCCCATAATGCTGTTCGATCGTCTTGGCCCATCGGCCGAGCAGCACGATTTCATCGTCATTGAGGACAAACGACTGGCGCTCCTGTTCCGTGGTCGTCACCGTCGCGGTCCGCACGCTGCCGCCGGTGGCATAGATCATCTTGCGGTCCTTGCCGCCGAGTGTCTTTTCGACGATGGGCATGAGCGAGGCTTCATCCAGCAAGGGCTTGAACACGAGATATTTGTCGGGGTCCACCGCACCCTGAACAACGGTCTCGCCCAAGCCCCATGCCGCGCTGATCACGGCCACATCCGGAAAGCCGGTTTCCGTGTCGATGGAGAACATCACGCCCGATCCGGCGAGATCCGAGCGCACCATCAATTGGACGCCGATGGACAGAGCGACATCCATATGATCGAACCCCTGGGTCTCGCGATAGCTGATGGCCCGGTCGGTGAAGAGCGAGGCATAACAGCGCCGGCAGGC
>CAZHDI010000184.1:1189-3389 GCA_964531285.1 uncultured Alphaproteobacteria bacterium | reverse complement strand
ATCGAGCGCGAGCTTGAGGCGACCTATTGGGAAAGCCTCGACCAGATGCTCAGCCGCATGGACATCGTGTCGGTCAATTGTCCGCATACGCCCGCGACCTATCACCTGCTGTCGGCCCGCCGGCTGAAACTCCTCAAGCCCAGCGCCTATCTGGTGAACACCGCGCGCGGCGAGGTGGTGGACGAGAACGCCCTGGCACGCATGCTGGAAAGCGGCGAACTCGGCGGGGCCGGCCTTGATGTCTATGAGAACGAACCGGCCGTGAACCCGCGCCTTCTGGAACTCGACAATGTGGTGCTGCTGCCCCATCTGGGCTCGGCCACGGTCGAGAGCCGCATGGAGATGGGTGAGAAGGTGATCATCAACATCAAGACGTTCTCGGACGGTCACAAGCCGCCGGACCGCGTCGTCCCGAGCATGTTGTAGCCCGCAGTCCCCGGACACCCTTCCGATTCCGTCCGTTCAAACGCCTATTCATGCCATTCTATCAATGGTTTGCGGTGAACCGGCGCGGAGATTCTCGCCCCGGACGGTGAAGCGCGTTGTGCTCGACACGGATTATCTGTGTGTCAGCCCGACACAGGGCGGCCGGAGCGGCGGTATTTTTCAATCCCCATCGACGGAATCCGGGCACGCCCCCGTATATCGAGTGCGAAGTCGGCATCCTCGGGTGAGGGCGGCGTCCATCTTGACGACGTCTAAACCTCGGAACGGCATGCTTGAGCGCCTTCGCCCTTGCAATCCGTGTGGCGCCATGCGCGCGCTGCCCTTGTGTGTCCGGAGATGACCGATGCGCAGTTATGCTTTTCTTGACGGTACGTGGCTGACCGAGGCCGCGGATCCGATCCATGGCGACACCGATTTGACGGAAGCGTCCGCCGGAAGCGACACCCGGTCAAGCGACGTCTCCGACCCCTGGATCGCCTTCGATCTCGCCACGTTTCTCCAAAGCGACACCTTCGCTTTCGAAGATGGCGCGGGCCCCTCGGCCGAGGATGAGGACACGGACGACAAGGATGAGAGCGACAAGGAAGAGGGCGACACGGATGACGGCGCCGGTCTTCTGGGATTGCCCTTCTTCGCGCTGCCGGACGATGGCGACGGCTTCGATGGCAGTCCGGTCGAAGCCCATGGGTGGCGTGATTTCTTGCGCCGCTGGTTGGGCACACCGGAGCCCGAGCCTGAGCCCGAGCCCCAACCCGAGCCCGAGCCCGAACCGGCGCCGATGCCGGACATGGGCTATAAGCCGTCCGACTTCACGGGGGACGGCTATGCCGTCGTCGTCATCGATGACGGCTATTCGCTGGATTACGATCAGTCGGCGTTCACCTACGGCTATGATTTTTCGGGTCGGAACGACAGTTCGGCACTCGTCGACCTCTATGACAGCCATGGCTCGCAGGTCGCTCAGGTCATCACCAACACCGCAAGCGGTGCCGATATCATCCACCTGAAGGTGTTCAAGGACGGCAGTTCCTCGGCGTCCATCCGGGATATCGACCAAGCCCTCGATTGGGTCATCGCCAATGGCGCCGACTACAATGTCGCCGCGGTGAACGTCAGCCTGGGCTACGGCAACGCGACCTCGGAACAGTTCAGCAGCCTGAGCCGCGAGTTCGCCGAGCTCGATGATTTGGGGATCCTGTCCATCGTGGCGGCCGGCAATAGCGGCGCCACCTATGACGATGGCGTGAACGCGATTGCAGCCAATCCCCACGTCATTGGGGTGTCGTCGGTGGACGAAGACGGGGCATTCAGCGCCTTCTCCCAGAAAAGCGAAACCCTCACCGACATCGCCGCACTCGGGGAGGGCATCGTCATTGAAGATGTCTATGGCGGTTCCTTCCAAGTGGCCGGAACCAGCTTTTCCACACCTTACATTTCCGGTCTGGCGGCGTTGCTGCAGGACGCGGCCGAGACCACGATCGGCCGTAAGCTGACAGATGACGAGTTCCTCGAAATCCTTCAGGCCTCGGGCGAGGATATTGCCGGAGCGGAAAGCCTGCCGGACTACGATCCGAGTGTTGACCCCGAAGGCTACAAGATCGCCGATGCAGATGCGGCCCTCGATTGGTTCCTCGACAATCTGGACGCGTATTCGTCAGGCGATACATTCGCTTTCGCTTAATCCCAATCTGTATTGACCGGAACCGACGATGCAGATTAGCGATGCTGATTGGTATGGAGGAGCGCAAAGCGC
>CAZHDI010000184.1:0-1089 GCA_964531285.1 uncultured Alphaproteobacteria bacterium | reverse complement strand
GCGCGGAAATGGCGCGGCGCTTGAGCGCCATAACCATGCGACGAGGCGAACTCATCGTATGGTGGTATCAGAACCCTTTCGGGAAACCCTGATCCACATCACGGAAAACGGCCGCACCCGGATGGATGCGGCCGTTGTGCCTATGCGCTCAGCGGGAGCCGGCAAACATCAATCCGCCTGGGCCAGATCGTCTTCCGACAGTTCCTTACCGGTTTCCTGATCGACGACCTTCATGGACAGGCGCACCTTGCCGCGCTCATCGAAACCCATGAGCTTGACCCAGACCGTATCGCCTTCCTTGACGAGTTCGGACGGGCTGCCGACCCGGCGATTGGCCATTTGCGACACATGCACCAGACCGTCGCGGGGACCGAAGAAGTTCACGAACGCGCCGAAATCGACGACCTTCACGACCTTGCCTTCGTAGATCTCGCCGACTTCCGGCTCGGCCACGATCGACTTGATCCATTTCTGGGCCGCCTCGATGGTCGCCTGATCGGCCGAGGCGATGCGGATCGTGCCGTCATCGTTGATATCGATCTTGGCGCCGGTGGTTTCGGTGATTTCGCGGATCACCTTGCCGCCCGACCCGATCACTTCACGGATCTTATCGACCGGAATGGTCATGACTTCGATCCGCGGGGCATAGGCGCCCAACTCGCCGCGGGCCGAGGACAGAGCCTTGGACATCTCGTCGAGAATGTGCAGCCGCCCGCCTTTGGCCTGATCGAGCGCAACCTGCATGATCTCGGTGGTGATGCCGGTGATCTTGATGTCCATCTGGAGCGAGGTCACGCCCTCGCGGGTCCCGGCGACCTTGAAGTCCATGTCGCCCAGATGATCCTCATCACCCAGAATATCCGACAGCACCGCAAAACGCTCGCCGTCCTTGATGAGCCCCATGGCGATCCCGGCCACCGGACGCTTGAGCGGTACGCCCGCGTCCATCAGAGCGAGCGACGAGCCGCACACCGTGGCCATCGAGCTGGAACCGTTGGATTCGGTGATCTCCGACACAAGGCGCAGCGTGTACGGGAACTCTTCCGCGGTCGGAATAAGCGCGCGCAGGGCCCGCCAGGCGAGCTTGCC
>CAZHDI010000183.1:0-3443 GCA_964531285.1 uncultured Alphaproteobacteria bacterium | reverse complement strand
ATAAAAAAACGGCGCGTACCGCGCCGTCTGGGCGCCGCCTGCGCGGCGCCCCAGGGATCAGCGGTCCGATGATGGGGACGAAACAACAACACGAAAACCGATAGTGAAGTTACGAACGCTCGGACGGTCCCTGCCGCGGTCGCCCGCCCGCACGGAGACTTGATTGAAGAGCCAAGACCCGCCGCGCAAAACACGGTCGTCGGCCGACACCGAAAATGACACATCGTCAGGATCATCGAAGGCATTCTGGCACCATTCCCAGACCGTCCCGGCCATGTCGAGAAGCCCTGACGGCGCCGCGCCGCTTGGGTAGAGACCGACGGCCGTGGAGCGGCCCAGTTCGCTTTCGCCAGTATTGGCCCGCCAGGGCTCGGCCGCGATATCCCAGTCCGGCCCCCAGGGATAGGCCCGGTCCGCGCGGCCACCCGTCGCCGCGCGCTGCCATTCTTCTTCCCGAGGCAGACGGATGCCGGGCTCCAACCGCGCCGACAGCCAGTGGCAGAACGCCTGCGCGTCGTACCAGTTCACACTGTCCACCGGATGATTGGCGAAACGCGTGCGCGGCTTCGGCGGCGTGTATTCGGGTGGCGGGTTGGCGGGAAAGCCCGGCGGCAGGTGCCAGGCGCCGTCCTTGTGGCACGCCGCCAGAAAAGCCTCGAACTGGACCAGGGTGACCGGATAACGCGCCATGCGGAAGCCCCCGACCCGCCGCTCGATCTCCCGCTCCACCTTGGAATTTGGATCGCGCCAATCCTTACGGATCTCGATCGACACCGTGCCGCCCGGGATCTCCACCCAGTCGATATCCGGCAGCCCGTCCTCGCGCAGCCCGACGCCCTTGCGCCGGTCGCCGAGAATGGCCAGTCGCACGCCGACGCTCGCGCGTGCCTCATGGGCCAGGGGCAGGCGCCAGGCCGCGCCATAGCGGCCGCTACCGTTCGCCTCGTCGTCCGCTGAACTGAGACCCGGCAACACCTCCAACTCCGATTGATCCGTCGGCCCCAGAAAAGCATTCACCGTATCCGAATCCCGCACATCATTGAGCGACACGCCACTGCGACCGATCTCGCGCACTGCATCAAGGATACGGTCATCCTGCCAAGCCCGATTGGCCGCGCGGCCCGCGTCCCACCACTCACCCGCCGCATGCTCGATCTGAGAGCGGAGCGACAGGGCCACGGTGTCCGCTTGCAGCCAGCCGGCCAGCGTGCCCCAGGTGCGCAGCAGGGCCTCATGGGCCACGCCGATAACCGGCTCGCGTTCCGCCTCACCTGTGACCAGCAGGCGCCGCTCGACGAAGCGCTTCAGCACAGCCTCGCAAGACGGCGGCATCTGACGCAGGGGCGCCAATTGCCGCGCGATCTGACCGTCGCCGCCCACCTGCACCATACGGAAAAAGGCCCGGCGCAGGTCGCGCAGGCGCGGATCGTCCGGCCCGAGACCGGCAAAGCCCGTCTCGGCCAGGATCGTGTCGGCGGCCCGAGCGACAGCGCCCGAAACGCCGCCCAAATCTTCATAGGCCCTGATCGTCAGCCTGTTGTTTGCCGCGCAGCGCTCAAAGAGCTTTTCCAGCGTGAATGCGAGTAGCGGCAGCGCGTCCCGATAGGCCGTGTCCGCGACCATGCGCTCGGTCAGGCCGGGCTCGATATCAACGCCGAACCGGTCGGCCGGCCCCTCGATCACCGCGCCGAAACGGCCCGGCAACATCGGATCGAGGGTGACTTTCTCATAACGCTCCGCCGCCCCCTCGAAGAGCTGGAAGGCATTGAGAAAATCGGACCGCATGGTGGCCAGCACGGTGACCGGGCTGCCCTCCAGCGCCGCCGTGTCGAGGAGCAGGCGGAGCATGGCGCGGGCCCGCGATCCGCCATCGGTGCCGAACACCTCTTCGAGCTGATCGACCACGATGAGGACCGAACCCTCCGGCGCGCCATGGGCCGCGAGAAGTTCCGTGCCCAGAGCGGCCAGACTCTCGGGCTTGTTGAGGGTCTTGCGAATGCGGTCGAGCGGGCGCCGTTTCCGGGTGTCCCCGAAGGAGGCCTCCAGCGCCAGGGCAAGGCCTTCAAGCCCCCGGCCGCCCATGACCGGCGGCACGATCACCCAGACGGGCTTGCCCCCGCCGCCGGCGGTCGCCCGCCGCAGCCAGGGCAGGACGCCGGCGCGCACCAGGGAGGATTTCCCGCAGCCCGAGGCGCCGAGGATCAGGACAAACCCTTCGGCATTGCTGGCGCGGCGGCGGTTGAGCACCCAACGCACGGCGTCGATCTCGTCGTCCCGGCCAAAATAGACCGCCGCATCGCTTTCCTGGAAGGCCAAGAGGCCCGGATAGGGCCGATCTGGAAGTGGAAAGTCCTTGGCCTTCAGACCTTCCTTTTGAAGGCCCGCCAGCAGGCGGCGGTCGGCCTCGTCCTCCTTGAGGGCACCCAGATCAAGGACCTGGCCGTCCCTCAGGAATTCCGGGATCGACAATCCGCGCGGGTCCTTCTCCAGACCGGCGGCCGCAATCAGAAAGACTTTCTTGCCCTGCTCGCGCGTCAGCATGGCTTCGGCCACGCACCAGGGCGAGGCCAGCCAGTCCGCCGAACACAGCGCGATGACCGCGCGGGCCTGGCGGATGCGCTGATAGAGCGTGCGCTCCCAGTCCGCGCCGGCATGAGTGCCGTCATCGGGGTGGAAATCGAGATACAGGCCCTGATAGCCGGCATCCTGCAGCAGCGCATGGACGCGGTCCGCCCAGGCTTTGTCTTTCGAGCTGTGGCTGATGAAAAGCGTGGTCATGATGCGGCCTATTCCGGCAGTTCCAGATGCTTGGTGCGATAGACGAACCGCCAGACCGAAACCTCATCGGTCATGATCTGGATAGCACGCTCCAAGTTGTCCAAGACCCCTCTCCAATCATCGCTGTCGGCCGCCTTTTGCGCATCGTCACGGATTTTTCTCAGCTGGCGCGCAGTCACCTCCGATCGTTCGGCATTTTCGCGATATTCCCCATGCACACGGATTGACCTTAGCGCCACGCCAATTGCAGGCAGCACAGCCCCCAGAAAGGTGATCCATTGCATGTCCTGCTTGAGACTCTCTCGCACCGCTTTTGTGATCGGGGTGCCATCGCATGTCACAAAAACCGTCTGAGCATCTGACGGATCCAAAATTGCTCTGAAGCAATCGAGACATAAAAAGCCGCAGATGCTTATGACGTCATGGACAAACCAAACACCGACAATAAAGGTCGATCCGAACAGCGCATAACCCAGCATTTCCAGGCTGAAATTCAACCGGTGCTGACGCCGCGCCGTCTTCTCATGATAGGCGATCTGATCATTGAGATTGGACGCCAATGACACGACCATGGCTGTCTCGGCCAACTTCGCGGGTGCCAGACCATTGATTAGGGACACTTCACGCAAGGTTGCCCGGTAATACCACGTGACCCAGCGCGGCCC
>CAZHDI010000182.1:0-3505 GCA_964531285.1 uncultured Alphaproteobacteria bacterium | reverse complement strand
GCCATGCCATCGAATGCCGGATCAATGCCGAGCATCCGCGCACCTTCCATCCCTCGCCGGGCACGATCACCGAGTATCACACGCCGGGCGGCATGGGCGTCCGGGTCGATTCGGCGGTGTATTCGGGCTATCGGATCCCGCCCTATTACGACAGCCTGATCGGTAAGCTGATCGTTCACGGTCATGACCGGCAGGACTGCCTGATGCGTCTGCGCCGGGCGCTCCAGGAATTCGTCATCGCCGGCGTGGATACAACGATCCCGCTGTTTCACGACCTCCTGCAGGCGCCGGACTTCGTGAAGGGCGATTATCACATCCATTGGCTCGAGAATTTTCTCAAGAGCAACTGACGCGCCGGACGGTTCATGCCTATCTATAGGCTGCCATGACCGCGATCACGCCCGACCAGCTTCTGACCGCCTATTGCAACGGCGCCTTTCCCATGGGCGAGTCGCGCGATGCCGATGAGGTCCGCTGGTACATCCCCCGGATTCGCGGGGTTATTCCGCTCGATGCGGTGCATGTGCCGCGCCGCCTGAGAGCCACGATCCGCGCCGACCGGTTCACGGTCCGGATCGATACCGCGTTCCGGGCGGTGATGGAGGGCTGCGCCAGCCCCGAGGCCGGACGGGCCGATACCTGGATCAACGGGCCGATTCTTGATCTTTACACCGCGCTTTTCGAGGCCGGCCGCGCGCACAGCGTGGAGTGCTGGCACGAGGACCGGCTTGTCGGCGGGGTGTACGGGGTGCGGATCGGCGCGGCGTTCTTCGCCGAGAGCATGTTCTCCCTGACCCGCGATGCCAGCAAGGTGGCGCTGGTGCATCTGATCGCGCGCCTGACCGCCGGGGGGTTTTCGCTGCTGGACACGCAGTTCACCACCGATCATTTGCGCCAGTTCGGCGCCGTCGATCTGGACCAGGAGAGCTACCGCACAGCCCTGGACCGCGCGGTCACGGGGCATGCGGATTTTTACCGGCTGGAGGCAGCCTGCTCGGGCTCCAGCGCCTTGCAATTCATCACCCAGACATCATAGACGGGATGTTCGAGCGCATTGAGCGCCGGGGCGGACGCGAACATCCAGCCCGAAAAGACGCGCTCGACCGAGCCGTCGAGCTTGTGGTCGTCGATATCGATGTATGCGGTGGTCTCGGGCTCTTCCTCGGGCGGCCGGCTCTCGCAATAGCGCACCAGAACCTCCAGGCGCCCGACCCGAACGGGCTGGCCGACCGGCACCTCGATCTCGCGCACCCGGGCGGTAATCTTCTCAAGGCCACGCAAAATCGCGACGCGCGGTTCAACCGGTCCGCGCGGTATGTCTTCGGACGAGACAAACAGGGCCATGTTGGACGACGGGGATTGGGCCATGGCCGGCAGGGCCAGCGCCCCGGCCATCACCATTGCCGCACAGAAACCGGATAAGCCACGCATCACGGTCATTGCTGTCTCTCCCCGACCCGCCGTGTCTGCCTTAAAGACCGCCAAGATCGCCGAAAGGGTCCTCGGCGGAAGACCCGCCGCCGGACGAGGCGTCCGAGCCTCCCGATCCGCCCGCAGACCCAGAGCCGAAAATGGCCTGTTGGACGAGCGAGAGCAGATCCACCGTGCCCGTCGCGAACAGGATCTCGTCGCCATCCTGGAGGGGATTCTCGAAATCGCCGCCCGGCTGGAGCGTCACGTAGTTTCCGCCCAAAAGGCTCTCCGACGCCACCGAAAGCGAGGTGTCTTCCGCCAGTTCATAATCCTGGCCGATCGACAGGGTGAGGATCGCCTCATAGGTGGTGTCGTCGAGATTGAGATCCGACACGGTGCCGATCTTGATCCCCGCGATCCGCACATCGGTCCCGACGCTGACGCCGGCGATATTGGTGACCCGGGCGGTGATCTCATAAGTGTCGCCCGACGGGCCGCGGTCCGAGCCCTGATAGGCGAAGGTCAAAAACAGCACCGCCACACCGATCACGGCGGCCCCGACCAGGGTCTCGACAAGATTGTTCTGCATCGTCCGCTATCCTTCGCCCCTACCTGCCGGCCCTCGGCCCCTGAAAGACCGGCCCCCTGTCATGCAGGGGCAAGCCTAACAACTCATCAGCGATATGGGGATTCGTCCCCGCCGTCTTCACACGTCCCGTCCCGCCCCATCCCGTTGCCGGGGCCTGTCAGGGCACGGGCCGGGCCGCATCGGCATCCGGGTCCCATGCCTCATAATCGCCATCGGTGCGCGCGCGTTCACCGTCGCCGTAAAGACTGCCCTTGGGGCGATAGGCCTGGGGCGTCCCCGTGCGATTCGGCTCGTGGTCCTTTTCCCAGGGCTGACGCTTCAGCGGCGCGGTCGTCGGCGGCTCGTCCGATATATGATGCAGCCAGGCATGCCATTCCGCCGGCACCCGCGAGGCTTCCACGGGGCCGTTGAAGATGACCCAGCGCCGGCGCGTCTTGCGCCCTTCGGGCAGCTTCTTTTGCTCGTAATACCGGTTGCCCTGCTCATCCTCGCCGACGAATCGGCCATTGAGCCAGGTGTTGATCCGCGTGCCGAGGGTGGCCCCGTGCCACCAGGAGAAAAAGCTGTATCCCGCCATGTTCCACTGCCGTTGTTGGGCGGCCCCTGTCCGGTGCCATGCCGGACCGCGACGCCGCCCGGCCGGGCCCGCGGCCCGAAAATCCCAGGGAGTCGGCGGACTATTGCACCGCAGCCAAGGACCGTCCAGTACCGGCCCGGTCGCGGCGCCCGGCGCTGGCCACGCCGGGGTCCGCCTTTATGGCACGGACAGCGTTAGAGCCCCGCTGACAGGCACAAGATGTGGGTCTCACTTTTTTGAGCCACTAGATCTTGTGTGAACCAGCCTCTGGACACCGCGATTCGACATGGCCTGTGCTGGATCTATCCACAACATGTTGTGGCCGCACCGGAATGAGACACAAAATCCGGGTTGCCAGCCGACCAAACGCCCACTAGGTTTTGTCGTGGCTGGGTGCGGCGGCACAAGATGTGGCTCACTCGCAAATTAACAGGAATTGATCGCGAAGATCCGCTGGGGCCGGTTGGCCGTCGGGCGGACGGACAGCCTTGCGGCCCGGGACCGGGACCGTGCGCGGGTCTTCGTGCGGCGAGAGGAGAGACCGGTTCGCATGCGTATCGAGCGTCGCTTCACACAAGAAGACATGGGACCTTACGCGGGCATTGAGTTCCGCGAGACAACGAGCGAGATCCGGAATCCGGACGGCTCGATCGTCTTCCAATTGGAAGGGGTCGAAGTGCCCGCGGCCTGGAGCCAGGTGGCGACCGACATTCTGGCGCAGAAATATCTGCGCAAGGCGGGGGTTCCCGAACGCCTGACACCGGTCGGCGATCCGTTCGTACCCGAATGGCTTCAGCGCCGGGTCGCCGATGAAACCGACGCCGTACCGGCGGCGCGCGGTCCCGAGCGATCCGCCAAACAGGTGTTCGACCGGCTTGCCGGCGCCTGGACCTATTGGGGCTGGAAAGGCGGCTATTTCGACGATG
>CAZHDI010000181.1:0-3549 GCA_964531285.1 uncultured Alphaproteobacteria bacterium | reverse complement strand
CTGGTTCAGGATCGCCGCCGTCTCGACCATCTCGACCATGAAGGTCGAGCGCCCGCGCGCCAGATCGTCCGCCGCGCCGACCCGGCTGAAGAGGCGGTCCACCACGCCGATATGGGCGGTATCGGCGGGCACGAACGCGCCCATCTGCGCCATGATGACGATGAGCGCGTTCTGGCGCAGGAAGGTGGATTTCCCCGCCATGTTCGGGCCCGTAACCAGCCACAGCCGTTTCTGGCGCCCTTGATCCGCGGACAGATCGCAGTCATTGGCGACGAACGGCGTATCGCCGGTGCGCGCCAGGGCGGCCTCGACCACGGGATGACGTCCGCCCTTGATGACAAAGGCCCGGCTGTCGTCGACCTGGGGGCGGGTGTAGTGCTGGCTGTCAGCGAGATCGGCCAGGGCGGCAGCGACATCCAGCGCCGCGAGGGCGGCGGCCACCTCCCCGATCACCGTCGCCGCACCGCAGATTTCCTCCACAAGAGTGTGGAAAATCTCCATCTCCAAGGCGAGCGCCCGGGCGCCGGCCTCGGTGATGCGGCGCTCCAGATCCGACAGTTCGACGGTGGTGAAGCGCACCGCGCTCGCCATGGTCTGGCGGTGAATGAAGGTCTCGGCATGGGCGCCCGCGCGCAGCGCCTCGCCGTGCTTGTCGCCGACCTCGACGAAAAATCCGAGCACGTTGTTTTGCTTGACCTTCAGGGTGCGGATATCGGTGAGCTTTTGATATTTCTCCTGAAGGCTGGCGATCACCCGGCGGCTTTCATCGCGCAGGGTCCTCGCCTCATCCAGTTCCTCGCGAAAACCGCGCCGGATGAACCCGCCGTCGCGGGCCAGGGCCGGCAACTCGTCCGCCAGCGCATCGCGCAGGGTGGAAACCAGCGCGCCGGGGGCCTGGCCCAGCGCGTCGATGGCCCGCGCCAGGTCTTGCGGCAGGCCCGGAAAGGCGGCGGGCGCGGTGCCCATCAGCTTGGCAACGGCGCGGGCCGCGGCAAGGCCCCCCTGAATGGCCGCCAGATCGCGCGGTCCGCCGCGCCCTAAGGTCAGGCGTGACAGGGCGCGGGCCAGATCCGGGGCTTCGCGCAGACATTTGCGTAACGATCCGCGCAGATCCCGCGCGTCCACGAAATGGGCCACCGCATCGAGCCGGGCATTGATCGCGTCGGCCTCGGTGAGCGGCGAGGCGAGGCGCCGGGCGAGTTCCCGGGCGCCCGGCCCGGTCACGGTGCGGTCAATGACCGACAAAAGCGAGCCGGCGCGCTCGCCACTCAAGGTCCGGCTGAGTTCCAGATTGGTCCGCGTCGCGGCATCGAGCGCCAGGGTCGCGCCGGCGGGTTCCCGGCGCGGGGGTTTCAGCGCGGGCAGCTTGCCCTTCTGGGTCAAGGCAACGTAATCGACCAGCGCGCCGCCGGCGGCGAGTTCGGTGCGCGAAAACGCCCCGAAGCCGTCCAGCGCCGCGACATCGAACAGGTCCTTCAGGCGCCGGGCGCCGCCATCGGCCTGGAACCGGGCCACCGGCAAGGGTGTGGCGCGCGCGCCCAGCTCGGCCAAAAGACCGGCCGCGGCCGGGTTTTCGAACCACCGGTCCGAGACCAGCACTTCGCGGGGCGCCAGGCGCGCCAGATGGGCCGGCACATCGGCAAAGGCGGTTTCGGTGATCTGAAAATCCCCGGTGGACATATCGAGCCACGCGATGGCGCAGGGGGTGGCGTCGCCCAACGTGCCCATGGCGCTGAGCGCGCACAGGAAGTTGAAACTGCGGGCATCGAGCAGGGTTTCTTCGGTCAGGGTCCCGGCGGTCACGAGGCGGATCACCTCGCGCTTGACGACCGATTTCGGCCCGCGCTTCTTGGCCTCCGCCGGGTCCTCGGTCTGTTCGCAAACCGCGACCTTGAAGCCCTTGCGGATCAACTGCTCCAGATAGGCCTCGGCCGAATGGACCGGCACGCCGCACATGGGCACGTCCTCACCCGCTTGTTTCCCGCGCTTGGTCAGCGTGATCGCCAGCGCCTCGGACGCCTTCTCGGCATCCTCGAAGAACAACTCGTAAAAATCGCCCATCCGGAAGAACAGCAGATAATCGGCATGCGCATCTTTGATCTCCCAGAACTGGGCCATCATCGGTGTTGCCGCGTCGGGTTTCGGCGCGGCCGGGGCGTCCTTTGCGGGCCGGCTGTGGGTGTTGGGGCCGGTTTTGCGGGTGGGGGCGGCGGAAATGCTCATGGGCGTGAGCCTATCAAACAGGGACGGGCTTTTCAGCCCGCGCACGAAGCGGCTAGAATTACGGCGGTTTATGACTGGGAATGCCGGTCCGGCGGGCACCGGGGACGGTTTCGTGCACGCTGGCCGCTGCCCGTGCACGGCCACGCGGTGCAGGGTCCTGCCCGGTCTCGCCCCGGCCCGAACCGGTCCTCGCAAGAACCGGCTGCCGTGATACGACGGCCGGATCTTCCCGTCCAGAGGGCTTCCCGTCCAGTGGGCCAGCGCCCCTGCCATAGCCGATGACCGACGGCCCCGATGCGGGCCGCCATAACAGGAAACCGCCTGCGCCATGAAACCCACCGCGCCGACCTTCACCGATGACGAGGCCCTGGAGTTCCACACGCGGGGCCGGCCCGGAAAGCTCGAAATCATCGCTTCCAAGCCGATGGCGACCCAGCGTGACCTGTCGCTTGCCTACTCCCCGGGCGTGGCGGTGCCGGTGCGCGCCATCGCCGATGCGCCGGACACGGCCTATGACTACACCTCCAAGGGCAACCTCGTGGCGGTGATCTCCAACGGCACGGCGATCCTGGGGCTGGGCAATCTCGGCGCGCTCGCGTCCAAACCGGTGATGGAAGGCAAGTCGGTCCTCTTCAAGCGCTTCGCCGATATCGATTCCATCGATCTTGAAGTGGATGCCGAGGATGTGGAGGCCTTCATCGCGGCGGTCAAACCGCTGGCGCCCAGCTTCGGCGGGATCAATCTGGAGGACATCAAGGCGCCCGAGTGCTTCGTGATCGAGGACCGGCTGCGCGAAGAAATGTCCATTCCGGTCTTTCACGACGACCAGCACGGCACGGCGATCATCTCCGCCGCCGGGATCATCAACGCGCTGCATCTGACGGGCCGCGCCATCAAGAAGACCCGCATGGTGGTCAATGGCGCGGGCGCGGCGGGGATCGCGGTTCTGGAACTGCTCAAGGCGATGGGCTTGCCCGGCGATCAGGCGATCCTGTGCGATTCCAAGGGCGTGATCTATCAGGGCCGTACCGATGGCATGAACCAGTGGAAATCCGCCCATGCGGTGGCGACCGACGCGCGGACCCTGGAAGACGCCATGAAGGACACGGATGTGTTTTTGGGCCTGTCGGTGAAAGGCGCGCTGACCCCGGACATGGTGCGCTCCATGGCCGATCAGCCGATCATCTTCGCCATGGCCAATCCGGATCCGGAAATCACGCCGGAGGAAGTCGCCGAAATTCGCGACGATGCGATCATGGCCACCGGGCGCTCGGACTATCCCAACCAGGTCAACAATGTGCTTGGTTTTCCCTATATTTTCCGCGG
>CAZHDI010000180.1:0-3583 GCA_964531285.1 uncultured Alphaproteobacteria bacterium | reverse complement strand
CATGACGCGCTGGCGCATGCCGCCCGACAATTCATGGGGATACTGACGCAGCCGCCGCGCGGCCTCCGGGATGCGCACCAGATCGAGCATCTCGACCGCGCGCTTGGTGGCAGCCGACTGGCTCATGCCGCGGTGAATTTTCAGCACCTCGGTCATCTGGGTGCCGATGCGCATATGCGGGGTGAGCGAGGTCAGCGGATCCTGAAAGATCATGGTCATCCGGGACCCACGGATCTTGTTCAGCCCGGCCCGGTTCATGGTCAGAAGGTCCTTGCCGCGATAGCGGATCGCGCCCTTGGCTTCGCCGTTGGACGCCAGCAGACCCATGGCCGCCATGAAGGTCTGGCTCTTGCCGGAGCCGGATTCGCCGACGACGCCGACGACCTCGCCTTCATTGACCGCAAAGCTGATGCCGTTGATCGCGCGGACCTCGCCGTCAGGCGTCGAGAAGCGCACATGGAGATCGTCGATCTCAAGAACCGGTCCTGCCTTGGCTTCACTCACGCGATCGTGCCTCCATCCTCATCCCTGCCGGCCCGGGCGGTTGCGCGGGCGGGCCATAAAGGCCGGGGGTCGCTTGTATCAAGCGGCCCCCGCGGTTTCGTCGGTCGCCGGCGGACCGGCGCGGGTTAGTGTCAGCGAATCCGTTCCACACGGATGGCCTGGCCCCGGCCCTCGACTTTCATCATGAAGGAGCCAAGCATGCCCCGCCGGATCTCCACCGTGATGGGGCCCTTGAAGGGCAGCCGGATTTTGCGGCTGTCGGTCTGGCGCCAGACCGCGCCGTCGTCGAGCCGGACATAGGCCTTGCCGACATTGTTGTGCCCGAAATCGGATGTCGTGGCCTCGATCTTGTCGAGCGTGTCGCCGGTGTAGAGCGAGGCGAGTTCATCGTCGGTGTAATTGGCGAGCGCTTCTTCGGGCACGCCGTCTTCGATATCGTTGATGCCGAACAGGGCCGGCACGGTTTCCGGCAGGCCGGCCGATCCCCAGCGGGCGAAAAAGCCCCGGCGGTCGGCATCATCGCCGGCGCCTGCCTTGGCCCGGGCGGCTTCCGCTTCAGCGCGGCGGGCATCGGCCTCGGCCTTGCGGGCTTCGGCTTCCGCGGCGCGGGCCTCGGCTTCCAGGGTCAGGCGCTGGGCTTCGTCCATCCGGCCATGGGCAGCTTCGATCACGGCCTCGGCGGCACGGGCCGCTTCGGCGGCGGCCTGTTCGATCACGGCCTGTTGACGGGCCAATTCTTCTTCCTGGGCGGCCAGGGTCGCCTGACGGCGGGCGATTTCGGCCTCCCGGGCAGCCAGCGCATCATCCCCCGACGCGCCCGGCGCGGGCGCCCCTTTCAGCGCCGCCGACACCGCGTCAAAACAGGTCAGCCGTGCCGCGTCATCGCTGATCTGCGCGCATTTTTCCAGGGCCTGCGCCTTTGCCGAGCCGTCAGCCGAAGCTGTCCCCGCCCCGGCGCCGAGCACCAGCGCCGCACTGACCCCCAGCGCCGCCGCGCGAAGCGTTTTCCCCGTCTGGAGTGCCATTGCCTGCCTCCCAATCCAACACGTATCCGCCCGTATTGTGCACGAGACCCGAGCGGATTGCCATGCGGTGGGACCGGTTGCGCTTTCTTGACAATGGGCTGGCCGATAGACTGACCGGGCGGCAGACACCGAGTCGGCAACCCTTGACGGGCCGGCGGCCGGTGCGCGCAACGCATGCGGGAGCGCCGCCACGGCGGCCCATGGACCGGCCCGGCTTGGGCCCGGGGAAAGGAGATGATCGATGACAGGATGGATGGAGGCCGGAAACAGCCGGTCCGACGGCCCAGGCGGATGGGGGACCGGATGGCGGATCCTGGGCAAATCCGTGCGGTTGGCGGCAACCGGCGCGCTGGTGGCGGCCCTGCTGGCGGCCTGCGGCGACGGCGGCCAATCGGACAGCCAGACCACGGCGGACGCCGGCGCGGGCGAGCCGGAAAAGGTCGTCTATCACCGGGGTAATTTCGCCGAACCGTCCTCGCTCGATCCCCATCGGATCTCCGGGACCTGGGAAAGCCATATCGGCCGCGACCTCTTTCTCGGGCTGATGACCGACAGCGCGGAAGGCGAGCCGATCTATGGCGCGGCGACCGCCTATGAGGTCAGCGAAGACGGTTTGACCTGGACCTGGACCATGCGCGAGGGCCATCAGTGGTCGGACGGGACCCCGGTGACCGCTCACGATTTCGTGTTCGCTTATCGCCGCATCATGGATCCGGCAACGGCGGCCGAATACGCCTCGATCCTTTATCCGATCAAAAACGCCCGCGCGGTGAATTTCGGCGAGGTGCCGGTCGAAGAGCTGGGCGTGCGCGCCATCGACGACGGCACGCTGGAAATCTCGCTGGAGCACCCGGCCCCCTATCTGCCGGAAATGCTGACCCACCAGGCCCTGTTCCCGGTGCCCAAGCATCTGGTTGAAGAGGTCGGCGACCGCTGGGTGAGTTCGGGCACGATGGTCTCGAACGGTCCCTACATGCTCGTCGAATGGCGCCCCAACGACTTCGTGCATCTGGAGAAAAATCCGTATTTCTACGATGCCGAAAATGTCGCGATCGACGAGACCTATTTCTATCCGACCGACAACACGCCGGCCGCGCTGCGCCGGTTCCGGGCGGGGGAACTGGATTCCAACAACGATTTCCCGATCCAACAGATCGACTTCCTGAAGGAAAACTACCCCGAGGAAACCCGGATCCATCCGTTCCTCGTGACGACCTATGTGGTGTTCAACACCGCCCAGGCGCCGTTCGACAATCGTAACCTGCGGACCGCGCTTGCCATGTCGATCGACCGGGAAACCATCGCCCGCGACATCATGAAGACCGATCAGACGCCAGCCTATTCGCTGGTGCCGCCGGGGATCCGGAATTATCCGCATACCGCCCGTTTCGAATGGGCCGACTGGACCATGGAAGAGCGGATTGCGGCCGCCCGCGAGTTGATGGAGCAGGAGGGCTACGGGCCGGATAATCCGCTCGAGATCCTCTACCGTCACCGCGAAGGCATCGACAATCGCCGCCGGGCCGTTGCGGTCGCCGCCATGTGGAAGCAAATCCATGTGGAGGCCCAGCTTCAGAACACCGAAACCAAGACCCACTATCAGGATCTGCGGGCGGGCAACTTCTCCATCGCCGATGCCGGCTGGGTCGCGGATTTCAACGACGCCAAGAACTATCTGTTCCTGCTGGAATCCGACACCGGACAGCTCAATTACGGGAACTATGACAATCCCGTTTTCGACGACCTTCTGGAGCAGTCGGACAACACGACCGATCTTGAAGCACGGGGCGAGTTGTTGAGCCAGGCCGAACAGGTCATGCTCGATGACGCGCCGATGATCCCGATCCTGTTCGATACGTCCCGCAACCTCGTGGGCGCGCATCTGATCGGGTTCGTCGATAATGTGAACGACTACCACCCGACCCGCTTCATGTCGATCGACGAGAGCAAGCGCCGGGTGGAGTGATCCGCGTCCATCCTATCGCCAGAAAAACCGAACGCCCCGGCTGCACAGCCGGGGCGTTTGTCATTGGGGATTGCGGCCATGACGGCGC
>CAZHDI010000179.1:0-3589 GCA_964531285.1 uncultured Alphaproteobacteria bacterium | reverse complement strand
CGTGGCTGATCAGAATGACCGCGCCCTCATAGGCGTTGAGCGCCTGGATCAGCGCTTCGCGGCTGTCCACATCGAGGTGGTTCGTGGGCTCATCAAGGATCAGCAGATGCGGCTTGTCCCATACCGCAAGCGCCAGCATGAGCCGGGCCTTCTCGCCTCCCGACAGATCGCCGATTTTGGTGTCGGCCCGCTCGACCCCGAAACCGATGGCGCCCAGCCGCGCCCGGCGCTGGGCCTCGGTGGCATCCGGCAGAAGGCGTGTGAACATGTCATAGGCGCTCTCGCGCGGGTTCAGTTCGTCAAGCTGGTGCTGGGCGAAATAACCGATGCGCAAGGTGGGCGAGCGGCGCAGGCGCCCGCGCTGCACCTTGAGCCGGGCCGCGATCAGCTTGGCGAAGGTGGATTTGCCGTTGCCGTTCTGGCCCAAAAGCGCGATGCGGTCGTCATTATCGATCCGCAAGGTCAGCCCCCGGAGGATCGCTTTGTCCTCCTCATAGCCGGTGACCGCCTCTTCCATGGTGATAATGGGCGGGCTCAAGGGCTCGGGGTCGGGAAAGGTAAACGGAGGCAGGCCGCCTTCCACCATGGCCGCGACGGGCTGCATCTTGGAGAGCACCTTGAGCCGGCTTTGGGCCTGGCGTGCCTTGGAGGCCTTGTAGCGGAACCGCTCGACAAACGCTTCGATATGGCGCCGGTGGGCTTCCTGTTTTTTCTTGAGCGCAAGTTGCTGCTCATAACGCGCGCGCCGTTCGGCTTCGAACTGATCGTAATTGCCCGCATAAAGCGACAGGCGCTGGAACTCCAGATGCAGGATCGAGCCGACGGCGCGGTTGAGCAAGTCCCGGTCATGGCTGACCAGAAGCACCGTATAGGGATAGGTCTTCAGATAGGTCTCCAGCCAGATGACACCCTCAAGGTCGAGATAGTTGGTCGGCTCGTCGAGGAGGAGAATATCGGGCCGGGTGAACAGCACCGCCGCAAGCGCCACCCGCAAGCGCCAGCCGCCGGAAAATTCCTTGCACGGCCGGGCCTGGGCCGCTTCGTCGAAGCCCAGGCCGGACAGGATCGCCGCGGCGCGCGCCGGTGCGGTATGCGCGTCGATATCCACAAGCCGGGTCTGGATTTCGGCGATGCGGTGCGGATCGCTCGCCGTGTCCGCTTCAGCCAACAGGCTCGTGCGCTCGGTATCGGCCTCCAGCACGGTGTCGAGAAGGCTCGTTTCGGTGCCCGGCGCCTCCTGGGCCACACCGCCGATCTTGGCGTTTTTCGGAACCGTAATGCCGCCTTCGTCCGGCGCGATTTCGCCCTGGATGAGCCGCAGAAGGGTGGATTTGCCCGCCCCGTTGCGCCCGACAAAGCCGACCTTATGGCCCGCCGGGATCGCGGCGGTCGCGCTTTCGAAAATGACCCGCCCCTCGATGCGGTATGTCAGATCGTTGATATGGAGCATGGGTCTAGGGTTCGAATTCCATCATCAGTGCGGCCGGGATCCGGGCTGTAACACGGGGCGGGCTTGGCAAGGAAGGGGGGCGCCGCTATAAGGCCGACGCGATTTTAACCCTTTCAGACGCCATCATCGGGAGCCGATCATGTCCACCGAACGCACCCTGTCCATCATCAAGCCGGACGCCACCGAGCGGAACCTCACCGGGTCCATCGTCAAGAAGTTCGAGGAAGCGGGCCTCAGGGTCGTGGCGCAAAAGCGCATCCGCCTGTCCAAAGAGCAGGCCGAGCAGTTCTACGAAGTGCACAAGGAGCGCCCGTTCTACAACGATCTGGTTGCGTTCATGACCTCCGCGCCGGTCGTCGTGCAGGTGCTCGAAGGGGACGGCGCGATCGCCAAGAACCGCGAAGTGATGGGCGCGACCAATCCGGCCGAAGCCGCTGACGGTACGATCCGCAAGTTGTTCGCCGAGAACATCGAACGCAACTCGGTGCATGGCTCGGACGGCCCGGATACGGCTGCCCAGGAAATCTCGTTCTTCTTCAAGGACGACGAAATCGTCGGCTGATCGCCGCCGTTCGACACACTTCACGGCGGGCGGCGTGTCCTCCCACAGAGGCCGCCGCCCGTCTTTCCTGCCGACCACGCCTCACGCCGCTGGACATCCGTCCGCCGATTATTAATCCCACGGGATAGGCGCGTTCCGCTGGGCCATCCGCTGCCGGATGATGCCAGGTTATCGCACGCCCGCGCGGCCGGTATCCGCGAACACCGCCCGGCCGTTCTCATAGCGCACGCCGCCCTCGGCGATAAGTCGCACGCAGGCGGGATATAGCTTGTGTTCCTCGGCGAGGATGCGGGCCGCCAGTATGTCTTCGGTGTCGTCGGTGTGCACCGGCACGGCCGTCTGGCCGATGATCGGTCCAGCGTCGAGATCCGGGATCACGTAATGCACCGTGCAGCCTGAAACCCGCACGCCCGCCTCGAGAGCCTGACGGTGCGGGCGCAGGCCCTTGAAGGCCGGCAGCAGGGACGGGTGCACATTGACGACCTTTCCCGTCCATCGTTCCGCGAACGGAACGGAGAAGATGCGCATGAACCCGGCCAGACAGATCAGATCCACCTGACGGCGCACCAGCTCCGCCTCGACCGCGTCGTCGAAGGCCTCGCGGCTCTCGAAACCTTTGTGATCGATGGTGACCGTCTCGATGCCGGCGGCCGCCGCGCGGTCAAGGCCCGGCGCGCCCGGCCGGTTGGAAATCACCACGGCAATATTAGCCGGATAATCGGCGTGTGCGGCCGCATCGATCAGCGATTGAAGATTTGTTCCGCGTCCGGAGATCATTACGCCGAGGTTCATGGGGGGCTCCAGGAGTCCGGATCAGTCATAGACCACATGCGGTGTGTCGGCGGCCGCGTCCTCGATCGTGCCGATGACACGGGGTGCCCATTCGGCCATCGCCGGATCGCTGGTCAGGGCCGTGGCTTCGGTCTCGCTCACGACAAGGACCATGCCGGTGCCGTTGTTGAAGGTCCGGCGCATTTCGTCCTCGGCGATCCCGCCGGTCTCCTGAAGCCAGTCGAACACCTTGGGACGCGGATGATTGGCCTTGGCGATCACCGCGCGGGTCTTGTCCGGCAGCACCCGGGGCACATTCTCGGTGACGCCGCCGCCGGTGATATGAGCCAGCGCCTTGACCCGTCCGGCCTTGAGGGCCGGGATCAGCGGACCGGCATAGATCCGGGTCGGCGTCAAAAGCGCGCGTCCAAGGCTTTGATCGGCGTCCCAGGGGGCCGGATCGTCAAGGCTCAGACCGGCGCGGTCGATCACCTTGCGCACCAGGGAAAAGCCGTTGGAATGGACCCCCGTCGAGGCCAGCGCCACCAGCAGATCGCCCGGGCCGACATCGGCCTGGGGCAGGAGCGTGCCGCGCTCGGCCGCGCCGACCGCAAAGCCCGCGAGATCGTAATGGCCGTCGGCATACATGTCCGGCATTTCGGCGGTCTCACCGCCGATCAGCGCACAGCCGGCCTGACGGCACCCCTCGGCGATGCCCTCGACCACCTGGGCCGCGGTATCGACCGCAAGCCTGCCGGTGGCGAAATAGTCCAAAAAGAACAGCGGCTCGGCGCCCTGGACGATCA
>CAZHDI010000178.1:0-3655 GCA_964531285.1 uncultured Alphaproteobacteria bacterium | reverse complement strand
GATCGGCCACCATTTCGGCCTGTCGGACGACGACATGGAAGCCATCGAGGATGCGTCGGAATACTAACCCGGCAACCGGTCGATCAGCTCGTTGACATAGGCGGGGACAACCACGCTCGCTGGCCCGTAGCGGCAGTCCTTGAACAGATAATCCCCGTCCGACGGTTCCAGGTTAAGCTCAACCGTGTGGGCATCGACCGCGTTGGCCATCTCGACGAACCCGGCCGCCGGGTAGACCGCGCCGGAGGTTCCGATGGACACGAAGAGATCGCAGGTCAGGATTTCCTTCTGGATTTCTTCCATGTGATAGGGAATCTCGCCGAACCACACCACATCCGGGCGCAGGGTGCCGGTGCTCAAACACGCAAAGCACACGGTTTCCGGCGTCAGATCCCGGCCGATCGGCGTGCGCGTGCCGCAATTGTTGCACAGGTCCTGGGACAGCTGGCCATGCATATGAACGACGCGGTCGGCGCCCGCCTGTTCATGCAGAGTATCGACATTCTGGGTCACGATGGTCACCGTGCCGCAGCGGCGCTCTTTGTATGTTTGCTCCAAAAGCGCCAGGGCGAAATGGCCGGCGTGGGGTTTGGCGCCTTCCAGATTGCGCCGCCGCGCGGTGTAGAACGCCAGCACCATGGCGGGGTTGCGGGCGAAACCCTCCGGGGTCGCCACATCGTTGAGATCGTATTTGGTCCACAGACCATCCTTGTCGCGAAACGTGCCGAGGCCGGACTCCGCCGAGATGCCGGCGCCGGTCAGAATGACGATCCGCTCATAATGGCGCATGGTTTCCCCCTCACTCAGGCCAGATAATAGCGTTCCGGACGATAGACCGGTCCGGTGTGGGTGCGTTCGCTCGCATAGAGAACGAAGCGGCTCACGGTGAAGCGCGGAGCGATGAGATCGCCGTGGCGTTCGACAAAGCGCAGCACCCCGCCTACGGGGGCGTCTTCGAGCCGGGCGAGCGTGACATGGGGCGCATAACGCCGGCGCTGGAAGTCGACCTTCAGGCGGGTCAGCGCACTGTCGATCTTCTCGACCAGGCCGTAAAGGCGGTCCGAGCGGGCAACCCCGGCCCAAAGCACCCGCGGCGGCGTGCCGAAAGTCCCCAGGCCCGTCACCGTCAGATCGAACGGTTTGAAGGCGATCCCCGCCAGGGCCGCGTCGATATCATCGGCCGTCGGCGGATCGACCTCGCCGATATAGCGCAAGGTCAGGTGATAGAGATCCTCATCGACCCAATGCGCTCCCGGAATGTCCCCGTCCAGATGGACAAGGCACTCACGGACCGGTTCGGGAATCTCGATCGCGGTAAACAGGCGCATCGCTCAAAGCACAGGGCTCGGACAATTGCGGTGAATGGCGCTGATGCCCTTCATGACCTCCTCGCTCAGATGGATATCGAAGGCGTCGATATCCGTCTTGAGCTGATCCATGCTGGTGGCGCCGATGATGGTCGAGGTGGTGAACGGGCGCGTGTCGCAGAATTTGATCGCCAGTTGCGACGGATCGAGGCCGTGCTTGTCCGCCAGATCCACATAGGCAGCCATGGCCTGGAGCGCGGCCGGGTGCTCATAGCGCTGGAGCCGGTCGAAAAGCTGCTTGCGCGAGCCTTTGGGCAGCGCGCCGTTGCGGTATTTGCCGGTGAGATAGCCCTGGCCCAGCGGCGAATAGGCCAGGAGCCCGACCGCCTCGCGCTGGGCGATCTCGCCGAGGCCATGGTCGAAGGCACGTGCCACCAGATTATAAACATTCTGGATCGAGACGATGCGCGCCAGGCCCTCGCGCTCGGCCACCCGGACGAATTCCATCACGCCCCAGGCGGTGTCGTTCGACAGGCCGATATGGCGGATTTTGCCGGCTTTGACCATGGCTTCGAGCGCGCGCAGGGTTTCCTCGATCGGCGTCTCGCCTTCAAAGCCCGGCCTATTGCCGAAAATCCGCACCTGCCGGTCCGGCCAGTGGAGTTGATAGAGGTCGATATAATCCGTCTGAAGACGCTTGAGGCTCTTTTCGACCGCTTCGGTGATATGCTTGGCGTTGTGACGCCGGGTTTCTCCGTCATCGGAGAACCAGGTCTGGGTCGGGCTGGGTCCGGCGATTTTGGTGGCGAGGATCACCTTGTCGCGGTTCTTGCGGGCCGCGAACCACGAGCCGATGATCCGCTCGGTGCTGCCCTGGGTGTCGGCCTTGGGCGGGATCGAATACAGTTCAGCCGTATCGAAGAAATTGATGCCGCGCTCCAGCGCGTAATCCATCTGTTCATGGCCTTCGGCTTCGGTGTTCTGCTCGCCCCAGGTCATGGTGCCGAGGCAGCAGGTGGATACTTTGATCCCGGTCCGGCCTAAGTCGCGATAGTCCATGATCCGTCTCCTCCCGCGATGATGAGCGCGTCACGCAAACACCCGGCCGGGCGGATGCCGAGCCGGGTGCGTGCTGATGATCCAAAGGGGCCTCAGGCCGTTGGCCCGACGGCCACCGCGCCGTGACAATGCTTGTATTTCTTACCCGATCCGCAGGGGCAGGGGGCGTTGCGCGCCACTTTCTGCGACCGGGCGGGCTGCGGGGCCGCCGGCGGGAGCCCCGGTTCGGCCGAGCCGCCGCCGAGCGGGTCCGGCGTGGCAGTGCTCGGATCGGCATGGACGGCCGTCATGGGCCGGTCGGGTTCATCCGGCAGGTCGGGCAGCGGCTCGGCCGCGATCCGCAGCAGCATCAGTTGCTGGGTGACCTCCTGGCGCAGGCGCCCCAGAAGGCCCTCGAACAGCGAAAAGGCTTCCGTTTTGTATTCGTTGAGCGGGTCGCGCTGGCCATAACCGCGCAGCCCCACGACCTGACGCAGATGGTCAAGCTGCTGGAGATGCTCGCGCCAGTCATGGTCGATGGTCTGAAGGAGGACGCGCTTTTCCAGATGGCGCGCGGTGTCGGGACCCAGCACGTCCATCTTCTCGGCCATGACCTTTTCACAGTGCTCATAAAGCCGGGTGCGGATTTCCTCGTCAGCGATGCCCTCTTCCTCGGCCCAGTCCGTGATCGGCAGTTCCTGGCCCAGGACGCGCTCGACTTCCGCCTGAAGTTCTTCTGAACTCCATTGCTCCGGATATGCCTTTTCGGGGATATGCGTGGCGACCATATCGTCGATCACCTGATGGCGCATATCCGCGATGACCTCGCTGAGGTCCTCGGCTTGCATCATTTCGATGCGCTGTTCGAAGATCGCCTTGCGCTGATCGTTCATCACATCGTCGTACTTCAGAAGGTTTTTCCGGATATCGAAGTTCCGGGCTTCGACCTTCTGCTGCGCTTTCTCAAGCGCTCTGTTGATCCACGGATGAACGATGGCTTCGCCTTCCTGAAGGCCCAGGCGCTGCAGCAGGCCGTCCAGGCGCTCGGCCATGAAGATCCGCATCAGGTCGTCTTCAAGGCTCAGATAGAATTTCGAATGGCCCGGGTCGCCCTGACGGCCCGACCGGCCGCGCAGCTGGTTGTCGATCCGCCGGCTTTCGTGGCGTTCGGTGCCGATCACCATCAGACCCCCGGCCTCCAGCGCCTCGGCCTTCTTCTTGGCGATGTCCTCTTTGATCTTCTCGATCATGGCGTCGCGCTTGGGACCGTCTTCCATGCCCTCGGTCTCGCGCGCGATGCGCATTTCCAG
>CAZHDI010000177.1:0-3820 GCA_964531285.1 uncultured Alphaproteobacteria bacterium | reverse complement strand
GCGGCAGCGCCGTATCCAGCGCCCGGTACGCCGCCTTCAGGCCCGCCGCGTCGCCGTCGAAGCACAACACTGGTTCGGGCGTCAGACGCCAGAGTTCGGCCAGCTGATCCTCAGTGAGCGCCGTTCCCAAAGGCGCGACCGCGGCCGTCAGTCCCGCCCGGTCGAACGCGATCACATCCATATAGCCTTCGGCCACGATGACGGTTCCGGCATCCCGGCTCGCGGCGCGTGCGTGATGCAGGTTGTAGAGCACCCGCCCCTTCTTGAAGAGATCGGTTTCCGGCGAATTGAGATATTTCGGCTCCTGGCCCGGATCGAGCACCCGGCCGCCAAAGCCGATCACCCGGCCCTGGCGGTCGGTGATCGGGAACATCAGGCGATTGCGGAAATAATCGTAAGGTGCGCGCCCGTCCCGTTGCCCCGCGAGCCCGGCGCGGATCAGGGCCTGAGGCTCGGCGCCTTTCTTGACCAGATGATCCAGGAGCGCCTTGCCGGTCCCCGGCGCATAGCCAAGGCGGAACCGGGCGATGGTCTCCGGCTTGATGCCCCGGCGTACCAGATAATCGCGCGCTTGCGAGCCTTCAGGACCCTGAAGCGCCCGCTCGAAAAAGGCCGCCGCCTCTTCCGAGAGGCTGGCCATATCGGCGCGGACCCGTTCGGCCTGGGCGGCCTGGGGCGTCGGCGCGGGCACCTGAAGTCCGGCATCGCTCGCCAGGCTCTCCACCGCCTCGCGAAACGCCAGGGACTCGGTCTCCATGACAAAGGTGACGGCATCGCCCTTGGCGCCGCAGCCGAAGCAGTAATACCGGCCCTTGTCGTCTTCCACATGGAAGGACGGCGATTTTTCATGGTGGAACGGACAACAGGCCCAGAAATCCCGCTTGCGCGGGTTCGATTTGCGCCGGTCGAACGTGACTTTGCGGCCGATAATGTCCGACAGAACAATCCGGCTGCGCAGTTCGGCCAAAAATCCCGGCGAAATCGTCATGACATGGGCAAATCGGGCAGTTGGGGGACAGAAAATCGGTGTTTCGGGCCCTGCCGGGATGCATCTGGCACCCCGGCGGCCCGCACTTCACGCACTTAGGCGCTCAGGCGCGACTTGACGATCGAACTGGCCTTGGTGAAGTCCATCTGGCCGGCATAGCGTTCCTTGAGCGCGCCCATGCACTTACCCATGTCGCGCAAGCCCGATGCACCCAGTTCGGACACAACGGCATCGCAGGCCCCCGCGATCTCGGCTTCCGAAAGCTGGCGTGGCAGATAAGCGCGAATGATCTCGATTTCGTCGCGTTCCTGCTCGGACAGATCAAGACGGCCAGCCTCCTCGTAAGTTTGGGCCGATTCTTCGCGCTGTTTGACCATTTTCTGGAGGATCGCCAGGATTTCCTCTTCCGTGGCGCCCTCGCACCGGTCCTCGGCACGCGCGGCGATGTCGCGCTCTTTGATGGCTGCCAGGATCAATCTCAATGTCGAAACGGTGCGCGTTTCCTTCTCGCGCATGGCCGTTTTCAAGTCGTCATTGATCTTTGCACGCATGGACCACTCCTGTGCGCTGCGAAACGGGCGCCACTCTAACGCGCCTTCGCAAACGCGGGCAATTGGCTTGCACGTCGGCGCAAGCCGGGTTTCACCAACCATCTCCGAAGAGTTGACCGGGCGGCGCGGTTTCCTTATTTTCCGGTCAATTTGCGCGCTGCCCTGGCATTCCGGCGGGACTCAGGGCATCTCAAATCACGATCCGAACGATCACGAAGCGATAGAGCCGGTCTCACCCGTCGCCGTTCGCGGAGATGCGTCACGGCCATGGCAGTATGTAAGCGATTACCGCCGCCTTTTGAAGGGGCCCCTCGGGTCTGCCAAGCCGGATGCAACTGCGCCGGATCGGCGCAGGCGCGAAAGCGTGCGGTCCGGCGGTGACGCCGGGGCCGGGAGAGGGCGCCCAGCGCGGCGCCCGGGTTGCAAGCGAGCCGTCAGTAGGGGAACGATCTGCCATGCCAGACCAGCCAAAAACCGGCGCACTCGTCTTGTCCGACGGCACCGTGCTGTACGGAACGGGGATCGGCGCCGAGGGAGAGACGGTCGCGGAGTTGTGTTTCAACACGGCGATGACTGGCTATCAGGAAATTCTCACCGATCCGTCCTATGCCGGACAGATTGTGGTCTTCACCTTTCCCCATATCGGCAATGTGGGCGTGAACGACGAGGACAACGAGGCCGGCGGCGATGCGGCGGCGGGCTGCATCCTGCGCGCACCCATTACACCGTACTCAAACCATCGGGCCACACGGAATCTCGACGATTGGCTCCGCACGCGGAGCATTATCGGCCTGTCCGGCATCGACACCCGGGCCCTGACCCGGCGTTTGCGCGAGCAGGGCTTCGCCAATGCGGTCATCGCCCATGCGCCGGACGGCAGGTTCGACATGGATGCGCTGAAGAACCGCGCGGCCGCCTGGCCGGGCCTTGAAGGCATGGACCTGGCAAGCACCGTCACGCGCGACGCGACCGGCGACTGGGGCCAGGGCCGCTGGACCATGGGCTCCGGCTATGACGAAACGCCGGGCACGGACCGGCACATCGTCGCACTCGATTTCGGCATCAAGGCGAACATGCTGCGCGAGTTGACCGCGCTGGGGTGCCGGATCACGGTGGTTCCTGCACAGACCGATGCCGAGACGATCCTGGCCCTGAGGCCGGACGGCATTTTGTTATCGAACGGACCGGGCGACCCGGAAGCCACCGGCGCTTATGCGATCAAAACCATCCGCACCCTTATCGACTCCGGCCTGCCGATCCTGGCGATCTGCCTGGGGCATCAGATGCTCGCCCTGGCGCTCGGCGCCAAAACGGTCAAGATGCATCAGGGCCATCACGGCGCGAACCACCCGGTGAAGGATCTCGACCGCGGCACGGTGTGGATCACCAGTATGAACCACGGGTTCACGGTGGACAGCGCCAGCCTGCCCGAGGGCGTACGCGAAACCCACCGCTCGCTCTTCGACGGCTCCAATTGCGGCCTGGAAGTCATCGGCAAGCCGGTGATCTCAGTCCAGTATCATCCCGAAGCCAGCCCCGGCCCCCAGGACAGCTTCGGTCTGTTTCAGGATTTCGTGTCCCGGGTCGATGCGGCCCGGTCAACCCGGGCGTCCGGCTGAGGAGACCGCCATGTCGTTGACCGCCGCCAAAGCGCCCCGCTCGTCCGGCCCTCGCGCCGGCCTTTTTTTGCCCGCAGCCAGCGGCTCCGGACCCCGGCCCGATGAGGTGAAGCGCCATGCCTAAACGCACAGACATCAAGTCCATTCTGATCGTCGGCGCCGGTCCCATCGTGATCGGCCAGGCCTGCGAGTTCGATTACTCCGGCGTTCAGGCGTGCAAGGCTTTGCGCGCCGAGGGCTACCGGATCATTCTGGTCAACTCCAATCCGGCGACGATCATGACGGATCCGGAGTTATCGGATGCGACCTATATCGAACCCATCCAGCCGGCGTTCCTGACCAAGATCATCGAGCGCGAACGTCCCGATGCCCTGCTCGCCACCATGGGCGGTCAGACCGCGCTGAACGCTGCACTCGATCTCGATCGCGCAGGCGTTCTGGAGAAATACGGCGTGGAACTGATCGGCGCCAACCGCGAGGCCATCGAAAAGGCCGAAGACCGGCAATTGTTCCGTGAGGCGATGGGCCGGCTGGGTCTGGACATGCCGCGCTCGCGCATTGCCCGCACCGTGGACGAAGCCTTCGACGCGCTGAAGATGGTCGGCCTGCCGGCCATCATCCGTCCGTCCTTCACCCTGGGCGGCACCGGCGGCGGCATCGCC
>CAZHDI010000176.1:0-4049 GCA_964531285.1 uncultured Alphaproteobacteria bacterium | reverse complement strand
TACTGCCATACCGTCGTCTCCGTGCGGGCAATGCGAAAATCGGCCAGCCGCACGGTGTGCAGCGGCTTTTCATTCCAACCGCATTCTATGTCCCGCCCTTCCTGGCAGCCCATCTCGAAGGTGCCGCCAGCTACCGGGACCATTTCCGGGTAGTAGCGTTTTTCCAAGGCCGCTATTCGGTCGGCGTCAAAGGCCCGGAGCTGGTTCCGCAGCCATTGCATACTATCGGTATCGATTGGTCCCGGTCGAGCGCTCCCGGTGGTCAGGCGAGCCGTATCCAGTACGTTGCGGGCGCGTTGGTAGCGGCCCGTCTCGGTCCAGAAATAGGCCACTTCCAGCAGTACCTCCGCAATGGCGGGCGCTCGTTGGGCCACCCGCAAATTGCGGGCGTCGTACATCCGTTGGAGGGCGGCTTCGTACTTGAGCTGTCGAATATCCTCCGCGGCCGCCTGTAAAAGATTATCCACAATTCGGGCCGAGGCCCGCTGCACGTCGGCCAGGGCGCGGTTGGCTACGGTTGCCTGGGAGTCGGCACGAAGACGTTCCAAGTTAGCCGATTCAAAAGCTATCCGAGCGCTGTCGCGTTGCAGCTGAGCGCTGTCGCGCTGCAGCTGGGCATCAACAGCGGCTAGCTGCGCCACCTGTGCTAGTGAATCTGAACGGTCCTGAGCGATTAAGGCCTGATCAGTGGCCTGCCCTGCCTCCCACCACTGCCAGCCCGCCAGGGCGGCCAGCACCAGGCCGATGGCCGCCACGATGGAGGCCGTGCGCCGCCGGCGGCGCTCCTGGGCCAGTTCGGCCCGTTGCTCCTGCTCGCGCTGTTGCCGGCTGCTATCCACGAAGGCCCGCTGCGGTGGTTCCAGGCCGAGCTTGTCCACTTCGTCGCCGAGCTCGGCCAGGTGGGCCGCGGTGAGGGGCTGGTTCAGTTCGAAGTTGCTGCGCACCAGGCGGCGCAGGCGGTTGAGGCGGCGCTGCTCGTCGGTGCGGCGGCGGTCGATCAGGGCGGCCAGGCTGTCGTGGGCCAGCTCCAGCGCGCCGTCGCGCTCGCGCAGCAGGCGGGCCCGGCGCAGCTCGTCCAGGATGAAGGTCAGGACCGGCGCGGTCAGGCCCGGAAAGTGGTCGGAGCGCTGCAACTGTACCTGGTCGCCCGTGCGCCGGAAGGGGATCGGGCGCTTGGTGCCTTCTTCGGTCACGAAGCCGTCGAGCAGTCGGCGCACCCCATCGTCGGGGGCGGCGGGCTGGTCGCGTTGCAGCCGCCGCTGAATAGTTTCTTCCTGCTCCTGCAAAAAGCGGCTCAGCACCTGCTCGATCTGGCCGAACTGCTCGATCTCGGCCGATGTGAACTCCAGTCGCGGCAGCGGGTCGGGCCGGTGGTTCAGCTCCGGGTAGGTGCGCGCGAAGTCCTCGCGGTAGAGCATGTCGAGGTAGACCTGCAAAAAGGGCAATTGTACGCCGAACTTGCCGGCGCTCACCTGCTGGTAGATCTGCTCGTAGCCCGCCTCGCCCTGCGGCAGGTGGATGTTGAACTGCGCAAAGGAGCCGGCCAGCACCTCGCGGATTTTCGGAAAGCCCATCGGCTCCACCCGCAGGCGGTGGTCGTAGACGGTCGGTATTTCCTTTTCCAGCGTGTACAGTTGGGCGATGAACTCTTCGCGCATCACCAGGATGATCTTGCAGGGTAGCTCGGCCGCCATCAGCTGGGCCAGGGAGCGGGCGAAGGCCTCCTGCTCGGCCCGCTCGCCCAGAATGAACAGCTCCTCGAATTGATCGAAGATCAGATACACGGGCCGCAGGTAGTGCCGGAAGAGGGTGCTGACGCGCTCAGTCAGGCTGCCGCTATTGCCGGGCAACGCTCGCCCCAGGGCTTCGTCCAGCGCCGCGTTGATGTCGTCGCCCCGGCGCACGAAGAAGGGGTACCAGTCAGTGCCGTCAAACTTGCCGGCCAGGCCGCACTGGATCAGGCTGGTCTTGCCGGTGCCCGACAGGCCGTACACCAGCAGCAGCGGCGTTCGGAAGACCATGCGGTACAGGTCTTCGATCTCCTTATCGCGCCCGAAAAAGATCTCGCGGTCTTCGGCCGTATAGGCATCCAGGAATTTGAAGGGACTGTCGATCATACGGCCTGGCGCATTTTGGCATTAAAGATCAATTGCGCGAAGGCATCGAACTGCGCCCGCACGATGCGGAAGTGCTTCTGATCGCGGATGACCAGCGGCAGGTCTAGCGGCTTGTACACGTGGCGGAAGACGTAGGCGTCCTGCTCCGGCGCGTAGCGCTCGAAAAATTGCAACTTGGCGATGGAGGCCTTTTCGTCGAAGGCGTTCTCATCCAGGATAAAGGGCGTGAGGTTGAGAAATTCGGGCGGCCCCGCGCCGGAGCGCAGCAGCAGCACCGAGGTGGTGTCCATGTAGTCGGTGTGGTAGACCGGCTCTTCGGCCAGCCCGACGAAGCGCTGCACCAGCCGCACGAGGCGGTGCCGAAACTGGACGCGCTCGAGGTGGCGGTACTTCATCACGTCGATCCCCTTCACCGAGGCAAAGGTGTAGCGGGCGATAAAGCCGAGCTCGCAGAGCGCGGCCGCCAGCTGTTGCTCGGCCAGGATGCAGAGGTGGGCCGCTTCGGCTTCGTTGGGTGCGCGCTGGGCCAGCCGCACCCGCAGGCTTTGCAAAAAATCGCAGCCGCGGGCAAAGTCGCCGCCCGCGCGCAGGCGCTCACTCAGCTGGCCGAGTTCCTCCACGAAATAGTCGATGCCGTGCTCATCGAAGGCCTGTCGCAGTAGCCGGATGAGCGGAACGACATCGCAGGTGCGGCTTTCGGCGGCCGGGCGCATCAGCCAGCGGCGGATGTGGTCGCGCGTTTCATCGTGGAGGGACAGGGTGGCTGTCTCACTATTCAAGGCATCCCAGAGCTGGGCCAGCATAATGAAGAGCAACAGCTCGATGAGCGATTCGTACACTACGGCCATCTGCTGCAGGCGGGCCGGGCTGAGCTGGTCGTAAAACTGCCCGGCCTCGGTGCCCGGCACCAGCAGCTTGCGCACGTGCTCGCTGATGGGGTGCGGCAGCGCCTTGAGGATGGCCTCGCGCTTATCGAGGATGCTCACTTCCAGGCCATCTTCCTCCAACTGGTGCAGGCGGTTGATTTCCTCGCTGTAGCCCCCCAGGGCTTCGGTCAGGCGGTCGAGCAGCAGCTCGTTGGGTGTAAACTGCTGCAGGTCGTAGCCGGCCGGCGTGGCGGGCAGTTTCCAGGTTCGGGTTTCGGTTGGCCCGAAGTAGCCCCAGAGGGGTTCGTCGTTGGGCTTCTCCGGCATCCGGAGAACTAAGGTGCGGTGGACTTCAATCTGATCATCTTGCCCCAGCACCTGCCCGATGGCCAGATCGAAGGCATCGCCCAGGGCTTCGCCGTTGGCCAGGCATTCGTAGAGGCGGATGGCAAAATTCGTGGCTTTGGTATCCTCCACCGGGGCGCTGGTTGCCACTACGGCGGGGACGCCCGCTTCGCGCAGCAGCTCGACCTGCCCCTTCGTCGAGCAGCCGTTGAGCACTACCACCTGCAGCTTGGGGCATTTGCCGAGCAGCTGCGCAATCCCCAGCGCTTTGGCTTCGCCGCCGTCCAGGTGCAGGGCCTCCCCTCCGGCGTGGCCGCTGTAGTGAAACAGCACCAGCTCCTGCCGGTACAGAGCAATGTCGCGGGCCATATGCTCCAATCGCGCAGACGAATCGCGGTGGATGAGGAAGTGCCGCTGCTGCTGGCGGGGCGACAGGGTTTGGTAGATCCGGTTATCCTCCTCCTGTAGGGAGGGCAGCGGCCGGTCCGGATCGTTGGCAAAGGCCAGAAAGAGGGTATCCATAGCGTGGTGAAGTGAATACGGTCCAGGTGATGCTAGCGGCGGCCCTTGGCCGCCGCTAGCAAGGTGAAGATAGCAAAAGCAGCTAGAATGGACTTTTTGTGCAGCGTTTAACCGGTGAACGGGTGAAATAACCTCTTAAACTTTTCAACTCTTACATTCGGGCGGCCTACCTCCTGGATAAATGGGCTTGCTTGGTAGG
>CAZHDI010000175.1:0-4097 GCA_964531285.1 uncultured Alphaproteobacteria bacterium | reverse complement strand
GCCGCTCGATCTGGGCGGCTTCCTGAGGCAGCGGCAGCACCGAGGTGATCCATTCCCCCTCGCGCAGCGGCAACAGATTGACCATGGCCTTGCCGCGCGCCTGGGGCGTGCCTTCCGGCAGCTTCCAGACCTTCATGCGGTAGACTTGGCCCGTTGAGGAGAAGAACAGCACCGGCGTATGGGTGCTCGTCACGAAGACGCGGGTGACGAAATCCTCGTCCTTGGTGGACATGCCGGACCGGCCCTTGCCGCCCCGGCGCTGGGTCCGGTAAAGGCTCAGCGGCACCCGCTTGATATAGCCGGTATGGGTGACCGTGACGACGCAGTCTTCCTGCTGGATCAGGTCCTCGTCGTCCATATCGAAATCGGACTCGATGATCTCCGTCCGGCGCGGCGTGGCGAATTCGGCGCGCACCTCGGCCAGTTCACCCTTGATGACTTCGAGGAGTTTGATCCGCGAGCGGAGAATGCCGAGATAGTCCTCGATTTTCGCGGCGAGTTCCTTCAATTCCGCGTCGATTTCCTCGCGGCCCAGAGCGGTCAGGCGCTGGAGGCGCAGATCCAGGATCGCGCGGGCCTGAACTTCCGTAAGGCGGATGGTGCCCGCATCGTCGAGCATGGAACGCGGATCGGAAATGAGTTGCAGAAGCGGCTCGACATCGGCGGCGGCCCAGCGGCGCTCCATCAGTTGCGCCCGCGCGGTCGCCGGATCCGGCGCGGCGCGGATCAGCTTGATCACTTCGTCGATATTGGCCACGGCGATCGCGAGACCGACCAGCACATGGGCGCGGTCACGCGCCTTGGCGAGTTCGAATTTCGTCCGCCGGGTGACGACATCCTCGCGGAAGGCGATGAACGCTTCGAGAAGCTGGCGCAGGGTCATCATCTCCGGGCGCCCGCCATTGAGCGCCAGCATGTTGACCCCGAAACTCGTCTGGAGCGGCGAATACCGGTAGAGCTGGTTCAGCACCACGTCGGCCATGGCGTCGCGCTTGATCTCGATCACGACGCGCATGCCTTCGCGGTTGGATTCATCGCGGATATCCGCAATGCCCTCGATCTTCTTGCTGCGCTGAAGATCGGCGATCTTCTCGATCATCGCGGCCTTGTTCACCTGATAGGGGATCTCTGTGACGATCAGGGCCTCGCGGTCCTTGCGGATTTCTTCGGTGTGCACTTTGGAGCGCATCAGCACCGACCCGCGTCCGCGCAGGAGGGCCGCGCGCGCGCCGCCATGACCCAGGATCATGGCGCCGGTCGGAAAGTCCGGACCCGGCACGATCTGCAACAGCGCGTCATCATCCAGGTCCGGATTGTCGATGAGCGCGAGGCACGCATCGACCACCTCACCCAGATTATGGGGTGGTACATTGGTCGCCATGCCCACGGCGATACCGCCGCCGCCATTGACCAGCAGATTGGGAAAGCGGGCCGGGAGAACGGTCGGCTCGCGTTCGGTGGAATCGTAGTTGTCGGCAAAATCGACCGTGTTCTTGTCGATGTCTTCGAGCAGAAAATGCGCCGGCTTGGCCAGGCGGCACTCGGTGTAGCGCATGGCGGCGGCTTTATCGCCGTCGACCGAGCCGAAATTGCCCTGCCCGTCGATGAGCGGCAGGCGCATGGAGAAATCCTGCGCCATGCGCACCAGCGCGTCGTAAATCGCGTTGTCGCCATGGGGGTGATATTTACCCATGACATCGCCCACGATGCGGGCGCATTTGCGGTGACCCTTGTTCCAGTCATAACCGCTTTCATGCATCGCGTAGAGAATGCGCCGGTGCACGGGCTTGAGGCCGTCGCGCGCATCGGGGAGCGCCCGCGAGACGATCACGCTCATGGCGTAATCGAGATAGGAGCGCCGCATTTCGTCTTCGATTGCGATGGGCCGGATATCGGAACCGCCGGGCAGGTCGCCGCCGGGCGGCAGGTCGTTCTCACTCAAGATGGAATACCTGGTCTTGGGCCCGCAACGGGGCCTGGGGCACGGTCATGTCTTCGGGGGCTGGGCGGCGCCTGAAATCGGCGGAAATCGGCGCGTCGCCGCCTGAGACTCACGCAAAAGAACTAGCATTTTTAACGCTTGGCGCGCAAATGGCGCGAGGCCGTCCGGCTGTGCTAAACGAGAGTCGACCGGTCGGATCCAGGACCGCCCGCCACTGTTGCGGCCATCGATGAAGGAGCGCTTGTCGATGCGCGCCCAAATTGCAGCTTTCGTCGAACAGCCGGCCTTCAGCCGGACCGTCACCGCGCTTATCATCGTCAATGCGCTCGTGCTGGGCCTTGAGACGGTGCCGGAAGCCAATGCCGCCATGGGCCCGTGGCTGCGGTCCATCGATTTCGTCATCCTGTGGATCTTTGTCGGCGAGCTGGCCTTGCGCCTCATTGCCTACGGGCCGCGCTTTTTCCGCGATCCCTGGTCGTGTTTCGATTTCCTGGTGGTGGCGATTTCGCTGTCGAGCCTGTCGGGGCTGTCCGCGTTGCGGGCCTTCCGGGTGTTCCGCGTGCTGCGCATGCTCAACGCCTTCCCGCCCCTGCGCAAGGTGGTGACCGCGCTTCTGTCGGCGATTCCGGGCGTCGCCAGTGTCGGGGTGATCCTGGCGATCATCCTGTTCGTCGCGTCCGTGATCGCGACCAAGTTGTTCGGCCCGCAGGTCCCGCTGTTCGCCGACCTGTTCACGTCCATGCTGACCCTGTTCAAGGTCATGACCTTGGAAGGCTGGCCCGACATCGCGGACGAGACCCTGGCGGTCTACCCCTATGCCTGGATTTTCTTCGTGGTCTATATCCTGGTGGCGACGCTCACCATGCTGAACCTGTTCGTCGCGATCATCGTTTCGGCGATGGAAAGCGAGGCGGTCACCGATATGGCGACCCACGAGACGCAGGAAGAAATCCTGGCCGAATTGCGGGCCTTGCGCGCCAAGGTGGACGATTTGGAGCGGTAAAAACCTCTGGGGGTGCCTTGATGGGTGAAGTTGCCGGTTTGACGACCATTGCAGACCTTATGCGTCATGAGCGCGCCGCTGAGCAGATCGCGGCGGCTGAGGGTCATGTCACCAAAGGGATGAGCGGGGAGCAGGTTCTCGCCCTGGCGGACAAGGCGATACCGGGCACGCGCCTCGGCGGCGAACTCGGTCAACGGCTGTGGTCCAATCTCGGCGTGAAATCGGCGACCCAGAAGGAGACGACGTTTCCGGATGCGCCCTATGCCTATGTGATGCTTGGGCTCTTCTGCGCCTGCGCCCGCCACGGGCTGACCATCGACGAGATCACCGAGCCGGAACCGGGCGGTCATGCCGTGGTCGCCGCGACGGTTCCGTCCTCGCTTCTGGCGTTTGCCGGCCAGATCCTGCTCGATGTCCGAAGCGCCGAGCGTCAGGGCTTCACGGTGACCGGGCACACGATCTTCAAGGGCCAGATGTTCGATTGGGGGCGCGGCGGCCGGCTGCTGGACGAGGTCATGGACCGCACGGCACAATCCATCAGGACCTTTACAACGCTCGACCTGTGAGACCGCCGCGCCCCCCAACCGAGCCGGTCAGAACGGGATTTCGTCGTCGAGATCGGGATTGTTGAAGTTCTGCGGCGCCGGATTTTCCGACATGCCGCCGCCGCCGGCACCTGCGCCCGCGCCTGCATATCCGCCCTGATCCGCACCGCCCTGGCGCCCGTCGAGCATGGTCAGGGTCGAGTTGAAACCCTGCAGGACCACCTCGGTCGTGTAGCGGTCCTTGCCCTCCTGATCCTGCCATTTGCGGGTCTGAATCTGGCCCTCGACATAGATCTTCGAGCCCTTTTTCAGATATTGCTGCGCGATTTTGGCGAGGCCTTCGGAGAAGATCACCACCCGGTGCCATTCGGTCTTTTCGCGCCGCTCGCCGGTGTTCTTGTCCCGCCAGTTCTCGGACGTGGCCAGGGACAGATTGACGATCGGACGATTGTCCTGGGTGTAGCGCACATCCGGATCGGCGCCGAGATTACCGACCAGAATGACCTTGTTGACACTGCCTGCCATGGCGCACCTCAAAAGCGTGGGAAAAGAGAAAACGCGGGAACCCGCATCGCTTCGCGCGGCGCCGAGAGGCGGCCAAAGCGAT
>CAZHDI010000174.1:2319-4145 GCA_964531285.1 uncultured Alphaproteobacteria bacterium | reverse complement strand
GCGGGGAGTGCGAGGAGCGGCTCAAGGCCGTCCTGGAAGAAATCAGCGCGGCGGCCGGGCAGATCATCGTCTTTATCGACGAGATGCACACGCTTGTCGGGGCCGGCAAGGCGGACGGCGCGATGGATGCCTCCAATCTGTTGAAACCCGCTCTGGCGCGCGGCGAGTTGCTTTGTATCGGGGCGACCACGCTCGATGAATACCGCTAGCATGTGGAAAAGGATGCTGCTCTGGCCCGCCGGTTCCAGCCGGTTTTCGTCAGTGAGCCGACGGTCGAGGATACGATCTCGATCCTGCGCGGCCTGAAGGAGAAATACGAACTTCACCACGGGGTGCGGATTTCCGATGCGGCCATTGTGGCCTCGGCAACCCTGTCGAACCGCTATATCACCGATCGCTTTTTGCCCGACAAGGCCATCGACCTGATGGACGAGGCGTCGAGCCGGCTGCGCATGCAGGTGGACTCCAAACCCGAGGAACTCGATGAACTCGATCGCCGGATCATCCAGCTCAAGATCGAGCAGGAGGCGCTCAAGGCCGAAAAGGACAGTGCGTCCAAGGACCGTCTGGAGCGGCTGGTGACCGAGATAGCCGATCTGGAACAGCAGTCGGCGGCTCTGACGGCGCGCTGGCAGAGTCAAAAGGATCAAATCGGCCAATCTCAGAAGCTCACGGAACACCTGGACCAGGCCCGCATGGAGCTTGACCAGGCCCAGCGGCGCGGGGATCTGGCCAAGGCCGGGGAACTGGCTTACGGCGTCATTCCGGATCTGGAGAAAAAGCTCCAGGATGCGGCGGATCGGGACGGCGATACGCCGGGTGGCAGCCTCGTCGATGAAACCGTCCGGGACGAGCATATCGCCAGCGTGGTGTCGCGCTGGACCGGGATCCCGGTGGATAAAATGCTCGAAGGCGAGCGCGACAAGCTCCTGCGCATGGAAGAGGCATTGCACAAGCGCGTCGTCGGCCAGGACGAGGCGGTGAGCGCGGTGGCCCATGCGGTACGCCGGGCCCGCGCCGGTCTTCAGGACCCGGCCCGTCCCATCGGCTCGTTCCTGTTCCTGGGCCCCACAGGCGTCGGCAAGACCGAATTGACCAAGGCGCTTGCGAGCTTCCTGTTCGATGACGAACAGGCGATCGTGCGGCTGGATATGTCGGAATTCATGGAGAAACATTCCGTGGCCCGCCTGATCGGTGCGCCTCCGGGCTATGTCGGCTATGAGGAAGGCGGTGTGCTGACTGAAGCGGTGCGCCGGCGGCCCTATCAGGTCATCCTGTTCGATGAGATCGAAAAGGCCCATGGCGATGTCTTTAACGTGCTGCTTCAGGTGCTCGATGACGGGCGTTTGACGGACGGCCAGGGCCGGACGGTCGATTTCCGCAATACCATGATCATCCTGACCTCCAATCTGGGGGCGGAGTTCCTGGCCAATCAAGGCGAGGGCGAGGATGTGGACGCGGTGCGCGAGTTGGTCATGGGAGCGGTCCGGGCTCAGTTCCGGCCCGAATTCCTGAACCGTCTCGACGAGATCATCCTGTTCCAGCGCCTGTCGCGCGGTCAGATGGACGCCATTGTCGACATTCAGATGAGCCGCCTGCAAAAACTGCTGGAGGACCGCAAGATCACGCTGACCCTGGATGAGGCGGCCCGGTCCTGGCTTGCGGATGCAGGCTACGATCCGGTCTATGGGGCGCGCCCGCTCAAGCGGGTGATCCAGAAGCGGCTTCAGGATCCGCTCGCGGAACATCTGCTGCGCGGGTCGATTGCCGACGGCGGGACGGTCACGGTCGGGGCCGACACGGACGGTCTGGTGATCGGGACCTGA
>CAZHDI010000174.1:0-2219 GCA_964531285.1 uncultured Alphaproteobacteria bacterium | reverse complement strand
GTCGTCGTGACCGGCGCCAGCGCCAGCTTCTGATCGATGATGGCATCGCGCTTGGTCCGGAACGCGGCCAGTTCCGTGCCGGCCAGCGTGCGGCCCGTCGGGACCTTCACCGACAGGGGATCGACCGGATTGCCGCTCGCACGGACCTCGTAATGAAGATGCGGGCCGGTGGCCCAGCCGGTCGCGCCGACATATCCGATCACCTGTCCCTGGCTGACCTTGGCGCCCTTGCGGATGCCCGAGGCCATCCGGCTCATATGGCCGTAGCGGGTCTCATAACCGTTGGAGTGCTGAATTTTGATCAGATTGCCATAGCCGCTGGCCTTGCCGGCAAAGGTGATCGTTCCGGTGCCGGCGGCATAGATCTTGGTGCCGGTCGGCGCGGCGAAATCGACGCCTTGATGGGCCTTCCAGCGCTTCTGGATCGGGTGGAACCGGCGTCCGAAGCGCGAGGAAATGCGCACCGCATTGACCGGCGTGCGCATCAGGAACTGTTTCACGCTCTGCCCGTTTGCATCGAAATAGTCGGCTCGGCCTTCACCGTCCTCGAAGCGGAACAAGGTGCGGGTCTTGCCGCCATTGGTGATGGAGGCGTAATGGATACGGCCCGGCTTGGCCTCGCCCGTCTGAGCGTCCAGATAGGTCGAGTACAGAAGTTCGAATGCGTCGCCGCGGCGGATCTCGCGCTGGAAGTCGATCGAATAGGCCAGGATCTGGACCAGATCGATGATGACCCGGTCCGGCACGCCCAGATCATGAGCCGAGGCGAACAGGCTGGATTCGATGGTGCCCTGGACCCGCACGAGACGCTCGTCCAGTTGCAGCGGCACGGTCCGCGCTTCATAGCTGGCGTCCTCGGCACGGCGGATCAGCACTTGCTCGTCGATCGCCGTCTTGATCCGCAATTCCATGAGATCGGTGGTGGTCGGCCACGTCATGCCGGTGTCGGCATTGGTGGACACGATCTGCGGATAGGGCGCAAAACCGGCTCGCACCGCGATGGCCGGGCGGGTCGACGGCTCGGGGCGGGACAGGAAGGTCATCTTGACCGGCTGACCGGCCTGGAGGCGGCGCGGGTCGAGCACCGGCCGCAGGGCGTCGATCAGGGCCGAAGCTTCGGTCTGATCGGCACCGGCGTCCAGAAGCACGCCCATCAGCGTGCCGCCGCGCGGCATGGCGATGGTCACGGTCTCGGTGCGTGCCGCCGGTTCAATCGGCGGCAGGCTGATGGTCTCAGGCACGCGCCGGGCGCCAAGCGCCGGGCTCAGCATGGCGGCGGCGGTGTCGCGGCCGTTGGATAGACCCCTGGTCAACGCGGCCGGGGCCAGGCCCGCCCTCAGGTCGAGCGAGCGGTCGCGCTCATGGAGGCTGACCCGCAGGCGTTCACTTTCCGCCAGCGCCATCTGCACGCGGGCTTCCCGTGCGGCATGCTGTTCGCCCAGACCCACGGCCAGAATGCCGATCGTCGCGGCCGTAAGGCCCACAAGCGCAAGCCCGGCGGCGATCATCAGCGGCGCCGGACGGACGGACAGAACATGCCCGGCCAGCCGGGCGCGGGACTTCGATGATAATGAGCGCGCGGTGCCGGGCGTTGGCATCGCTTCATGAGAGGCGGCATACTCAGCCATACAAATACTCCGGCACGTAACGTCCGCCGGGCCCCGAAGCTGGGCCTGCGGCGGGACAATCATCCCCTGGCACTGGCCGGTCCCGCTGCGTTCCGTGGCCTGGTGTCTCACAGGGACAGCCAAGGACGTGCCGCAGGGATACGCTGAGGGTCATGGCCCATTCTGATGAGGGCCTGGACCGGCATGCCTGCGGCCGGGACGAAGCACCGGCACGATGCTCTTTATCGCAACTGAGTCGGGGGTTGCGAATGGGCACGGACACTGTCTGCATCGTTCATGCCTGTCAATGTGGTGGCGTTTGACACAGGCCGGGCGGGCGCCTGTTTTTTCTGTTTGACAGGCGGCGGCTGATTTGAGATCTTCTCGCTCCTGGCGCCGACATACCAGCTTATGGTTACCGCTTGGTAAGCGATCGGGTTGGTGGTGATTTCGGTGCTCAGAGCCCTTCCGGAGGCTTTTGGCTTCTGACCGGGCCCTTTTCAACATTGCTGGGTGTTTCGCGGGAGCGCGATGAATTGTGCTCCTCCGGCGGTGTGGCTCTTTGACAATTTGATTGATTGGGAGCGTGGCGGGCGGTTGCCTGTTGGGTTT
>CAZHDI010000173.1:0-4258 GCA_964531285.1 uncultured Alphaproteobacteria bacterium | reverse complement strand
CGGACTATCCCAACCAGGTCAACAATGTGCTTGGTTTTCCCTATATTTTCCGCGGGGCCCTCGATGTCCGGGCACGGACCATCAATGAGGATATGAAAATCGCGGCGGTCCATGCGCTGGCGGAACTGGCGCGCCAGGACGTGCCGGACGAGGTGGCGCGCGCCTATCAGGGCCGCCGGCTTGCCTATGGCAAGGACTACATCATCCCCGCGCCGTTCGATCCGCGCCTGATTTCCCATGTACCTTCGGCGGTCGCTAAGGCCGCCATGGACAGCGGCGTGGCGCGCCGGCCCATCGAGGATTTCGACCGCTACCGCGCTGATCTCCATGCCCGGCTCGACCCCACGGCGGCGCTCTTGTCGATGATCATGGAGCAGGTCCGCGCCGAGCCGAAGCGGGTGGTCTTTGCCGAAGGCGAGGAAGACGCGGTGATCCGCGCCGCTGTGGCCTTCCAATCGGCACGGCTCGGCACAGCGGTGCTGATCGCCCGGGAGGACGCGGTCGAGGCATCGCTGGAGCGTCTCGGCATCGATCCGTCGGTCGAGCTGGAATGTCACAATTCCCGCAACTCCGACCGGGTCGAGACCTATACGGATTATCTCTACAAACGCCATCAGCGCGAGGGCTATCTGCGCCGGGACATCCACCGGCTGGTGGAGACCGACCGGAATGTGTTCGGGTCCTGCATGGTGGCGCTCGGCGAGGCGGATGCGCTGGTCACCGGGCAGACCCGCAATTTCTCCACCGCCTTCACCGATATCCGCAAGGTGATCGATCCGATTCCCGGTGAGCGGCTGATCGGCGTGTCGATCGTTCTGTCCAAGGGCCGGACGGTTTTCGTGGCCGATACGGCGGTTCTCGAAATGCCCAATGGCGAGGAACTGGCGGATATCGCCCAGGAGGCCGCCGAGGTCGCGAGGCAGTTCGGCCATACGCCGCGCGTGGCCCTGCTCGCCAACTCGACCTTCGGTCATCCGCCCCAGGAGCGCTCCGAAGTGGTGCGGACGGCGGTCAAGGCACTGGATCAGCGGGATACGGATTTCGAATATGAGGGCGAGATGGCGCCCCATATCGCGCTCGATCCCGAGGGCCTGGCGCTTTATCCCTTCGCGCGCCTGTCCGGCCCGGCGAATGTCCTGGTGATGCCGGCGATCCATTCGGCGTCGATCAGCACCATGATGCTTCAGGAATTGGGTGGATGCACTGTACTCGGACCGTTCCTGATCGGGCTGGAGCGTTCGATCCAGATCGTCCAGATCGGCGCCACCGTGAACGAGATTTTGCAAATGGCGGCGTTCGCGGCCTTCGATCTCAATAAGAGCTTCGGGACCCAACGCGGCGGCGCGGCGCGGGCGGGCAGCGGCCCGGCCGGGGGCCCGGCGGTCCGGTGAGGAGCGCGCCCGACCTTAGCGATCTGACCATCCGGCCGGCGGTCCGCGCGGATTTGCCGGCCATCGTTGCGATGCTGGCGGATGATGAAATCGGCGCGGCGCGCGAGGATGCGCGCGATCCTCTGCCCGCGTCCTACTACGAGGCGTTCGACCGGATCGAGGCCCAGCGGGGCAATCATGTGATGGTGGCGGAACGCAATGGCGCGGTGGTGGGCTGTTACCAGATCACGATCATCCCGGGGCTGAGTTATCAGGGCATGAGCCGGGCCGAACTCGAAGGCATCCGCGTGGCGTCCCCTCTACGCGGCTCGGGCATCGGCACGGCGCTGGTGCGTCACGCCATCAAGACCGCCAAGGCCGAGGGCTGCGGCCTCATTCAGGGCTCCTCGACCCTGACCCGCACCCGCGCCATCGCGCTCTATCAGCGCCTCGGCTTCGTGCACAGCCATGCCGGGCTGAAGATGGTTTTGTCCGAGGGTTAAGGCACCGCAAGAGCCGCCAAGCCTAGGCCGCGCTGCCCGCCGCCCCGGCGAACCGGTCGCGGTATTTGGCGTTGATCTCGGACACCGGGAAGATGATCAGCACATCGGTGGTGCCGAAGTCATGGTCCACCACGGCGCCCTCGCCGATATAAGCCCCGGCGCGCACATAGCCCTTGATGAGCGGCGGCAGGGCCCGCAGCGCCTCACGCAAATGTACTTCATCCTTGGGCAGACGATCCATCCGGATATAGCGGTCCGCCACCGGATGAACCCGCCAGTCTTCCGGCGCCCGGCATTCGTAATGCAGGAACGACAGCGGGACGGCCAGATCCTCCGGGTTCGTCCCTTCGAAGCTGGCGCAGCCGAACATCACATCGAGATTGTGCATGGCCACATAGGCCATGATGCCCTTCCAAAGGAGTTCGATGGTCGGCTTGGTGCGGTAGTCGCGATGGGTGCAGGACCGGCCCAGTTCCAAAAAGCGCGTGCCGTGGCGCATTTTTTCCTGCAAGGGAGCCATGTCGAACTCGCTGGCCGTATAGAAGCCGCCGCGCGCGTCCGCCACATCCTGGCGCAAAAGCCGGTAGGTGCCGACAACGCGAAACCCGCCATCGGCGCGATAGGGCGGCGCCAGATCGAAGGCGAGGAGGTGGTCGCACACCGGATCGAACGTGTCGAAATCCCGCCCCAGGCGTTCGATCTCGGGCGATCCCTGGGCCGACATCTCCTTGTAGAAGACGTCGTAGCGCAGTTCTTGGCTGGCCAGAATATCGGCGGGATCGGTGGCGATGCGGGCTTGAAGCGTGCCATGGGTGGCCAGCAGCGTGCCTTTAGGTCCGGACGGTTCGTCCACTGCGAAAGTCCCCATCCATCAAGCATCCCGCCGGCGCATATCGTTTGCCCATGGTTGTCGCCCCATGGCTGCCGGCCGGGCGCGTTCACGCCACAGCTCCCTGACCTCGCGGTCGGCGCCAATCTAAAGCCCTGATGCGCCGGGTGCAATTCATCGCGCCGGCACGGGGTCCGCGAAGGCCGTGCTGCGCTTTTGTAAGACCGCCAGCAGAACGAGCGCCGGCACCGAGGCGACGACGCTGGCGATGAAAAACGCGGGCCAGCCGGCGCTTTGCGCCAGATAGCCGGCGGGCGCGGTCAAAACCGTGCGCGGCAGCACCGCGATCGCCGACAAAAGCGCGAATTGGGTCGCCGTATGGCGCGGATTGCGGCACAGGGACCCCAAAAAGGCGACAAAGACCACGGTGCCGAACCCGCCCGCCAGATTCTCCGTGGTCACAGCCGCGATCAGGGCGGACACGTCCGGCCCGGCCAGAGCCAGTCCGAAATAGGCCAGGTTCGAGACCGCCTGGAGGAGGCCGGCCAGCCAGAGCAGCGGCACCATGGACAAGGCCCGCCCCGCCAGGCCGCCGAAAAACCCGCCGACCAGCACCGCCGCCAGACCGTAGAGGTTGGAGACCGCGCCATAGGTCGCCCGGTCGAAGCCCAGATCGATGGCAAAAGCGCCGAACAGGGTGGCCGCGAACGCGTCGCCGAGCTTGAAGAGCGCGATGAACACCAGAATGGCCAGCCAATGCGACCGGGCCATGAAATCGCGCAGGGGCTCGAGGATCATCGCCCGCATGCTGGGGCGTGCCTCGCCCGCCGCCACGCTCAGGGCCGGTTCCCGGGCGATCAGAACGGTGGCCATCCCGCACAGCATCAAGGCGGCCATCACGGCATAGGCGAAGGGCCAGCCGCCATGGGCATTGACGGCCAAGGGCTCGAACACACCGACAAGCATCAGGCTGCCCGCTCCCGAGACCACCATGGCCACCCGGAAGGCAAAGACATAGCCCGCAACCCCGGCCGCCTGTTTGCTGACCTCCAGGCGCTCCACCCGGTAGGCATCGATGGCGATGTCTTGAGTGGCCGAGGCGAAGGCCACCACGAGGGCGATGGCGGCAAGCAGCACCGGCGAGGAGACCGGATCGACAAGCCCGATGCCCGCAATGGCGATCATCAGCACGCCTTGAGCCGCCAGCAGCCAGCCGCGCCGGCGCCCGAACCGGCGGGTCAGCCAGGGCAGCGGGATGTGATCCAGAAGCGGCGCCCAGAGAAATTTCAGCACATAGGGCAGGCCGATCAGGGAATAGAGCCCAATCGTGCCCAGCGAGACGCCCGCCTCGCGCATCCAGACCTGAAGGGTCGATCCGGTCAGCGCCAACGGCAGGCCCGAGGCGAAGCCCAGCAGAATGACCACGAGGACCGGCGGATCGATATAGACGCGCAGCGCGTTCAGAATCTTTGGCATGGCCGCATCCTATGCCATGCCGCTCACTGCGCGGCCAGGGCCCGGGCCGTGCCGCCCGCCCATTTGCGCACCACCGCATA
>CAZHDI010000172.1:0-4400 GCA_964531285.1 uncultured Alphaproteobacteria bacterium | reverse complement strand
ACACCATCATGAATTGCGCGAATGTCTGTCCGAAGGGTCTCAACCCGGCCAAGGCCATCGCCGAAATCAAGAAGATGATGGTCGAACGCGTCGTCTGACGCGGTTTCCCGTTTCGAGACAGGATGACAAGGCCGCTCCACTCCCGGGGCGGCCTTTCGCGTCTTAGTTGTATGCAGCAGGGACAACCAGCGACCGGGTGCCGATTTCGGGTCCCTGCGTCCCGGTGTTACTTGAAATTCGGGGGACCTTAAGGGACTTTGGTCGCGCGCGATGTGGTGTGTTTGCTTTTTTGTAGTTGTCGAATTATGCAATTAGAACATGCGGTTTCGATCCTGGCGGCGCTGGCGCAGGAGACCCGGTTGCGGGCGTTTCAGCACCTGGTGGCGAGCGGCCCGGACGGGTTGTCCGCCGGGCGTCTGGCATCGGATTTGGGCGTCCCGCCGGCGACTTTGTCGTTTCATCTCAAGGAGATGGCGAATGCGGGTCTTGTGGAAGCCCGTCGGGAGAGCCGCTCGATGATTTACACGGTGCCAATGGCCGGCATCCGGGACCTGATCGATTTCCTGGCCCGGGATTGCTGCCAGGGCCGGCCGGACTTGTGCGGCATCGATTTGGGGGCAAAGCCGGCTGTTCCGGTGCCGGCGCCGGCGCCAGCCGCCACGCGGCCCCGTGAGGCGCTGGAAGACGCGGACTGACCGCATCCGGGACCGTGGCCGGCGCCTTTGGGGGAGAGCACAGCATGGCCGAGCGCCACTCGGGGGAACCGGCGCGGGCACTGGCCGCGGAAGCCTTGGGCACAGCTTTTCTTCTGGCCGGCGTCGTCGGGTCCGGCGTAATGGGCGAGCGGTTGGCCGATGGATCCGTCGGTCTTGCGCTTCTGGGCAATATGCTTGGCACGGCGGGGCTGCTCAGCGTCCTCATCATGATGTTCGGACCTATATCGGGCGCCCATTTCAACCCGGCCGTCTCGGTTGCGATGGTGCTGGACAAGCGCCTGTCCTGGGGCATGGCCGGGCTCTATAGCGCGGCCCAGATCCTGGGCGGCATCGCGGGCGTGCTGGCGGCCCATCTCATGTTCGATCTGACGCCGGTCTCGCTCAGCACCACGGTGCGGGACGGGGCCGGGCAGATCTGGGCCGAAGTGATCGCGGCCTTCGGGCTCGTGGCGGCGATCCTGGCGACGGTCCGGACCGCGCCGGCGGCGGTGCCCTATGCGGTGGGCCTCTACATTGCCTCGGCCTACTGGTTCACCGCGTCGACGTCCTTCGCCAATCCGGCGGTGACCATCGCGCGCAGCCTCACCGATACGTTCTCGGGCATCGCGCCGGCCTTCGTGCCGGGCTTCGTCGCTGCGCAATTGGCCGGGGCTGTGGCCGCGGTGTGGGTGATCCGCTGGCTTTACGCTGAAAGCCGCGCGGCGACCTGATATCCTTGTTCCAAAGTCATTGGGGACCAGCACCACACCCGCCGGGCCCGCCACGGGCGGCATAACCGGCGATTTTGCAGAAGCAAGGCCTCTGAACGGGCCCGCCTCCAAGAGGGGATACTCATGACGACATTCATCACCGGAACCGGGCGCCTTGCGGGTGCGCTCATGGGGCTGTTCGGTCTGACGGCGCTGATGGCGGCACCGGCGCTCGGCGAAGAAGAAGCCGCATGCAGCGCACCGGAATACCGGCAACTCGATTTCTGGGTCGGCACCTGGGATCTCACCTGGGTCGATAAGGAGAGCGGGGATATCGGCCAGGGCTCCAATGTGATCAGCCGGAGTCTCGACGGCTGTGTGATCGAGGAGCGCTTTTCCGGTGAGGACAGCATGGCGCTGCGCGGCATGTCGGTATCCAACTATCACCGCCAGAAGGAAGAATGGCGCCAGCTTTGGCTCGACAATACCGGCGGCTATCTGCCGTTCACGGGCGGGCCCGACGGCGAGGACTTCGTTTTGACTCTGGAGCGCCCGGAGGATCTCGTGCCTTACCGTCGGATGGTCTGGCGCAACATCGCCGAGAACAGCCTCGACTGGCACTGGCAGAAAAGCGACGACGCGGGTGTGACCTGGGAGGATATCTGGGTGATCCGCTATGTCCGGCGGGCCCCGTAAGGCGGGCCGGAGCGATTGATGGGGACGCGCAGGGGGCAGGCGATGACGGCGGCCGGATTTCAGGACGGACCGGCTCAGGCGTATCGGGATCTGATTGCGGACGGCGCGATTTCCTATGATGCCGCCCAGGACCGGGCGGCGGAGCGTCTTCAGCGTCTGCATGAGGCGCTGAAGACCTATACGCCGGTCCAGCGCACGGGCGGTCTGCTGAGTTTCTTGTCCGGCGGGCCCGAGCCGGTGACAGCGCCGTGCGGCCTTTACATGTGCGGCGATGTCGGACGCGGCAAATCCATGTTGATGGATCTGTTCTTCGACAGTGCGCCGGCCGAGCCGAAGCGCCGGGTGCATTTCCACGCCTTCATGCTCGAGATCCACGAGGCGATCCGAAGCTGGCGGGCCATGACCGAGGCGCAGAAACGCCAGCGCCTGCGGACGCTGGGGCTGCCGTCCAAAACCGGTGACGATCCGATCCCGCCGGTGGCCAAGGCGGTGGCCGATGCGGCGACGCTGTTGTGTTTCGATGAATTGCAGGTCACGGATGTGGCCGACGCGCTGATCCTGGGGCGGCTGTTCCAGGCGCTGTTCGATCACGGGGTCGTGGTGGTCTGCACCTCGAACCGGGCGCCGCGCGATCTGTATAAGAACGGGATCAACCGCCAGCTTTTTCTGCCCTTCATCGACCTCATCCTGGAACGGATGGAGACGCTGCATCTCGATGCGCGTACGGATTACCGGCTCGAACAACTCGCCGGGGGGCCGGTTTATTTCACGCCAGCGGACGCTGTGGCACGGGCGCGGCTGGCTGAAGCCTGGGCGGCGGTGACCGGCGGCGCGGACGGTGCGCCGGTGGATTTGAGCGTTCAGGGCCGGGTGCTGCGGGTGCCCTGGGCGGCGGCGCGCGCGGCTTGGTTCACGTTTGCGGATCTGTGCGAGCGGCCCCTGGGCGCGGCGGATTATCTGGCCATCGCCACGCGCTATGACACGGTGTTCCTGGAGGCCATTCCAGTGCTGGGGCCGGAAAAGCGCAATGAGGCGCGCCGGTTCGTGACCCTCATCGATGCGCTCTATGAGAACAAGGTGAAGCTGATGGCCAGCGCCGATGCCGCGCCCGCTGATCTCTATCCGGCCGGTGACGGCGCGTTCGAGTTCGGGCGCACGGTCTCCCGCCTGATTGAAATGCAGGCGGCTGACTACCCGCCTTCCTAGGGGGGTGGCGGCGGCGGCCCGTGCTTGCGGGGCATCGGGTTTCGCGATACCCAGGCGCCAACCAATCTCACGTCCAACCGACATCAAGCGAAAGACAAGGAGACCGATATGGCACGCAACAAGATCGCGCTGGTGGGCGCCGGTCAGATCGGCGGCACCCTGGCTCATCTGGCCGGCCTCAAGGACCTTGGGGATGTGGTGCTGTTCGATATCGCCGAAGGCACGCCCCAGGGTAAGGCCCTTGATCTGGAGCAGTCCTCGCCGGTCGACGGGTTCGACTCCGCCATGAGCGGCACCCAGGACTACAAGGACATCGACGGCGCCGATGTGGTGATCGTGACCGCCGGCGTGCCGCGCAAGCCGGGCATGAGCCGTGACGATCTGATCGGCATCAATCTGAAGGTCATGAAAGCGGTCGGCGAAGGCATCAAGGCTTATGCGCCGAACGCGTTCGTCATCTGCATCACCAATCCGCTCGACGCCATGGTCTGGGCGCTGCGCGAGTTTTCGGGCCTGCCCCATGCCAAGGTCGTGGGCATGGCGGGTGTGCTGGATTCCGCGCGCTTCCGGCTGTTCCTGGCCCGTGAGTTCAATGTCTCGGTCGAGGATGTGACGGCATTCGTGCTCGGCGGGCACGGCGACACCATGGTGCCGCTCGTGCGCTATTCGACCGTGGCCGGCATTCCGCTCCCCGATCTGGTGTCCATGGGTTGGACCACCCAGGAGCGCCTCGACGGCATTGTCCAGCGCACCCGGGACGGCGGCGCGGAAATCGTCGGTCTGCTGAAGACCGGCTCGGCGTTCTATGCGCCCGCCACGTCCGCGATTGCGATGGCCGAAAGCTATCTGAAGGACAAGAAGCGGGTTCTGCCGGCGGCGGCCTTCCTTAACGGCCAGTACGGCGTTGACGGCATGTATGTCGGCGTGCCGGTCGTGATCGGCGAGAAGGGCGTGGAGCGCGTCGTTGAAATTAGCCTGGCGGCGGACGAGAAGGGCATGTTCGACAAGTCGGTCGGCGCCGTCCAGGGCCTGATCGATGCGTGCAAGGCGATCGAGCCGTCCCTGGGTTGATCCGTCGCGCGCGACTGAATGA
>CAZHDI010000171.1:0-4501 GCA_964531285.1 uncultured Alphaproteobacteria bacterium | reverse complement strand
AGCCGGGCCGAAGCGCGCGGGCGGTCAATGTGCGAAAAGCTCAAGGATCTCATCCCGCGTCACATGTTCAAGATCCCGATCCAGGCGGCCATCGGCGGCAAGGTCATCGCGCGCGAGACCATCCGGGCTCTGCGCAAGGATGTGACGGCCAAATGCTATGGCGGCGACGTGACCCGGAAACGCAAGCTGCTGGAAAAGCAGAAGGAAGGGAAGAAGAAGATGCGCCAGTTCGGGCGTGTCGAAATCCCTCAGGATGCGTTCATTGCGGCGCTCAAAATGGACGAGAACTGACCCGGCCGATCACTCCGTCCGCATCCGGCTGATAATGATCTTGATCTCGCTCAGCAGGCGGTCGGTTTCCGAGCACAGCGTCGTGCCCGCATTGTCGAGCCGTTCCGAGGCGATTTGCGCCTTTTCCGCCGTATCGCGCACCGCGCCGACCGTGTCAGAAACCTCCATGGCCGACATGGCGGCGGCCTGGGCGCTGTCGGCAATTTCCGAGGTCGCCGCTTTTTGCTGATCGACGGCCCCGGCGATCGCCAGCGCAATCTCGTCGATCTGGCGGACCGTGTCGCCAATGGTCTTGATGCTGATCACGGCGGTATCCGTGGCGCCGCGGATCTCGTCGATCTGACTGCGGATCTGATCGGTGGCCTTGGCGGTCTGGCTGGCAAGCCCTTTGACTTCCGACGCGACGACCGCGAAGCCCCGGCCCGCCTCGCCGGCCCGGGCCGCCTCAATGGTGGCATTGAGGGCCAGAAGATTGGTCTTCGCGGCGATGCTCTGGATCATTTCCACGATGGTGCCGATCTGCTCGGCCATGGTCATCAGGCGCGTCACGTGGCTTGAAGTGTCGTTGGCCTGCTCCCGGGCTTCCCGGGCGACGGTCGTGGCGTTGGTGACCTGGTGATCGATCTCGGTGAAGGACTGGGAAAGTTGTTCGGCCGCCGCCGCCACGGTCTGCACGCTGCCGGATGAGGACTCGGTCGCGTCGCTCACCGCGCTGAGTCGGGCCGTCTGATCGCGGACCATATCGAGCATTTGCGCCGTTTCGCGGGTCAGTTGCTGGGAAGCCTGTCCGAGCAAGTCGGCAAAGCCGGCGAACTCGTCTTCCAGATCGGCGCTGTGCCGCAGCATGGTGCGGTCATTCGAAGCCGGACCGTGATCGCGCAGGCGTTCGAGGTCCCGCTGCGCGGCGGTCATGTCGATCATGCGTGTGCGGACCGAATGCAGGGCCTGGACCAGAGGGCCGAGATCGTCGCCGCGCTCAAGGCCGTGGAGGTCGACGCTGGCGTCTCCCTGCCCCAGCCGCGCCGCGGCTTCGGCGATGCGCTCAACCGATGCGCTCAAGATGCGTTGCTGGAAAAGGCTCACGCCCATGGCCCCGGCGAACACAAGACCAAGGCCGATCACCAAGAGCGGCATCGTTTGAGAGGTCCCGGCCGTGTCGTGAAGCACAACCGCTCCGATCAGGGCGATGAACGTAATTGTCAGGACCGGTACGATCAAAGCCTTGGCCGCGAAGGGCCAGTCCTCATACCGGAACAGCGCCGCGGCTCTGCGGCCCGATGGCGATGTGCCGGTGTCGGTGTCGGTGTCGGCGTGCGGCGCGGCGCGGTCCATCATGATCCCAGCGTCCTCCCGTCGATCGGGGTCTCAGGGCACCGGATATAGGGTCGTCGGAGTGAAAGCGCCGTTAAACGCACGTATGGCGGACCCTAAGATCCGCGCAGGCTGGAGAACGGATTGCCCGGCACCGGCCGGCGCAGGGACAGCCGGCGCGGTGAGTCCGGATCGATGCGGCCGCCCTCATAGGCGGCGATCAGCCGAAAGGCGATCAGAACACTGACGAGGCCGAACACAAGTCCGCCCGCGGCCTGACCGATCAGTGCGCCTTGTGCGCCGTACAGGGACGCCCCGATCATGACCGGCGGGATGACGCCGATGGTGTTGCGGCTCCAGCTCAGCATGGTCGAATAGAACGGGCGGTTCAGATTGTTGAAGGCGGCATTGGCCGTGAACAGGGCGCCGTTGAAAAAGAAGGCCAGCGACAAGGGTCCGCAGAACAGGAAGACCAGATCGCGCGCAAGGCCCTCGGCCGAGAAGAGGTCGGCGATCGGCCCGCGCGCCAGGAACAGCACGATCGACACGCACACCGTGTAGGCCAGCACGAATTTGAGCCCGGCGACCAGGGTCTCGCGGACCCGGCCAAAGAGTTTGGCGCCGAAATTCTGGCTGATGATCGGGCCGACCGCACCGGACAGAGCGAACACCACCGCGAAAGCCACCGGCGTCAGACGCCCGTTGATGGCCATGCCCGCAACCGCTTCGTCGCCGAACCGGGCCATGGTGCGGGTCAGATAGGCCGCGCCGATGGGCGTCGCGATATTGGTCAGGATCGCGGGCATGGCGAGCCCGGTGATGCGCGGTAGGTCGTCCATGAAGCCCGGCAGGCTCGGCCAGGCCAGGCCCCCGTAATGCCGGTAGATCGGCAAAAACGCCGCGATGAACACCGCGATCCGCGCCAGTGCCGAGCCGATCGCCGCACCGTCGAGGCCCAGGCCCATCCCGAAGATCAGGATCGGATCGGCGATCACATTGACCAGCGCGCCGATGATCGTGGTCCACATGGCCCGTTTGGCGTCGCCATGGGCCCGCAAAATGGCCCCGCCCGCCATGCCGAGCATGAGCAGCGGCAGAAAGGGCACGATGATGCGCAGATAGCGTGACGCAAGGTCCGCCGTTTCGCCGGTCGCGCCCAGAAGACCGACCAGCCAGGGCACGCACAGCCAGACGATGAGGGCGCCGGTGGACCCGACGATGAAGGCAAAGGCCAGGGTGTTCGAGGCATAGACCCGGGCGCGGGCGGGATCGCGGGCGCCGAGGGTCCTGGCCACCAGCGCGCCGGTGGCGATCGACAGGCCGATGCCGATGGACATGGTGAAAAACGTGATGGCGCTGGCATAGCCGATAGCCGCCGCGAGCGCCGCCTGACCCAGCATCGAAATGAACAGCATGTCGAAGAGGTCGGCCATGAACATGGCCATGAGGCCGATGCTCGCGGTGAACGCCATGACGGCCACATGCCGCATGGGATCGCCCGTGACGAATTTCGGCTCTGACATGGCTGGTCCCCTCTGCGGTCTTTCGGGGCGGTTGCGAGGCGGGAATAGGTGCAGAGCCGCTTATTGGGATGGGATATGGGGTGCCGCGCTCCACTCGGCCAGGGCATCGAGCACCCGATCCCAGTCACCAGCCATCGATGCGCTCCAGGCCGGCCCGAGGGCGGCCTCGACGCTCTCGCGCACTATGGCGAAAAAGTCGGAAAAAATCTCCGGTTCGACCCCATAGCCGGTGTGGTGGAACCGGGCCGCGCGCACCAGACCCGGCGCGACGGCCTGTGGGCCGGCGGCATCGCGCAGGCAGGTCAGGGCCGTGTCGATCATGGCCCGGCGCACATGCCCGCCCGCATCGAGGATGAACAGATCTTCGGTCTCGGGGTGGCGTGTATAGAGGCGGGCATACACCGCGTCGAGAAACGCGCCGGTGATCGGCATGACGCGGTCAAGCGAGGCGATCACGCCGGGGGCGTTGGGCATCACGGGGCCTCGTTTGTCGTTATCGCCGAAGACTGGTGGTGGTGCGTATAAGATCAGAGCACGGAGAGATGATCGGGCGCATCCAAAAAGAGCAGCAGGGACAGATGGCATTGAATCCGGCGATACCGTCTGCACTCGGGACCAGAACGCCGCACTGGGCCCACGCTCGGTCTCCGGTCCGCGCCGGCCCAGGGCAAAGGGCTCGTCGGGATCGGCCGCGGAGCCGATGCGCCTGAGCATGGCGAAGGCCCCGGGATACGGAGCAGCGCGGCATAACGGGGGCGGAAAGGCATGGCGGATGGGGTGGGCTTCGAACCTGTGACGTCTGCCTTCCGAGGGTGGCCAGAAAAGCCTAAGTCATTGAACTCTTTGCAGTCGTTCGGTGCGGATCATAGCCTAACATTGCCGGAAAGAGCGGCTTTGAGCACAGCAACGTTACCAGGGCGTTGCCAATCGAGAATCGAACCTGAGTAAGTCTTGTTCAAACGTAATACGCTGTACCACAGATTTCCTGCACTGCATCTTTGAGGGCATTGTGCAACGTGAATATGCAACGGGCAAAGGGCGCATAAACCCTAGCCTTCGGTTTATGTTGCATATATCGTAAGTTGTGCAACATGTCTATGTCGTGTAAAAATGAATAGGCCATGCTGATCTACAAACCACAGCGATATACGCCAATGCCGTGGGGCCGGAAGAGCAGGATATCGCTCAGAGAATGTGGGGATGAGTTAACTCTAGGGGGAAGTGAATATGAGCTCACAGTTCCACTTATATGAATATCAGGCACTTCGTAACCAATCGATGCAAAATATAAGAGAAATTTCTGGCTTGCATAGGTTTATGATTGTAACTGTAGCTTTTCTTGTCGCATGGCTATTAAATCAATCTGGTAAGTTAGG
>CAZHDI010000170.1:0-4504 GCA_964531285.1 uncultured Alphaproteobacteria bacterium | reverse complement strand
CGCCACGGCGCTTTTCGCCAATTCGCCGGTTCTTGACGGCAAGCCCATCGGCTTCAAGTCCTACCGCGCCCATGTCTGGACCGATACCGACCCGGACCGCACGGGGCTTTTGCCGTTTGTGTTCGAGGACGGCTTCGGCTTTGAACGGTATGTGGATTATGCGCTCGATGTGCCGATGTATTTCGTCTATCGGGGCGGCACCTATCATGACGTGTCGGGAAAATCCTTCCGGGACTTTCTCGACGGACGGCTTGAAGGCTTCGAAGGTCAGGTACCGACCTTGAGCGATTGGGCCGATCATCTGACCACGATCTTTCCCGAAGTGCGCATTAAACGGTTCATGGAAATGCGCGGCGCCGATGGCGGGCCCTGGGCGCGCATCTGTGCGCTGCCGGCGCTGTGGACCGGGCTTTTATACGCGCAAGGCCCGCTCGATGCGGCCTGGGACCTGGTGAAGGACTGGACCCTGGAGGAGCGTGAGGCTTTGCGGACCGATGTCGCCCGCCATGCGCTCCAGGCCGAAATCCGGGGGCGGACGGTCCAGGATATCGCCAAGGATGTTCTGGCCCTGTCGCGTGCCGGTCTCAAGGAGCGCGGCCGCGCCGATATTTCTCCCGATGAGACCGGCTTTCTCAAGGCCCTCGATGAGATCGCCGAGACCGGGCGCACCCAGGCGGATATCCTGCTGGAGAAATATCACGGCCCCTGGCGCGGCTCGGTCGATCCGGTGTTCGACGAATACGCGTTCTAGGTCCCGCGACTGCCGAAGGGCGGGGCAGGCTGGACTCCGGGAGGTCGTCCGTGTCCGAAGATCCGTCCAACGGCTATGACGCGGTCGCTGAGGACTTCATGGCGGTCCGCTCGGCCTCGGGCCGCGCGCTCATCGAGACCTGGGCGGCATCGCTGCCGCGCGGGGCCAGCGTCATCGATGTCGGAGCCGGTTCGGGCGAGCCGCTGACAGCGGCCCTGATCGATGCCGGCCTCGCGGTCTCGGCCATCGATGCCGCGCCGAAAATGGTCGCGGCCTTTCGCCGGCGCTTTCCCGGCGTCGAGGTCGCTTGCGAGCCAGCCGAACGCAGCCGGTTTTTCGGCCGGACTTTCGATGCGGCCCTGATGGTCGGTCTGATTTTTCTGCTGCCGCCGGATCGTCAGCCCGTCTTGATCAGCCGTCTGGCCGACGCGCTGAAGCCGGACGGGCGGGTGCTGTTTTCGGCGCCCCGAGAGCGTGGCACCTGGGACGATATGCTGACCGGTCTGCCGTCCCATGCCCTCGGTGCGGAGGCGTACCGGACCCTTCTGTCCGAGTCCGGACTGTCCCTCGTCGACACGCATACCGACGACGGCGGCAGCCATTATTACGAGGCGCGCAAACAGCGGACATAGCACTGGCAAGGCCGGGCGCGGAAAAAATCTGCACCCGTCATTCCGGCGCCAGTTGCGCGCGTTCTTCGCGGACCCACAGCATCGCGATAAAGCCGGCCATCAGCAGCAGGATGATCGACGCGAATCCGATCCGCTGATTGCCGGTCAGATCCGTGAACAGAGCGACCATCAACGGGGCCAGGAACGCGGTCGCCTTGCCCGACAGGGCATAGAGCCCGAAAAACTCGCTCATCCGTTCCACCGGCGCAATGCGCGCCAGCATGGTCCGGCTGGCCGCATAGGCCGCCGTGATCGACATGGCGAGCAGCCAGCCGATCATGGTGTAGACCTGTTCGGGCAGCGTGGTGATGAACGGCCCGTCCCAATTGGGTTCGCGCGCGCCCTCAATGGTGATGAAGAAGATCGAGTCCTGGGTCACCGACACCGCGCCGATCAAGGCTATGGTGGTCAGACCGATGGAGATCATGACCGCGACGCGCGAGCCGAAGGTGTCGTCGATCCGCCCGCCGATCAACCCGCCCAGAACGGCAAAGCTCGCCAGCGAGATCGAATAGACCAAGAGTTCCAAAAGGCCCCAGCCGAACACGCCGGAGGCATAGACGCCGCCGAACACCAGAACGGCGGTCTTGCCGTCGTTGAACAGCATGCGCGCCAGGAGATAAACGGCGATGTTGCGGTAATGTTTGGTCAGGCGCGCCAGGGTCTTGCGCAGGGATTTCAGACCCTCGCCGACCGCGCGGATGGGCGAGACCATGGGACGGTCCGTATCCGCCGTGAACAGCATCATGGGGATGGTGAAGAGGACGATCCACACCGCCACCAGCGGGCCGGACAGGCGGCTCGGCTCATGGGCGTCCGGGTCAAGACCGAACAGCGGCGCCTCCGGCAGTATCCCGCCGAGCGAGACCTGGCCGGGCAGGGCAAAGCCCCAAAGCAGACCGATCAGGAGGACAAGGGAGCCGGCATTGCCCAGCGCCAGGCCGAGGCCCGACAGCCCGCCCATCTTCCGGGGCGAGACGATCCCCGGCAGCATCGCGTTGTGAAACACGGTGGAGAATTCGTAGGTCACCGAAATGATGGTGATCAGAACGGCGATGGTAACGATCGACAGCCCCGCGCCGCCGGGCAGCGCGAACCACAGCAGCGCCAGACACGGCGCCATGATCGCCATGAAACCCAGAAGCCAGGGTTTGCGCTTGCCGCTGGAATCCGCGATCGAGCCCAGAACCGGGGCGAACAGCGCGACCGTGAACCCGGCCACGCCGTTGATGTAGCCCCAGATCGCCTGACCCTCGACCGCGTCGCCGACCACATGGGTCGAGAAATAGGGCGCAAAAATATAGATGGTGATCAGGATGACATAGGGCGTGAAGCCGAACTCCCAGAGCGCCCAACTGACCTGGCCGATGCGTGTCGCCGCAAGGGGGCTTTGATGCTCAAGCTGGGCGCGCGCCCGCGCCTCGTCCTCGATGGCGCTCTCGCCGAACGGTCCTAAGCTCACGCCTGCCTCCCGAAACCGGTTCCCCGCGCAGGCCGTTCACCCGGCCGCTTCTCGCGCCGAACCATCTTCGGGGCAAAACCCGGTTCTGCCAATCGGTTCTTCGGGAGCCCGGTCAGGCCGCCGCCGTGCCGCCGACGGTCAGCCCGCCGATCAGGAGCGCCGGCTGGCCGACCCCGACGGGCACGCCCTGGCCCTGCTTGCCGCACACCCCGATGCCCGGATCGAGTTCCATCTCATTGCCGACCATCCGCACTTTGGTCAGAGCGTCCGGTCCGTTGCCGATCAGGGTGGCGCCCTTCAGCGGCGCGCCGAGTTGACCGTTTTCGATGCGGTAGGCCTCGGTGCAGGCGAACACGAATTTGCCGCTGGTGATATCCACCTGGCCGCCGCCGAACGAGACGGCATAGATGCCGTCCTTCACCGAGCGCAGGATATCGTCCATGCCGGCCTCGCCCGCGAGCATGTAGGTGTTGGTCATCCGGGGCATCGGGGCATGGGCGTAGGATTCGCGCCGGCCGTTGCCGGTCGGGGCCATGCCCATGAGCCGGGCATTCATCCGGTCCTGCATGAAGCCGGTGAGGATCCCGTCCTCGATGAGGGTGGTGGATGAGGTCGGCGTGCCTTCGTCATCGACGCTGAGCGACCCGCGCCGGTCGGGCAGGGTGCCGTCGTCGATCACGGTGACGCCGGGCGCGGCGACTGGCTTGCCCATCAACTCGGCAAAGGCGGAGGTTTTTTTGCGGTTGAAATCGCCTTCCAGGCCGTGGCCGACCGCTTCATGGAGCAAAATGCCGGGCCATCCGGCGCCGAGCACCACATCCATCACCCCGGCCGGGGCCGGAACCGACTCCAGATTGACCAGGGCCTGGCGCAGCGCGTCATCCGCCATGGCCTGCCACGCGCCCTCATCCAGATAGCGTTCGAAGCCGACCCGGCCGCCGCCGCCCGCCGAGCCGCTCTCCAGGCGGTCCCCGTCCGCCGCGACCACCGAAATGCTCATGCGCACCAAGGGGCGCACATCGCGCACGCTGACCCCGTCGGGCCGCAGGATTTCGACCACCTGCCATTCGCCCGCCAGCGAGCAGGACACCTGCCGGACCCGCTGGTCCTTGGCGCGCAGATAGGCATCCACCGCTTCGAGCACCTTGACCTTGGTTTCGAAGGGAATGGCGTCGATCGGATTATCGTCGGCGTAGAGCGACACATTGGTGCGTGCCGGACCGGCGGCCAGAATGCCCGAATGGCCGGTCTTGATGGCGCTGACGGCCTCGGCGGCCCGCAGAATGGCCGCTTCGCTCAACTCCGCCGCATGGGCATAGCCGGTGGCCTCGCCGGCCACGGCCCGCAGGCCGAAGCCCTGATCGGTGTTGGCATTGGCGTGGCGCAGGCGCCCGTCGTCGAACACCAAACTTTCCGACAGGCGATACTCGAAAAACAACTCGCCATCATCGGCCCCGCGCAGGGTGTCCTCCAGGATGGATTGGACCCGGGCGCGGTCGAGCCCGGCCTGGCCGAAGAAAAGGTCGGTGGGGGAAAGCGCCATGACAGACAGCCTCATCGAAAACAGGGGGAGCGGAAGTTGCGCGCATCCTGGGTCAAGCCGGCGTCAGGGTCAAAGGG
>CAZHDI010000169.1:0-4536 GCA_964531285.1 uncultured Alphaproteobacteria bacterium | reverse complement strand
GTAACCAACCGCCCACGGAGCACCGCATGACCGCGCCCGCCATCACCATCCGCGCTTTCGAACCCGGCGATCGGGATGCCTGCCATGCCGTGCGGATGGCGGCCTATGTGCCCGTATACAAATCGTTTCGCAATCTGGTGGGCGAGGAGATCGCGCCGGTTGCCTTTACGGGCGCGGAGGACGAGCAAGGCGCCTATTTCGACCGCATCTGCGCACCCGAGGCCCCGGATGAAGTGTTCGTGGCGGTCAAAGGCGGCACTGTGGTCGGCTTCGTTGCGCTCACGGCGAATGAGACCACCAAGCTCGGCGAGTTGGGCATTAATGCGGTCCATCCGGATCATGCCAATCAAGGCATCGGCACCGCGATGTATGCTTTCGTCCTGGAGCGCCTGAAGGCCAAGGGCATGAAGGCCGTGGAGGTTGGCACCGGGCTCGACGACAGCCACGCCCCGGCGCGGCGGGCTTATGAAAAAGCCGGTTTCGACCGGGCAATCCCGGCGGTCCATTATTACCGCACGCTGTAGGCCGGGCGGCCCGATCATTTCCCGCTTCGCGGCCGCGCCGCTTCGGCCTAGGCTGGTGCCGTGATTGACCATGCGCCCATGGGCGCGGCGGGAGGAGCCCCATGAAACTCTATGACAGCGCGCTCGCGCCCAATCCGCGCCGGGTCCGGATCTATCTGGCCGAAAAGGGTCTTTCCGTGCCGCTGGTGCCGGTCGATCTGGCAGCCCGCGCCGCCCGCACGCCCGAGTTCAAGAAAAAGAACCCGGTCGGCGGCATTCCGGTCCTGGAACTCGACGACGGCAGCTGTATTGCCGAGTCCGTCGCCATCTGCCGGTATTTCGAAGCGCTTCATCCGAACCCGCCGCTTTTCGGCCGCACGGCCAAGGACCAAGCCGTGGTCGAGATGTGGCTGCGCCGGGTGGAACTCAATCTGATGGTGCCGGTCGGCATGGTCTGGATCCACGGCCACCCGCTGACCGCCAAGCTCGTCAAACAGATCCCCGAGGCCGCCGAGCAAAACCGGGTACGCAGCGCCATCGGCTATAAGCTGCTCGACGATCAATTGGCTAGAGCGCCGTTCATTTCGGGCCCGGCCTATACGATGGCCGATATCGTGGCGCTCGCGACGATCGATTTCGCGGTCGAGCGGGTCGGCGTGCCCTATGACGAGACCCTCGGTCATCTCAGGCGCTGGCACGAGACGGTCGCAGCCCGGCCCAGCGCCCGGGCGTGATGCCGGATTCGCCCTGGGCAGACCAGCGGTACATCCCTATATGCGCAGCAGTCGAAGGGCACAGTGAGGGACGCCGCCATGCAATATCTCCACACCATGATCCGGATCAGCGATATCGACCGGTCGCTGCAGTTCTATTGCGATCTTTTGGGTCTCAAAGAAGTCGCGCGATACGAGAACGAAGGGGGCCGCTTTACGCTGATCTTCCTCGCCGCGCCCGATGATGTGGACCTGGCCAAGGAGCGCAAGGCGCCGATGGTCGAGTTGACCTATAATTGGGACCCCGAGGACTACACCGGCGGACGGAACTTCGGTCATTTGGCATACCGGGTCGAGAATATCTACGAGACCTGCCAGCGCCTGATGGATGGTGGGGTCACCATCAACCGCCCGCCGCGGGACGGTTACATGGCCTTTGTCCGCTCGCCGGACGGGATTTCCATCGAGCTTCTGCAGCACGGCGATGCTCTGGCGCCCCAGGAGCCCTGGGCCAGCATGGCCAATACCGGGTCCTGGTAATCCCGGCCCAAGGACCGGTGCCGCCCGCGCGATCCTGTCGCGACATTAATCGCGCGGCCAGCCACGCGCCTTACTCTGTCGGCCTCGACGGTCGGTGATATAGTGACCGGTGATGAGGGGGTCTGTGCTGCCGGACGGAACCGTCCCGCGGCCCGGCCCGCCCGCGACTGATCGCGACTGATAGCGTACGGGACAGATCATGCAGCCACAGCCCCAAGGCCCGCTCTCCCTGGGCGCGGAGTTTCCCGCCCCGTCCCATGAGGACTGGCGCGCGCTCGTCGATACCTTGCTGAAGGGCGGCGATTTCGAGAAGCGCCTCGTCTCACGGACCTATGACGGGCTGCGGATCGATCCCCTGTCGACCCGCGCCGGCTGGCCGGGCGACACCGACACCGCCGGCTTTCCCGGCGCGCGGCCGTTCACCCGCCATGCCCGGGCCGCCGGCGGCGCGGCTGAGGGCTGGGAAATCCGCCAGCGCCATACCCATCCCGACCCGGCGGCGGCCAATGCCGCGATCCTGGACGATCTGACCGGCGGGGTGATGGGCATCGGCCTTGTGGCCGACACCGGCGCCGACCCCCATGGCGGCGGCGTCCATGTGCCCCATCTCGATGCGCTCGACCGTGCGCTCAAGGACGTGATGCTCGATCTGGCGCCCATCGCGATCGAGCCGCGCGATGAAGGGTTTGCCGCTGCCGGTCTCATGATGGCCTTATGGGACCGCCGGGGCCATGGTGCGGGCAGCGTCTCGGGTGCCCTCAATATCGATCCCATCGGTACGCTGGCCGCGACCGGCCATCTGGCTGCGCCCATGGATGCCGCGCTCGCCCGCGCCGGGGCCTTCGCCGCCCATGTCGCCGCGGCCCGGCCCAAGGTGCGCAGCCTCAGCGCCGATACCCGGCCTTATCACAATGCCGGGGCGAGCGAGGCGCAGGAACTGGCTGCCGCACTGGCAACCGGCGTCGCTTACCTGCGCGCCATGGAAAATGCCGGACTCGGCATTGATGATGCCTGCCGCCAGCTTCAATTCACCTTCGCCGCCGATGCCGATCAGTTCATGACCATCGCCAAGCTGCGCGCTGCGCGGCTGCTGTGGGCCAAGGTCGCCGAGGCCAGCGGCGCCGGCGGCGAGGCCCGGGCGATGGTTCAGCATGTCCAGACCTCCAGCCGCATGATGGCGCGCCGGGACCCGTGGGTGAATCTCCTGCGCACCACCATGGCGACCTTCGCCGCTGCGTGCGCCGGCGCCGAGAGCATCGCGGTCCTGCCCTACACCGAGGCGGTGGGCCCGGCGGACGGACTGGCCCGGCGTCTGGCGCGCAACATTCAGATTATCCTGATGGAAGAAAGCGGTCTGGCGCGGGTCATCGATCCGGCCGGCGGCGCGTGGTCCATCGAGCGGCTGACGGAGGATCTCGCGGCCCATGCGTGGACCCTGTTCCAGGAGATCGAGCGCGAAGGCGGCATGGCCGCGTCCCTGACCTCCGGGGCGCTCTCGACTCAGATCGCCCGGGTTCATGGCGAGCGCATGCGGAACATCGCGACACGGACGGATCCGATCACCGGGGTCAGCGAGTTTCCCGATCTGAGCGAGCGGGCCGTCACCACCGCGCCGGTCGATCTGGCGGCGCTCAAGGCTACCGCCGCATCGGACAGCACCGCACGGGGCACAAGCGACACCGCCAACGCGGCCCTTGCCGCGCTCAAGGACCGCAAAACCTATGACGGCGCCTGGGCGGCGGGAATCGTGGCGGCAGCCGACGCCGGTGCCACCGGTGCGGCCATGACCAAAATGCTGAAAACGGCGCCGCTCACCCAGGGCCATCTGCCCCGCTGCCGGCTGGCCGAACCCTTCGAGGCCCTGCGCGACGCCGGCGATGCGCACCGCGCCCGTGCCGGTCATCATCCGCAGGCGGCCCTTATTTGTCTCGGGCGGCTCGCCGATTACACGGCGCGGGCAACCTTCGCGCGCAACCTGTTGGCCGCCGGCGGCATCGACGCCGTCGACAGTGGCCCCCTCGACAGCCCCTCGGCAGCGGCAGACGCGCTCACGGCATCGGGCTCGCCGGTCGCTGTTCTGTGTGCGTCCAAAGACACCTATGAGAGCCATGCCGCCGAAACGATCGATGCCCTCACCCGGGCCGGCGCCCGGATGGTGATCCTGACCGGGCGGCCCGGCGAAGCCGATACGGCGCCGGTCGATTATCACATTTTCACGGGCTGCGATGCGCTCGAGGTCCTGCGCGACATTCATGCCCGCCTGAACGTCACCCCGGGAGGCGCCCGATGAGCCGGATCCCCGACTTCACCGCCCTGGATTGGGACCAGCCGGCCGCCGAGGGCAGCCGCGCCGATTGGGAGCGCGCCGGCGGCAATGGACTGTCGGCCTGGGAGACGCCGGAAGGCATCGCGGTCAATCCGCTCTACAGCGCCCAGGACATTGCCGGTCTCGATTATCTCGACACCTATCCCGGCATCGCGCCCTATCTGCGCGGTCCTTACGCCACCATGTATGTCACCCAGCCCTGGACCGTCCGTCAGTATGCGGGCTTTTCCACCGCCGAGGATTCCAATGCCTTCTACCGGCGCAATCTGGCGGCGGGCCAGAAGGGGCTGTCGGTGGCCTTCGATCTCGCCACCCACCGGGGATACGATTCCGATCATCCGCGCGTCTCTGGCGATGTGGGCATGGCCGGCGTCGCGATCTACTCGATTTACGACTCGCGCACCCTCTTCGACGGCATCCCGCTCGACAAGATGAGCTTGTCCATGACCATGAA
>CAZHDI010000168.1:0-4680 GCA_964531285.1 uncultured Alphaproteobacteria bacterium | reverse complement strand
GCAAATCATGCGGTGCGTGCGGGGCGGCCGGGTCCCCGGACCTGTGCCTTTGGCGCAAGTCCAGAAGGCCACTCAGCCCATCAGGCCCAGGACCGTGGGCATGGTGATCATGGCCGCCAGGGTCGAGGCGGTGGTGAGGGCGGCCATCAGGGGCGCATCTCCGCCCATCTGGCGGGCCAGCACATAGGATGCGGTGGCGCCCGGCACGGCGGCGCACAGAATGGTCACCGTGTAGGCCAGCCCTGACAGGCCGAAGACAAAGGCCCAGCCGGCCATGATCACCGGCAGCCCGATGAGCTTCAATGCCGAGGTCACCGCGATGGCCCCGGCCTGGCCCCTCAGGAGACCGGGATCGAGCGCGGCGCCGACACTCAAAAGGCCGAGCGGCAGGGCGGTCGCGCCGATCATTTCGACGGTTGCGCCCACTGGGGTCTGCCAGACAGCATCGACGCCGTTGAGCGCGCCCCCGAGCGCGCAGGCGAGAATGAGCGGGTTGGTGACGACCGACCGCACGATCCGGCCGAGACTGCGGCTGCCGTTTTCACCGTAGACGGACAGCGCGGTCACGCAGGCCACATTGAGCAGCGGCACAAGGGCGATGATCGCGACCGCCACCAGCGCGATGCCCTCCTCGCCATAGAGCACGGCGGCGGCGGCCAGGGCGACATTGGTGTTCCAGCGCGAAGCGCCCTGAAACACAGAGGAAAACGCTGGACCGTCAAGGCCGAGGGTGGGGCGGATCGCGAGAAGCACGGCCATGACCGTGGCGATGCCGGCCATCAGCGTGGCGATCATCGGGCCGATCGTCAGTGTGCCCAGTTCCGCCGTGCCGAGCGAGGCGGTGAGCAGGGCCGGGAACAGAACGAAATAGTTCAGCCGGTCCAGGAAGCGCCAGCCGTCGTCGTCGTCGAAGGCGGCATGGCGCAAGGCGTACCCGGCGGCGATGGCCAGGAAGACCGGCAGAAGGGCGGCGATGATGGCCAGCATGGCGTTGCGCGGTCTCCGGCGTCGTGTCGCGGGCCGCTCGCAGACGATGGCGTCAGGCGGATCGCGTCAGGCGGGCGGGGTGCGTCCCAGCAAGCGCATCCGGTCGAGCGCGCCCTGAAGAATGTATGCGGCGGCCATCTTATCCACCAGTTCGGCCCGGCGTTTGCGGCTGGCATCGGCCTCCAGAAGCGTGCGGGTCACGGCGGCGGTCGACAGCCGTTCGTCCCAGAACGCCAGCGGCGCATCGGTGATGCCCGCGAGGTTCCGGGCGAAGGCCCGGACCGACTGGCAGCGCGGACCCTCCGTGCCATCCATATTGATCGGCAGGCCGATGATCAATCCGCCTACCTCATAGTCCGCGATCACATTTCGGAGATGGTCGGCGTCCTTGGCGAATTTGGTGCGCCGAATGGTCTCGAGGGGCGTGGCGACAGTGTGCAGCACATCCGAGAGCGCCAGCCCGATGGTCTTGGTGCCGGGATCGAGGCCCAGGAGACGCGCGCCGGGCGGGCAGGCGGCATGGAAGGTTTCGATATCGAGGGGCGCGCTCACGGATCAGCGCCAGATCTCATAGCCCGAGGCGCTGCGCCAGCGGGCCGGGCCGGTGCGCTCCAGGGTCATGAGCGGCGCGCCCCGGGGATCCATCAGCACAATGGCGCCGGCATCCCGGCCCCAGGCCCGCAAATGGGTCATCCGGTGATCGTAGCGCCGGCCGCAGTCGGACCCGAGCCGGGCGACCAGGCGCCCGCCATCGAGGCGGTCTTCCAGATGGATCGTGCAGGCGGCTTTATCCGCACCGGCAAACCAGTAGGCGTCCGGCGTGTCACCCGGACCCGTGCCGCCGGTCCAGCCGGCGTTTCGGGCCGTCAGCCCGCCATGGGCAGCGCCGGTCAGGGCATCGGTGCGGCTGCGCAGGGTCACCCGTTCGCCGCGGTCCTGGCCGACGAAAAGCCCGTTGCCCGCGTCCTGAAGGACGATCCCGCCGCGCAGGCCCCCTTCATTGAGCCGGATGCCGGCTTTGAGGGCGGTCCATTCCATGCCGCTCCAGCGGATCGACCGGTAGAGATCCGCACAGGCCCCGGCTGCGGTGAGCTTGTGTCCGTCGGCCCAGCCGCGCTCGCCGGTAAGGTCCACCCGGCATTCCGGGGCGCTGCCCTGGGAAAAGTAATAGCTGCCGCGATAGGGCACCTCGGCGGCTGCCGTGCCGGCGGCGGCGATAAGGCCGGCCAGGGCGGTGATAAAGGCGGTGAGACGGATCATGACTGTCTCCTCCGGGGCGTGTCTCCGGGCCGGTCGGCCGCGCGGGGTGGACGAGGGACCCGATAGAGCCTGTTTCGGGTGCCGGTTTCAAGCATGGCGCCCGATTGGGGCGGCGCGGCGGCGCTTGCCAGCCTGATGCGGGATTGCTAGGTCTGCGCTTTGATCTTTCCCGCCCGGTTGCGGGCCCGCTCTGTTTCTCACTGGAAAGGATCCGCCCATGTCCGTCGATAAGGACACGGTCCGCCATATCGCGCGGCTGTCGCGCATCGCCATCACCGATCCGGAGGCCGAGGCCATGGTCGGGGAACTCAACGGCATTCTCGACTGGGTCGAGCAACTCGGCGAGGTCGATGTGACCGATGTGGCCCCGCTGACCAGCACGGTCGCCATGCGGCTGAAGCGCCGGACCGACGAGGTCACCGACGGCGGCTATGCTGAGCGGGTGACGGCCAATGCGCCGCAGGGCGAGGAAGGGTTCTTCACCGTGCCCAAAGTCGTTGAGTGAGGGCGAGCCGATGAGCGATCTGACCAAACTGACCCTGGCCGAGGCCCGCGACGGGCTGGCGGCCAAGACCTTCACCGCGACGGAATTGACCGAGGCCTATCTCCAGGCCATCGAGGCCGCGCGCTCCTTGAATGCCTATATCAAGGAAACGCCGGACCATGCGCTCGCCCAGGCCAAGGCATCCGATGCGCGGATCGGCAAAGGCGAGGCGCGCCCGCTCGATGGCATTCCGCTCGGCATCAAGGATCTGTTCTGTACGGATGGCGTCGCGACCACCGCCGGCAGCCATATCCTGGAAGGCTTCGTGCCGGGCTATGAGTCGACGGTGACGAGCCAGCTTTGGCGCGACGGCGCGGTGATGCTCGGTAAGCTGAACATGGATGAGTTCGCCATGGGCTCGTCCAACGAGACCAGCTATTTCGGTCCGGTGATCAGTCCGTGGCGGCGCATGGTGGACGGCGCTCCGGCCAATACCCAACTGGTCCCCGGCGGCTCGTCCGGCGGCTCGGCGGCGGCTGTGGCCGCGGAACTCTGCGTTGCGGCGACCGGCACCGATACCGGCGGGTCAATCCGTCAGCCCGCGGCGTTTACCGGAACCGTTGGCGTCAAGCCGACCTATGGCCGTTGTTCGCGCTGGGGCATTGTGGCGTTTGCCTCCTCGCTCGATCAGGCCGGTCCGATCACCCGCACGGTGCGCGATGCGGCGATCCTGCTAGGCTCGATGGCCGGGCACGATCCGAAGGACTCCACATCGGTGGATCGTCCGGTACCGGATTACGAGACCGCGCTGACCGGCGATGTCAAAGGCCTGAAAATCGGCATTCCCAAGGAATACCGGGTCGAAGGCATGCCGGAGGAGATGACCAAGCTGTGGAGCGCCGGCGAGCAATGGCTGAAGGATGCCGGCGCCGAGATCGTCGAGGTCTCGCTGCCTCACACGAAATATGCTCTGCCGGCCTATTATATCGTGGCGCCTGCGGAAGCCTCGTCCAATCTGGCGCGCTATGACGGCGTGCGCTACGGGCTGCGGCAGACCGGCGGCGATATTGTCGGCATGTATGAAAACACCCGGTCCGAAGGGTTTGGCGCCGAAGTGCGCCGGCGGATCATGATGGGCACCTACGTCCTCTCGGCCGGTTATTACGATGCCTATTATCTCAAGGCCCAGAAGGTCCGTCAGTTGATCAAGCGGGACTTTGACGAGGCGTTCGGCACGGTCGATGCGATCCTGGCGCCGACGACGCCCAATGTGGCCTTCGGCATCGGCGACAAGACGTCTGATCCGTTGGAAATGTATATCAACGATGTGCTGACCGTGCCGGCGAATATGGCCGGCCTGCCGGGGCTGTCGGTTCCGGCCGGTCTGTCCAAGGACGGTCTGCCCCTGGGCCTGCAACTGCTTGGCGGTGCATTCGAGGAAGAGCGGCTGCTGCGGATCGCCGGCGTGCTGGAAAGCGCCGCCGGGTTCACCGCGCGGCCGGACAGCTGGTGGAGGGCGGCCTAATGTCCACGAAACATCCCCATGAGACGGGCGCGAAAGTGATCCAAGGTGCCACCGGCCCTTGGGAACTGGTGATCGGCCTTGAGGTCCATGCTCAGGTGTCGTCTCAGTCGAAACTGTTTTCCGGAGCCGCCACCGCGTTCGGCGCGGCGCCCAACAGTCAGGTCAGCCTCGTCGATGCGGCCATGCCGGGCATGCTGCCGGTGATCAACGAATACTGCGTCGAGCAGGCGGTCCGCACGGGCCTGGGGCTCAAGGCGCAGATCAACCAGATGTCCGTGTTCGACCGGAAGAATTATTTCTATCCGGATCTTCCGCAGGGCTACCAGATTTCCCAGTACAAGTATCCGATCGTGGGTGAGGGCGTGGTCGAAGTGGACATGCCCGACGGCGAGAGCATCGAGGTCGGCATCGAGCGGCTGCATCT
>CAZHDI010000167.1:0-4696 GCA_964531285.1 uncultured Alphaproteobacteria bacterium | reverse complement strand
GGTGAGGGCGTGGTCGAAGTGGTCATGCCCGACGGCGAGACCATCGAGGTCGGCATCGAGCGGCTGCATCTGGAACAGGATGCGGGCAAATCGATCCATGATCTGTCGCCGGACAGTTCCTTTGTGGACCTGAACCGGTCCGGCATCGCGCTGATGGAAATCGTGACCCGGCCCGACCTGCGTTCCTCGGATCAGGCGGCGGCGTTCCTGCGCAAGCTGCGCACGATCCTGCGTTATCTGGGCACCTGCGACGGCAATATGGAGCAGGGTTCCATGCGCGCGGATGTGAATGTGTCTGTGCGCCGCTCCGGCGATCCTTATGGCACGCGCTGTGAGATCAAGAACGTCAATTCGATGCGCTATGTTCAGCTTGCGATCGAATATGAAGCACGCCGCCAGATCGACATTCTGGAAGACGGCGGGTCGATCGACCAGGAGACCCGGCTGTTCGATGTGAAATCCGGCGCCACCCGCTCCATGCGCTCGAAGGAAGAAGCGCATGACTATCGCTATTTCCCCGATCCCGATCTTCTGCCGCTCGAGCTGGAGGACGACTGGATCGAGAAGATCAAGGCGGATCTCCCCGAGCTGCCGGACGAGAAGAAAGCTCGGTTTGTCAGCGAGTATGGCCTCTCGGCCTATGACGCCGGGGTGCTGGTGGCCGACAAGGACAAGGCGGAGTTTTTCGAGACGGTGGCCTCGGGCCGCGATCCGAAGCTGGCGGCCAATTGGGTGACCGGCGATTTCTTCGGTGCGCTGAACAAGCAGGGCGTGGAAGTCACGGATTCTCCGGTGACGGCGGAAAAGCTCGGCGGTCTGATCGATCTGATTGCGGACAACACGATCTCGGGCCGCATCGCCAAGGATGTCTTCGAGATCATGTTCGAGACCGGCGAGGATCCAGCCAAGATTGTCGAGGAGCGCGGGCTCAAGCAGGTCACGGACACGGGCGCCATCGAGGCCGAAATCGACAAGATCATCGCCGCGAACCCTGACAAGGTCGCTGAGGTCAAGGAAAAGCCCAAGCTCAAGGGGTGGTTCGTCGGCCAGGTGATGCAGGCCACGGGCGGCAAGGCCAATCCCCAGGCGGTGAACCAGATCCTGGATCAAAAGCTGGGTCTTTGATTGGGGTTTGAGCGGCTTGAGCGGCTCGATCCGGCCGTGTGCCCGTCAGTCCGCGGAACAGGCTGTGACGCCCGCGACCGTGTCGGTCCGCGCGTTGAGGGCGGCATAGGCTTCTTCATGCCGGTCCGTCGCCAGGATATCGACGCCCAGATCCGCGATGCGGGCATAGAGGGTGTCGGCGTTCCGCTCCGCGATGGCCTCGTCGATTTGCCACAGGGTGCCGAAATTGACCGGGATGGCGCGCTCATGCAGGGCCATGATCAATGCCGGCTGAAGGGCCCGCAGGCCCTGCCATGCCATGATGCGGTCGAGGCGGACACCGGCATCGTCGAGAGCCTCCAGATCGTCGGCCTCATCGACGCTGACCGACAGCATGATCGCCGGGTCCAGGCGATGGACCCGCGCGGCGTCCTCGACCGAGTAAACGATGATCAGGGCATGGCCATGGGCGCCTGAATCGCGGATGGCCTCGATGACGGCCTCCAGCGGCGTCGCGCGTTTGACATCGAGTTGGACAATGGCGCGCCCGTCCGCCCAGGCCAGCACATCGGTGAGGCGGGGCGGGTTGAAGGCTGTCCGGCGGCCGTCATTGTCCTCGAGCATCAGCCCGCGGATGGACGCCCAGGACTGGCTTCGCAGTGGGCCGTCGCCCGTGGTCGTGCGCTCCAGCGTGTCGTCATGCATCAGGAACAAGGTGCCGTCCCGGCTTGCGGCCACATCGATTTCCAGCAGCATCGGGCCGATGCTCATGGTGCGGGCCAGGGTCTCCAGCGCGTTTTCCGGATAACCGGGCACCGGGCCGCCGCGATGGGCGCTGACCAGGGTCACGTTTCGCGCGCGCAGACAGGCCAGAAAGGCCGGAATCCCGGCGCGCCCGGTTTCGATGGCCACGCGCGGGGCCGGCAGATCGTCAAAGGACGCAAGCGGTGGCGCCGGCAGGTCGCGCGCGGCGCCGTCCCAGGCAAAGCTGGCCGCAAAGGCCAGACCGCCGGCCAGGGCCAGTGCGCCGAGTGGTATCCATCGCTGTGTCGTCATGGCCAACCCCCATTGAAGATCGCGGGCGGATCCTAAAGGGGAAGGCCGGGCCGTGTCACGGGCTGACGGTTGCACCAGGGGCGGACGGCGCCGGACCGGCCTTGAGGGTCTCGATCACCGGGCACCAACACCGGCCCAGATTGTCGAGCGCATAGCCGCCGCCGCCCAGAACGATCAACCGGCCCTGCGCGGTTCGGTCGGCCAGGGCGCCGAGGTCGCGCGCGACGGTGCGGTGAACCGCCGGTGTGAAAGTCAGACCGGCAAGCCCGTCGTCGCGCAGGCTGCTGGGCCCGGCGGTGAAAATCACGACGTCCGGGCGGCGGTCGTCCAGCCAGCGGCGCATGTCCGGCCAGACGGCCTCGAAGGCGCTGTCGCCCGCGCCCGCCCGCATCATCTCAGACCATGCGGTTTCACCGCGAACGCTTCCCCGTTCTTCCGCCGGCTGACTCATGGACCAGAAACTGCCCGCATCCTGATGAATATCGAGCAGGGCGACGGTGTCATCGCTGGCGAAACTCTCGAAGACGGCCGCCGGATAATGGGCATCAAGATCGATATAGGCGATGCGGCTCCCGGGCCGTGTTTCTTGCAGGAATCGGATCAGGATTGCCGGATCATTGTAGATCGCGCCGTCATGGGCCGCATCGCTGCGCGCTTGGGCAAATCCAGCGATCGGTACCATGGCCCGCCGTGTTTCGCCGTTCAGGATCCGCCGGGCCGCATGCAGCACAGATCCGGTGACAGCCGCGGCAGCGATATCGAGCCCGCGTTCGGCCGGCACGGTTCCCGCATCAAGCATACCGGTGCCTTCGGCGCATCGTGTACGGACGAAGTCCAGATAGGCCGCCGTGTGGAACAGGCTCAATTCGCCGTGAGAGGCCTTGGGGCTGGCGGCTACGATCTCCACGTCCCGGTCGAGGCCGGCGGCAAGAAAACTCTTGAAGAAGGCCGCGAACCGGTCGGCGCCGATCGGATGACGTCCGCCGGGCGCGCCGCCGTGGGAAAACCCGTAGGCGGCCATGCGCGGATCGATATGAAGGCTGAAGGGTGTCGGCATGGCTGATCGGTTACTCTTGTCGTCACGGTGGTGTTTGATACTGCTGCCGGCGACCGCCCAAGCAAACGGTCCGGCGACCCTGATCCAGCAAAGCGGGAGCTATAACAGATGATCGATCTTTATACATGGACAACACCCAATGGGCGCAAGGTCTCCATTTTGCTGGAGGAAACCGGCCTGGATTACACGGTCCACCCGGTCAATCTGAGCGTTGGCGCCCAGTTTGCCCCTGAATTCCTGACAATCTCTCCAAACAATAAGATCCCGGCCATTATCGACCGTGACGGACCGGCACCGGTCCCGGTGTTCGAATCCGGGGCGATCCTGCTTTATCTGGCGGAAAAGGCGGGGCAGTTTCTGCCCACCGATCCGGCGGGCCGGGCCACCACGCTGCAATGGCTGATGTGGCAGATGGCCGGGCTGGGCCCCATGCTGGGCCAAGCCAATCATTTCGCCTCGTCGGCGCCGGAGCGGGTCCCGTACGCCCTCGATCGGTTTCTGGGCGAGTCCGCCCGGCTGTTCAAGGTGCTGGACGGCCAACTGGCCAAAACCGAGTTCGTGGCGGGGGCCTATTCCATCGCCGATATGGCCATTTATCCCTGGGCCAAGGCGGGTTTTTCAGGCATCCGCGCGGCCAAACCCGACGATCTCGGGGACGGCCTGCACATTGCCCGTTGGCTCGACGCGGTGGCGAGCCGGCCGGCCGTTCAGCGCGGCATGGCGGTGCCCGATGTGCCTGCGCTCTGATCATCAGTACCCTTCTATAAGGTAAATATAGCGCCGCGATCTTCCGTTTGCCGATTAACGTCACGCTTACCGCGTTTCCGACAGTCTCTGGCCGTCCGGCGGTCTTGCCGCCGGCGCCCGCAGGGGGCGGTTCTAGGAGAGAGCGGGGCGGGGTGCCCCGGACACAAGCGGAGGTGACGGCATGGTGGCGGCCGAGACGGAGCGCGACATTCTGGCGGGACAGGCACGGCAGGACCGCAGCGCCGAGGCGATGTATCGCCTTGGCATCATGTTCTCAACCGGGCAGGGCGTGCCCTATGACCCGGTGCTGGCCCATCAGTGGTTCAATCTGGCCGCCATGCAGGGCAGCGACGAGGCCAAGGCGCGTCGGCGCGAACTGGCCGACGAGATGTCGCCCGAGCAGATCGCCGAAGCCCAGCGCCGGGCCCGGGAGTGGCTGTCCGAAGCGTAAGTCCGGTGTGAGCCCGCCCGGCGGTCCGGAAATTCTCGGCCACCGGCCTTGTTCGGGGCTCCAAAGCCCATTAAACAGGTCGATGGGCAGGTGGCCGAGTGGCTGAAGGCGCTCCCCTGCTAAGGGAGTAGACGGTGTTGAGCCGTCTCGAGGGTTCGAATCCCTTCCTGCCCGCCAGTTCCGGCTTCACGGATGGGCAGGTTGCCGAGGCGGAGCGGACTCTCCAGGCCTTTCTCATGTCATGATCTCGAGCGGGTGGCAGATGCGGCGTGCCTTGGCGG
>CAZHDI010000166.1:0-4739 GCA_964531285.1 uncultured Alphaproteobacteria bacterium | reverse complement strand
GGGCTGATCAGTCTCGCCGGGCCGATCCTGCGCGCTTTCGGTCTCGACACTGAGCACCGAGCCGGTGACCGCATTGGGCCGGTAGGTCGTACACCCCTTACAACCCAGTTCATAGGCGCGCAGATAGACCGACTTGAACGCATCGAATGGCAAATCTTCGGGCACGTTGATCGTCTTGGAGATTGAACTGTCCACATGGGCCTGGGCCGCGGCCTGGATGGCCAGGTGATCGGCCGGTGTGATGGTCTGAGCGCTGACAAAAGCCTCGGTCAGCGGCGCGTCCGCGCCGAAGCGCTGACGATAGAGCCGGTAGGCATAATCATCGACTTGATGTTCCGCGCGCCGCCCGTCCGGCAGCAATACCTTGCGCGTATAGGTGAAGGAAAACACCGGCTCGATGCCGCTGGAGACATTCTCGGCAAAGAGCGAAATGGTGCCGGTTGGAGCGATCGAGGTGACCAGCGCATTGCGGATGCCATGCGCGGCGATCCCGGCACGGATGTCTTCGGGCAGTCCGGCCACGGTCTCCCCGGCCAGAAAGGCGTCCCGGTCGAAAAGCGGGAAGGCGCCTTTTTCCCGCGCCAGATCGACGGATGCGCGATAGGCCGTGGTTTGAACGAGACCGAGCCAGCGTTCCGTCAGGGCCACCGACTCCGCGCTGCCATAGCGCACGCCGCACAGGATCAGCGCATCGGCGAGCCCGGTCACGCCGAGCCCGATCCGCCGCTTGGCCAGGGCTTCGGCCCGCTGGGCCGCCAGCGGGTATTGGGACACATCGATCACATTGTCCATGAGCCGCACGGCGGTACGCACGGTTTCCGCCAGAGCGGTCTCGTCGATCCGCGCGCCGGCCTCGAAGGGCCGGGCCACGAACTTGGCCAGATTGACCGACCCGAGAAGACACGCACCGTAGGGGGGCAGGGGTTGCTCCCCGCAATTGTGAACGATCAGACCGTTCGCATCGAACGCATTTGCACCCGGCACTTGCACGTCATAGACCGGCGCCGATCCGTCCGCCGTGATAGACGCCACCGTTGCACTGTATCTCTCACGGTTCGGTTCGCGCCGGTAGGCCGCCAAACTGTCCGCAAGCTTGGTCAATTTCTCCGTATCGGCGAAGCCCACAAGATTGCAGAACCGGTCGAGGTTGTCGTTGGCGATCACGAGTTCGTGGTTCGCCGATGTCTCGTAAAGGGCCCGGCCCCCGTTGCCGTCAGGCATTAGCCTCTTTCCGGCCGGCCGGCGCTGAGGATAGACGGTGGAGACGATCCCCAAGCGGAGCAGCATCCTTTGTACGGCATAAAGGCGGTCGAGGTCGCTTTGGGCCAAGCGCACCGACAGGCCCTTGACTTGATTGCCTTGCACGCTGCCATCGGCGTCGAAGAAGCCGCGCAGGAAGGCGCGGATGAATTCGGACGATGTTTTCTCAATGGCTGGTGTGATCGTTTTGGATCCGGGGGTGAGGTCAAAGCGGAATGCAATATCGCGCAGAGCCGCTAGCTTGAGACGATACTCGCCGCGCCCCGCAACGGCCATCCAGCCGTTAAAGTCGCTGCGATGCCGCAAGCTGCGAGCGGCCGTTTCCGCATCGTGCATGACGCCTTTTATGCCGGGCCGTTCGAAATCGCCCTTCGCATCCACCGTGCCCGGCCAGACGCTGAGAACAGCCGAATCCTGCTTAAGGGTCCCATCGCCAATGAGGAGACCCAGGAGATAACCAATATGTTTATCAGTAGACGAAGCGCTCGCTCCATCATGTGGCCATGACACGCGTTCTCGATGATCGTGCAATCTGATTTCATCGCCCGGCTGCAAGTCGCTGGCTTTGACCCAGGCCTCTTCCAGATGGGTGCGCGTTCTGCGGACGACCTTTCTGACCAAATGATCCGCTGTGAGGCGTACTGACGGCCCTTCCATTGTCTTAAGCGACAGAACCTCTTTGTATCCTGTCGCGAAAAAACCATCCGGTCCGGACTGATACTTCTGTCCGTTGATGCGTGCAATAAACGGTGTACCGACAAGATCCCGGACCTGTTTGGGTCCGTCTTCTGTATGCACCCAGGTTTCGGCTGTAACGCACGGATTGGTGGCGCTGATCGTTTCGCAATACCGCAAATTGTTGCGCCGGTTGATCCGGTCGATGAAGATTACGCCGGGTTCGGCATAGTCATAAGTCGCGCGCATGATGGTGTCCCACAAATCGCGCGCCCGCACGCTCTTGTAAGTCTGCCCGCCAAAGCGCAACGCCCACGGACCATCCGTGGCCACTGCTTCCATGAATGCGTCGGTAATCAAAACCGACAGGTTGAACATGCGCAGGCGCGCCGGGTCCTGCTTGGCCGCGATGAAGGCTTCGATGTCCGGATGATCGCAAGCGAGCGTCGCCATCATGGCCCCGCGCCGGGCGCCCGCCGACATGATGGTCCGGCACATGGAGTCCCAGACATCCATGAAGGACAGCGGGCCGGACGCGTCCGCGCCGACGCCCGAGACGGCTGCGCCTTCGGGGCGGATGGTCGAGAAGTCGTAGCCGATGCCGCCGCCCTGCTGGAGGGTCAGGGCCGCCTCGCGCAGACCGGCAAAAATGCCGTCGATGGAATCCGGCAGCGTCCCCATCACAAAACAATTGAACAGCGTCACCCGCCGGTCGGTGCCCGCCCCCGCGAGGATCCGTCCCGCCGGGAGAAAGCGGTAGCCGGCCATCGCGGCCGCGAACCGTTCGGTCCACCTGTCGCGCTGATCCGGTGCCTCGGCCATGGCACAGGCGCGGGCGACCCGGGCCAGCGTATCGCCGACCGTCCGGTCGATGGGCGTGCCGTCGGCGGCCCGGTGGCGGTATTTGAGATCCCAGATCTCCTGGGAGAGGGGACGTACGGTCATGATCTCATCCGGCTGAAGGCCCATATCGCGTGCGCGCGGCACACCAGTGTGATGCGGGATCGCGGCGCTTTCAAGACTTTGTTCATTATTTGTTCTGAAGTCGCTTTGCGGATGTGTGGGCAATCCTGTGTAAAGAGCGGGCGGATTCATCCCCGCAACTCACGCTGTGGATAAGTTATCCACTGCCTCTGGACTTTCACACACGGTTATCCGCAGCCCGCACGGTCAGTTTGGGGGTAACACGATGAACAATGTGCATATGTGCGCCGGCGCCGCGATCGCGCGACGCCTGCCGGTGACCGTGTTCGACGGGCGTGCGTGCCGCCCTCACGGCCAAGCGAGGCAGCGGTTATAGGCCCCGGGTCCCATGGGGTCGAGCCGGAAAATCGCACCCGATGTCGGATTTTTCGCTGGACCCAGATATGGGGCGGTTGCCGTTTGGGTTACCCCGATATCGAGGCATCGTCTGGCGTTTCTTACAGGTCTGCAAGGCGGCGGGAGGCGGTTTCGATCCGCTCTTCGAGGGTGGCCATGAAATCCTTGCGGTTCAGCCCCGGCGGAATTGGCTCCAGCACCTCCAGTGTGATCGTGCCCGGCTTGAAGCCGTAACCCTTGCGGGGCCAGCAGCGCCCTGAATTGAGCGCCACCGGAAGGCAGGGCACATCGAGTTGCCGGTAGAGCGCGGCCACGCCGGGCTTGTAGTCGAGTTGGCCGCCGACCGGCGCGCGCGATCCTTCGGGGAAAATCACGACGGACCGGCCCTCGTCGAGCCGGGCCCGGGCCTGGGCGACCATTTTGCGCAAGGCGCTCGCATGGGCCCCGCGGTCGATCGAGATCATGCCGAGCCGGGCGGCATACCAGCCATAGATCGGCACCCACATGAGTTCCTGTTTCAGGATCACGGCGGGGGTCCCGAACAGACGGAACACGGTGATCGTGTCCCACATTGCCTGGTGCTTTGAGGCGACCAGGACCGGGTGATCGGGAATATGCTCGCGGCCCTTGATCTCGACGGTCACGCCGATGAGGCGTTCGAACCCCCAAGACACCCAGGCGATCCACAGATCGTAGAAAAACCAGACGAAGCGCTTGGGCAGGATCACCGTCGGCGCCGCGATGATGCCGAGGATCACCGTGAGCCCGACGAGCCAGATCATGAAGGCCGTGCTGCGCAGCGCCTGAAGCATATGCTCAATTCCGTCGCTCTGCCCTGTGCGTCCGGCGCCGCCGGCACGCCAGATCCGTCATACCGGGAGCTTCAGGAGGCTGGCCAGGAATTTCGTGTATTCGCCGATCACAAGGCGCCCGGTGCCGGCGTGGATCCACCAGCGGTTCACATCGACGCCGTCGGGAAACACCGGATAGGGGATCAGCTCGACGTCCGGCATGGCGTCCCGGAACTCCCGCATGCTGCGCGGCATGTGATAATGCGACGTGACGACAATCAGCGAAGTGAACCCGTTTTCGCTGACCCAGCGGGCGGTTTCCGTCGCATTGCCTTCGGTGTCGAGCGCCCGGCGGTCGAGATCGACGCAGCAGTCGAACCGGTTTTTCGGGTCGTCCAGGCGCTGGAGCAGGTCCTGGCGGGTGGTGTCGGGATGGACGCCGGAGATCAGCAGGCGGCCGGCTTTGTCCGCCGTCAACAAGGCCATGCCGGCACCCAGCCGGTCCATGCCGCCGGTCAGCACAACCGCCGCGTCGGCCCGTCCGCTCAGCGCCATGCGCTCACGCGGGATCGCGGTCAAAAAGACCAGCAGCCCCAACAGCCAAAGCGCGGCCAGCGCCGCGACAAGCCTGAGAACGATGCCCATCACACACACCTCCGTCCGCGGGCGCGCCAGCCGCCACCCCCGCGTACC
>CAZHDI010000165.1:0-4745 GCA_964531285.1 uncultured Alphaproteobacteria bacterium | reverse complement strand
TCCTCCTGCATCACCTTCAAGCCCTCGTCGATGCGGCGCGGCACAGCCAGGATCAGCGCCATCGTCATGTCGGCGGTATCCTCGGTCAGCACGCCCGGCGTGTTGGTGACCGTGATGCCCCGGCTCAGGGCGCTTTCCACGTCGATATTGTCGAAGCCGTTGCCGAAATTGGCGATCAGCTTCAGACGGTCGCCGACCCGGCTGAGCATCCGGCTGTCGATCCTGTCGGTAACGGTCGGCACGAGCACGTCGGCGCCGCGCACGGCGTCGATCATCTCGTCCGGGCTCATCGGGTCGTCGGTGTCGCGCAGCCGCGTCTCGAACAACTCGCACATGCGGGTTTCGATCGGGTCGGGGAGTTTGCGGGTGACGACTACGAGGGGCTTGGGCCGCATCATCGCTGGGTTCTCGGATCCTGGAGCGTTCCGCGCGTCCGCGCGGGTCCCATACATTCGCTTGGGTCCCGTGCGTTCGCCTGGCTCATGGTGCGCCGCAGCACGGCTTGTTGGGCGATACGCCAGCCGTACCGCCATGTCTGGATGATTAGCAGACCACGGACCGTGTGACAAAGGGTTGACCCCCTCAATCACGCGCCCGAACCACCCGCGCCCCGGTCACCCCCATCTTGACCGAGGGACGCGCATCTCGCTAAGCATCACGGCGAAGGGGCCGCAAGACATTTGGAGATCCGTGTTCATGGACCGCCCGTCCGCTGCCCATCCCATCCGCACACCGCTCCGCGCCGCCGCCGCCGTCTTGAGCGCCGGCCTCGTCGGTGCGTTGGCGATGCTGTCCGGCCTTGCCGGGACCCCGGCCCGGGCCGCTGTCGAGGCCAAGGCATCCCTCGCCGATATCGAGCCCAGCATCGCGCCGTCGGGCCTGCCGGTCCCCCGGTTTCTGTCGATCCGCCGCAATGAAGTGCGGATGCGGCGGGGCCCCAGCGTCAATCACGCCATTGAATGGGTCTATCGAAACGCCGCCGGTTTGCCGGTGGTTGTGGTCGCGGAATCCGACCTGTGGCGTCAGGTGCGCGATTCCGAAGGCGTGACCGGCTGGATCCATGCCAGCCAGCTCGACGGGCGCCGCAAGGCGATGGTTCTGGGGGATGTGCGCACGCTTTACCAGGAGCCCGCGCGATCGTCCGAAGTTGTCGCCCGGGTCTCGGGGGGCGCGCTCGGCGCTCTGGAAGCCTGCGCGGGCGATTGGTGCCGGCTGTCCTTCGATGGAGCCCGGGGATGGCTGCCGCGCGGTCAGATCTGGGGCGCCCTGCCGGACGAAACCGTCGATTGATCGGCCGATCGGTCGGCGCGTCACTCGCGCGCAGGGCCGCCCGCGGGACGCAGCCGCACGATCACATCGATCCGGTCGACTTCCATACCGCTCGGCGGTACCACCAGGGCCTTGAGATCCGTCTGCGCGATCGGCATGTCGCCCAGCGCCCCGGTCCGCTCATCGTAATAATGGGCGTGATCATGGGTATTCGTGTCGAAGAACCCGCGCCCGCCATCCACAGCAATCTGGCGAATAAGCCCCGCGCCACGCAACTGATGGAGCGTGTTGTAGACGGTGGCCAGGGACAGGGCGCTGCCGGCGGCAACCGCTTCTTCATGCAACTGCTCGGCCGTCACATGGCGGTCGCCCTTGGCGAACAGCAGATCGCACAGAACCAGGCGCTGGCGCGTCGGCCGCAGCCCGGCCCGGCGCAGGCGCTCGGCGGCGCCGCGGGCCGCGGGGTCAGCGTCGTTGGGCTCTGGTCGGTTGGATGTCGCCACGTTTGCCGGTCTTTCCTGAGGATCACGCCCCGATAGATATCCACATGCAGTGTGCGCCGCAAACCCGCGCCCTGTAAACCGGTCGGCCGGGCCTCCCGCTGGCCCTTGAGACGGCTCATGTTGGGCCCATGATTAAGCGCCCTTTCGAACCACGCCTCTAGGACGATAGGATGGTTCGGTGTTATCGATCGGATAAGACACGGCGTGGCACGGCTTACCGCTGGCGCCAGCACGATAAGCGAGGGACCATGGCTGACCGCCCATCGAGCTACTCCTACGACGATCTCCTGCGCTGCGGCCATGGCGAGCTGTTCGGCCCCGGCAATGCGCAACTGCCATTGCCGCCCATGCTCATGTTCGACCGCATCACGAGCATCGGCGAGACCGGCGGTGCCCATGGCAATGGCCATGTCACCGCCGAACTCGATATCAAGCCGGATCTGTGGTTCTTCGCCTGCCATTTCGAGGGCGATCCGGTCATGCCGGGCTGTCTGGGCCTCGATGCGCTGTGGCAGCTCACCGGCTTTTATCTCGGCTGGCTCGGTCATCAGGGGCGCGGCCGGGCCCTTGGGGTCGGCGAGGTGCGGCTGGCCGACATGGTCACGCCGGCGGCTCAGCAGGTTACCTATGAGGTGTCGATCCAGCGGGTGCGCGCGGGGCGGCTCATTCTGGGGCTGGCCGACGGCACCATGAGCATCGACGGCAAGCAGGCCTACACGGTCGAAGGCATGCGCGTCGGCCTGTTCGGGGCCGAAACGTAATCGCCCGTCCATTCGTCCCACTGGTTATTCGTCCCACTGGTTAAGCGAGGTAGAGCATGAGACGCGTCGTCGTCACCGGTATGGGGATCGTATGCAGCATCGGCAACAGCCTGGCTGAAGTCACCGACTCCCTGCGCATGGGCCGTTCCGGCATCGACTTCAGCGAGACCTATGCCGACATGGGCTTCCGCTGCCATGTCCATGGGTCGATCAAGCTCAATCTTGAAGACGTGCTGGATAAGAAGACCCGGCGTTTCATGGGCGACGGCGCGGCCTACAATTACATCGCCATGGCCCAGGCCATCGAGGATGCCGGTCTGTCGGAGGCCGAAATCTCCCATGAGCGGGTCGGCCTGATCATGGGCTCCGGCGGCCCCTCCACCCGGTCCATCGTGGAATCCGCCGACATCGCCCGGCAGAAGGGGCCCAAACGCATCGGCCCGACGATGGTGCCCAAATGCATGTCCTCGACCTGCTCGGCCACGCTGGCGACGCCCTTTAAGATCAAGGGCGTGAACTATTCCATCAGTTCGGCCTGCTCGACCTCGAGCCATTGCATCGGCAATGCCTATGAGCAGATCAAATGGGGCAAGCAGGACCGCGTGTTCGCGGGCGGCGGCGAGGAGCTGGACTGGACCCTCTCGGTGCTGTTCGACGCCATGGGCGCCATGTCGTCCAAGTTCAATGACAACCCGTCGGCGGCCAGCCGGGCCTATGACGCGGCACGCGACGGCTTCGTGATTTCCGCCGGCGGCGGCGTGCTGGTGCTCGAAGACCTGGAGACGGCCAAGGCACGCGGCGCGAAGATCTATGCCGAGATCGTCGGCTATGGCGCCAATTCGGACGGCTATGACATGGTCGCCCCGTCGGGCGAAGGCGCGGTGCGGTGCATGCGTCAGGCGCTCGAGACCATCGATCAGCCCATCGACTATATCAACGCCCATGGCACCTCGACCCCGGTCGGCGATTCCCGGGAAATGGAGGCGGTCCGGACGGTGTTCGGCGACGAGATCCCCCATATCAGTTCGACGAAATCGCTGACCGGGCACAGTCAGGGCGCCACCGGTGTTCAGGAAGCGATCTATTCGATCCTGATGATGGAGGGCGATTTCGTCGCCGCTTCGGCCAATATCGACACCCTGGATCCGGAGTTCGAGGGCATGCCGATCGCCCGGGCGCGGATCGACAATGCGGGGCTGAACACGGTGCTATCCAACAGTTTCGGCTTCGGCGGCACGAACGCTGCACTGGTTTTCACCCGGTATCGGGCGTAAGCTCCGGCTAAATTTTTCCATAACACGCGGCTGCCGGGGCGGGTTCGCGGGAGGACCCCAGACAATGAGCGATTTGACACTGACGGGCGATCTGATGGCGGGCCGGCGCGGCCTGATCATGGGCGTCGCCAACGACCATTCGATTGCCTGGGGGATCGCGCGCGTGCTCGCGGCCCAGGGCGCCGAACTGGCCTTCACCTATCAGAACGACGCCTTCGCCAAACGGGTCCGGCCCCTGGCCGATGCGGTTAAGGCGCCGCTCGTGGTTCAGGCCGATGTCGAAGACGACGCCAGTCTCGATGCCGCCTTTGCCGAGATCGAACGCGCCTGGGGCCGGCTCGATTTCGTCGTCCACGCGGTCGCCTATTCGGACAAGAACGAACTCAAGGGCCGGTATCTCGATACGACGCGGGCGAACTTTCGCCGCTCGCTCGACATCTCCTGTTATTCGTTCACGGACATTGCCCGGCGCGCCGAGCCGCTGCTGAAGAACAGCACCGCCGGCGGCGGTCCGGGCCTCATCACGCTCAGCTATTCCGGCGCGGTGCGGGTCATGCCGAATTACAATGTCATGGGCGTCGCCAAGGCCGCGCTGGAGCAAAGCGTGCGTTATCTGGCGGCCGATATGGGGCTCGACGGCATCCGCGTGAACGGCATTTCCGCCGGGCCGATGCGCACCCTGGCGGGCTCGGCCATCGGGGATGCGCGCATGGTGTTCAAATGGACCCGCATGCACAGTGCCCTGAAGCGCAATATCGAGCTTGATGAGATCGGCGGCGCGGCGCTGTATCTGCTCTCGGATCTGTCGGCGGGCGTGACCGGCGAAATCCACTATGTGGACGCGGGCTACAACACCATCGGCATGCCCCGCGTGCCCGACCTCAAGGCCCAGGGCATGACGGATTCCGATCTCAAAAACGGCGATGGCGGCCATTGAG
>CAZHDI010000164.1:0-4817 GCA_964531285.1 uncultured Alphaproteobacteria bacterium | reverse complement strand
CGGCACCACGGCGAGCCGGGCCATCAGATCGCCGGCGGTCGCGGCGGCCGAGCGCTGCCCCATCGTGGACACCTGGTGGCAGACCGAGACCGGCGGCATTCTGATCGCGCCCCTGCCCGGCGCCACCGATCTCAAGCCCGGCTCGGCGACCCTGCCGCTGTTCGGCGTCGAACCCCAGATCGTCGATGCCGAGGGTAAGGTTCTGGACGGCGCGGTGTCGGGCAATCTGGTGCTGACCCGCTCCTGGCCGGGCCAGATGCGGACCGTCTACGGCGACCATGAACGCTTCGAGCAGACCTATTTCTCCACCTATCCCGGCAAATATTTCACCGGCGACGGCTGCCGGCGCGATGAGGACGGTTATTACTGGATCACCGGCCGGGTCGATGATGTGATCAATGTCTCGGGCCATCGTCTCGGCACGGCGGAAATCGAATCCGCCCTGGTCGCCCATGCCAAGGTCGCCGAAGCCGCCGTTGTGGGCTATCCCCACGATCTGAAAGGCCAGGGCATTTACGCTTATGTCACCTTGAACGCCGGCGAGGAGCCGACCGAGGACCTGCGCAAGGACCTCGTCCAGTGGGTCCGGCATGAGATCGGCCCGATCGCCTCACCGGATCACATTCAATTCGCACCCGGACTGCCAAAGACACGTTCTGGTAAGATTATGCGCCGCATCCTGCGCAAGATTGCCGAGGATGATTATGGCGCACTCGGCGATACCTCGACGCTTGCCGATCCCGGCGTGGTGGACGACCTCGTCGCGAACCGGCAGAATCGCGCCTGAACACACTGATTCGCCGGAAGAAGGGGCCGGTCGGGTTGCCTGCGGGCGCCCATCAGGGATGGCCGAAAGGGTTGAACGAATGGAACGCGGCGAAAGTGAGCGCGGCGGACAGCCTGTCCGTGGCGCTACGGCTGAGCGGCTTTTGGACTTTCTGGGCGATGCGGCCTCTGCGGACGGTCTGGCACTCCACCCCTACAACATGGCGCTGCTGGCCTATTGGCGGATGATCCGGCGCGGACGGACGATTCCGGCCTGGCGCGATGTCGATCTGTTGGACATGGGCGAATTGCTGCCCACCATCACGCTGGTCGAACGCACCAAGAGCGGGCGCTTTGTCTTCCGCTTTGTGGGCCCGCGCATGGCCGGCTGGAACGGGACCGACTGGACCGGCGAGGATCTGGCCAAGATCGCCCCCACCGTGGCCGCGCGCCTGGTGGCCGAGGATCTCGCGGCGATCGGGACGGTCGAGCGCCTGCGCCGCCTGCTCATCGACTATGACACCACGGCCGGCAAGACCGTGCGCATGGAGCGGCTGTGCCTGCCCCTGTGCGGCCCGGAGGGCGGCCCGCTGCGCTATATGCTGGTCGGCACTCAGATCATGGACGGCGCCTTTGCCCAGACCGAGCCGCGCGACCGGCTGGATCTGACCAGCGCCCGCGTGGTCAGCCGCGACATGCTGGCCTATGACGCCCCGGTGAAAGCCGCCGGCGGATCGGCCAAAACCGCCTGATCCTGTCCCTGGGACAGGACCCCATCCTGTTGTGACCGCCGTCACGCTTGCAGCCATGCGGGCATTCGGGTCACAGTGCGCTGTCGCCGCATCACACCGACTGCGGCGGCATGGCATGAGGGGGCAGAGGCGGCCATGAGGGGCGCAGCCACGACGATCCGGGGTGAGACCGCAAGGCTCCGCCGCACCATGGCCGGTGCGGCGATGGCCCTGTGCGTGCTCTTGTCCCTCGGTCTCAGCGCCGGTCACGCCCAGACAGACCCCCCCCAGACAGACACCCCAACGGCCACCACAGCGCCCGCTCCATCGCCGGCGGTCAATGCCCCCGCGCCCGCCAACGCGTCTTGCGAAGGCCAGTCCGAGGCCCAAATGCGCGCCCGGATCGAGGCGATCTACACCGATACCTTTGCCGACTCGGTCGAGACCCTGGATTACGAGCGCATCGTCGAGCGGGCCTGGGTCCAGACCGGTGTGGACGGCATCATCGACGCCGCCGTGGACGATGCCCTGGAAGAAGCCCGCACCGAGAACTCTTATTTCCGCAAGCTGTGGTCCGGCTACGATCCGAACACGGCCGAAGACATCGCCAACACCATGGCCACGCGGGTGTTCGAATCCCCCCGCGTGACGACCGCCTTCACCGATGTCTCGGTACTGATTTCCGAACGCATCACCGCGCGGCTCGGCACGATTGCCGATGTCGCCGCCGATCCGGCGCTGGTCTGCATGCGGTCTTATCTCCAGGCGCGTTACGGCGAGACGGTGACCACCGTCGTGCAAAGCCGCATCCGCGACCAGCAGACCATGACCGCGTTCGCCACCCCGACCGCGAGCGGTGCGGGCGGCGATATCGCCCTGGTGATCTCCGGCGTCATTCTTATTGTCATGCAGCGGGTGATCCAGCGCATCGTCACCCGCATGGCCGGGCGCATTCTGGGCCGGATCGCCGCGCGCTTTGCCGGGCTGATCGGCGTTGCGATCTTCGCCTATGAACTTTTGACACCCAACGCGGTCATCAACGACATCGCCCAGGAACTCAAAAGCGACACGGTCAAGACCGAGATCCGCGCCGAAGTCACCCGCGATGTGCGCGAGACCATCATCGATCAGGCCCCGGAGATCGCCCGTCAGTCCGCGGCATCGCTTCTTGAGGGCTGGGCCGGGTTCGAACAGAGCAACCGGCTGGTCCTGCGCGTCGCCGAAACCAGCCCGGATTTCAATGCCTTCATCAACCGGGTGCCGCCGGACAACTGGGTCAATTTCTCCGATGCCATCGGCCTCGTGATCGACCTTTCGGGCGGCACGCAGGCCATGCTCCGGCTCCTTGATCAGGGCCGGCTGGAACGCCTGCCGGAAATCGACAGCGCGGGGCTGACCATCCTGCGCGACACCGAGTCCCTGGAGCGCCTGACCGCCTGGCAGATCAATCATCCGGGCACGCTGTCGCGGGTCGTCGCGCTGGATCTGCATCAGGTGATCCGCGATCCCTCGACGGTCGCCCCCGACGAGATGGTCCTCATCATCGCGGCCCCGACCGCGGCGATCGCCCGCAAGCTTTATGACCTCGATCAGACCGACCGGGAAACCCTGGCCAGCGCGCTGGATGACGGCGACCGGGTCGATATCGCCACGCGCCTGTCGTCCCGGGACCTGAGCGCGCTCGCCCAATATCTGCGTGAGTTGCCGCCGGATGCGCGCGACCAGCTCATCTATGAGGTCAAACGCGATCCGGCCGTGTTCGGACGGTTCGCCGGCGGGTTCACGCGGGCCGGGATCGCGGCCAGCCGGGATCAGGTCGATGCTATCCGGCTCGTCGCCCGGCGCAGCGACTGGTGGGACATGCCGCAATTGATGTCGGATTTCCTGACCGTGGCCGACGGCCGGGTCGATGCGCGGTTGTTCCTGATCAGCCACAAGCTGGTCAGCGCCGGACTTGGTCTCGTCGCCTTCCTGCTGGCGTTCAATCTTCTCCAACTCATTCTCGGTTTCGGCCGGGCTCTGGCCGGCGGCGGAAGGCGCTGATCATCATGGCACGGCGTAAAAAATCCGATCCGGCACCCGAAGACGCGATCATTCTGTACACCACGGACACACCGCCCGCCGGGCAGGCCTATGTCCAGGGCGGGATGATCTATGCCAATTCCGTTCAGGCCGGCAATCTGCTGCGCGATATCCGCGAGATCCTGACCAATATCGTCGGCGGGCGGATGCGCCGGTATGAAAATCTGGTCGAGCGCGCGCTCGACAACGCTTTTGCAAATCTCAAACGCAAAGCGCTGGAGCAGGGCTACGACGCGGTGGTCTGCGTCCGGGTCGGCACCTCGACCGTCACTCAGGGCGGCGCCGAAATCATCGTCTACGGCACCGGCATCCATCTGAAAAATCCGTAAAACCCGCAATTCGTGAACGCGCGCACAGCCGCACGGGTTCTGACCCGCCCGGACCGGGGCACCTCTTTTCCGCCTCTGGCCGCTGGCCGCCGTGCCTGATAAGCGATGATGAACGCACCGCGACGGGCCCCGGCCCATTGCACCGTATCAGGATAATCCGCGCCACCGCGCCGCGACCGGAGAGCAACAGATGACCCTGCGCCTTGCCGCCTCAGCCATCGGTGCCGCCGCCTTGGCGGGCCTGTTGGCCGCCGCGCCCGTTCAGGCCCAGGAACCGCCGGACACCGAGGCCTGGGTCCATGAGGACGGACCGCGCGCCTACCGGTCATTTGCGTTCACCGTGGAGAACGACGTCTTCGCCGGCACCGACCGCAACTACACCAACGGCCTGCGCCTTGCGGTCACCAGCCTGCCGCGGGTTCTGTCCGGCGCCGAGACCTTCACGGATTGGGTTGCGCAGAACCTGATGTTCACCGACGACAATGATTTTCTGCGCCGGGAATTCGCGCTGGGGCATTCGATCTTTACGCCCGAGGACCGGTTGGCCAGCGAACCCCTGCCCGACGAGCATCCCTATGCCGGCTGGCTTTATCTCGAAGCCTCCGCGCTGGTCCTGCGCCCGTCCATCGAGGCCCTCGATACCTTCACGATCCAGGCCGGTATTGTCGGACCGGCGGCCGGCGGCGAGTTCGTCCAGAACAATTTCCATGACCTGATCGGCGACGATCAGCTTCAGGGCTGGGACAATCAGCTCGAGAACGAGCCGGGCATCGCCCTGTCGTTCAATCGCAAATACCGCCAGCCGCTCCTGGAACCCGACACCGGCCGGGGCCTGGAGATCGCCTTTGTGCGCTCCGGCGCCCCCACCGGCGGCACCCGCCGCCCAAACAAAACATAAATATATAAGATA
>CAZHDI010000163.1:0-4828 GCA_964531285.1 uncultured Alphaproteobacteria bacterium | reverse complement strand
GCGATAAAGCCGTCCCCGGCCTGCGCCCGGACTGTCTGCTCGGTCATCGCTCCATCCCGTCCCGTCAGGCCCGCGCCCCACGCGCTTTAACCGGCTCTCCCATGGCGGGCATCATGGCGTGCGCCTCACCCGATGCCAAGCCACCCGCCCCCCGGGCCGCCGGGGCCTTGCACGCGCGGGCTCGCAAAATCGGCGGCGCGGCGCCCGGGAGCGTCCCTGGGGCATTGACAGGCGCGAGCCGGGGCCTTACTCCACCGTCTTCGCTGTTTCAGGGCATCCTGGCAGCCCCCGTGGAGGGGTGGGTGAGTGGTTAAAACCGCCAGACTGTAAATCTGGTCGCTTTGCGTACGCTGGTTCGAATCCAGCCCCCTCCACCATTCTTTCGATCTCACGCCAATTCGCTTCGCTCATGGCTCCGATGGGGCGGGCGATGCGCCCGGCGCCCGGTCGGGCTTGTTGGTTCGTAGGGTTCGAACTTTCTCCCTCCAGCTCCACCATTCAGACCGGCATTGGGCGGTCTTTTGTCTTTCTGACCCTCTTTTCCCGCATTTCCGCGCCTTTTGCCTCCCGGTTTCAGCACGCAGTGAGCCGCATTTGCGGCCCGAACCGAGACTTCTGGAGAGATGTCTGTGTTGCGGGTATTGGCGTCCTGATTTCGGCTTTGTTGGTGGCCGTCAGCTCTTGGGCGGGAACCCGGTATGTGCGCGCTGGTCCTGCCAGTCGAGAGGCAGATTGGCGAGGTGCAGGATCTTGCAGACTGTGAGACTGGCCGGCTGGCGCCCGTCGAGGATCGCCTCGACGATAACCTCCCGCTCGCCTTGCGCAAAGGACCTCTTCCGGAGCCTGAGTGCTCCGGCCTCATTGAAGCCGGAAGGCCCCATCGATGCGCGTGGCCATGACGCGGTTCCTCAATGCATGATGGCGTAGAGGATCATGGTCTGGCAATGGCTGTCGGCGTAGACATCGACGACCGACAGCCGGTCCGCCCAGCGGTCGATGATGGCAGCGGCACACTGGCGCCGCAGCGCCTCGATCGCCGCGCGATAGGCCAGATTGGCATTGCGGTAGTCAAAGGTCTTCAGAATACGGTTCATCCGGTCATTGAAGCCGGGCATGGCGCGCAGGACGGTGTCCCGGACATCGACCGTATACTTCTTCGCGGTGATGACATCGTCGCGGTTCGCCAGGATCGACACATGCCCGGCGATGAAATGATCGAAATCATAGGCCAGAAGCGTGTCGAACATGGCGACATAGGATCCCACATCGGCGGTCGCCCCGAAATTCATGAACGGCACTTCGCCGGCGGAGATCGTATCGACCGCCATGAGCACCTTCTGGTTCGGCAGATAAAGGATGGTGTCGGTGTCCTCGGCATGGAACGAGGCCGGCGCCATTCGCACGGTTTCTCCGCCCACGGAGAGCACGTAATCGCCCTCGAAAGTCAATGTGGGTGCGAGGATGCCGGGCCGGCCTTTCGCGGCGATGGCCCGAGCCACGTCTTCATGCGCGATGACGGTCAGATCCGTCACGCCGCTGAACGCCGCCGCACCGCCGATATGATCGAAATGCGCATGGCTGTAAACCAGATAGCGGATGGGCCGGCCGGGCGCATGGCGGGCGATGGCCCGGGGCAGCCGGGCCGCGAAACTCGGCGGCGCATCGAAGACGACCACGCCGTCGCCGGTGACCAGAAAGGCCCCCTGATAAATGCCGTCGGTCACATAAAAAAAGCCGGGCTCGATGGCCGAGACATGGAGCCCGGTCTCAGGATCGATCGTCGGCATCCGTGCCAGCGTCTCCGGCAGTTCGGGGCGGAAATGCCGGAACGCGTTGGGATGGGACTCATCCAGGCTGATGTCGTTGCCGGTGTTGAACCCGTCCGGGGCCGTCCCATGGGCCGCGCCCGGCAGGATACTGACGGCGACCAGACCGAGAACGGCCATGAAGGATCTGACGAATGGCGGTGTGGGCATGATCGGTTTCCTTACAAGGCCATGATGAACAGAATGGTCGCGGCGGTGCTGGCGACGGTGCGCACATGGTTCCAGGGCACCCAGCGCCGCAGATAGAGCGCCCAGATCTCCGCTCCGTGTGCGGAGGCCGGGTCCACGGCTTTTAGCCGCTCGTTGAGCGGCACGTTGAAAACGACGGTGCACACGAACATGCCCGCGACATAGAGCGCACCGCCACCCATCATCCATCCGGCACCGGCCCGGTCGGGCGCCGTCAGTCCCAGGATCACCGCGCCCGCGGCTGCGAGCGTGGTCGCGAAAAAGAGCGGCAGAAAGGCCGAGCGCAGAATGACATCGTTGATGGACTGCATCGCGGCGATGCCCGCCGCGGGATCGAGCCGCGCCAAAGACCGCATCACGAAGGCGGAGAAGGTGAAATAGACGCCGGCCATGACGCCGCAGCCGACGGCGCAAACCCCCAAATACACGGGTATGACGGTATCCATGAGCCGGGCCCTCCTTCTCGTTCAGTACGGCCTGAAGTGACTGTCCGGACACGGTGATACTCGCCGGCGCACCGCCGGGGCTTGACCGGCCGCGCCAATGCATTGACCCGGGACGCCAGGACCCGGACGGCCAGGACCCGGACGGCCAGGGCGCGGCGCGCCGGGCTCTTAAGGGGCGTGGGACGGGGGTTCTTTGCGGAAGGCGGCCGGCGTGGTACCGGCCCATCGTTTGAAGGCGCGGTTGAAAGCGCTTTGTTCGGAGAACCCTGTCAGAAAGGCGACATCGGACAGGGTGTAGCTGCTTTGATTCAAGAGCGCCTCGGCGAGCTGCTGTCGGGCGGTCTCGACGATCGCCTGAAAGGAGATGCCCTCCCCGGCCAGCCGCCGTTGCAGCGTGCGCTCGCTCATCCCCAGCCGCCTGGCGATCTGCCCCATCTTCGGGACGCCTTCACTCAAGGAACGGGTCACGGCCTGGCGGACGAGGTCTTCAAGACCTGCGTCTGGACGGACCTTTTCGAGTTCGGCGTTCAGATGCGAGATCAGGAACGCGGATATGCCGTCATCGCCGAGTTGATTGGGCAGCGCCAGCGTCTCGTGCGACAGCAGCAAAGCATCGCGGTCCGCGCCGAAAACCACCGGGCATCCGAAATAGGCCTCGTGCGCCGAACGCACCGGCGGCGGATCATGCTTGAAACAGACCAGATCCGGAGCCGCATCCTCCGACGCGGTTTGCCGGATCAAGGACAGGGCGCTCGCGGCCGTCGCCTCGTTCGACAGCCGCAAGCCGAGGCGCCGGTCTCCGTCCCGATGCAGAAGAAAATAAGCGCCGCCCGGGCCGTCTTCGATCTCATAGGCCATGGTGTCGGTCCACAGTCGGCAATAGCGCACGACCCGGTCGAGGGAGTCCCGAACGGTCGAGGCCGACTTCCAGGCCAGACCCAGCGCACCATAATCGTTTGGACGCATGGCACGGCCCGCCCGCAAGGGCAGCTCGTACCCGGTGTCCATCTGCCGGGCGACCCGTTCGACGAGGTCGTAATAGGCCTCATCGGTCAGCATCTGGCCGACATCCATGGGCCCATTCGGATCGAGCCCGACCGACAGCAAAAACCCCGTCTGGTCGACACCCGGTCCGGCCGCCTGAATGACCCGGCGCGCGAAGATCGACGTGATGACACCCATGAGCTCTCGGTTTCTTGGATCGACCCCTCAACGACGCAACCAGTCTGACCCGGGACCCGGGGCCGTGCCAACGGGTTTCGCAGGCCGGGGCGGCGCAGCCGGCCGGGGTGCCGCAGCCGCCGGGGGCGGTTTCGCCTCCCCCCGTGCCCCCTGAGGCTGCAATTCCCCCAGGCCTTGGCTATGCTCGGCGGCGTTCCGGTTAACGGGACGGCGATCCACGGGAGGACAACATGATCAACACAGTGAAAAGGCAGGTCCGCTGCCTTGCGGGTCTGGCGCGCCGCATGGCGGTGCTGCTGGTGCCGGTCGTGCTGCTGTCGGCCTGTGTGGCCTATGACGACGGCTACTACGGGGACGATGGCTATTACGGCGATGACGGCTATTACGGCGGCAGCAGCAGCGCCGGGAGCGAACGGGTGTGCTGCGCGCGCGGCGGACGCGACGCCTTCACCTCGCTGCGCGAATGCCGGCGGATCGACGGCCGGGTGGTCGCCGACAATCGGTGCCGCGACGATTACTATGGCGGCGGCGGGAATGAGCGCATCTGCTGCCAGCGGGGCAACCGGGATTACATCGACACGGTGAACCGGTGCCGCCGGGATGGCGGGCGGATCGTCGCCGACCGGCAGTGCCGCAATGACAATGCGGGCAATGAACGCATCTGCTGCAAGCGGGGCAACCGGGATTACATCGACACGGTGGACCGGTGCCGCCGGGATGGCGGGCGGATCGTCGCCGACCGGCAGTGCCGCAATGACAATGCCGGCAATGACCCGGTCTGCTGCAAGCGCAGCAGCACGCGGCTCTATTATACGTCCCGCAACACCTGCAAACGGGACAACGGCAAGATCGTTTCGGTCAGCCAGTGCCGTGAGGGCAATGCCGGCGCGCGGGTGTGCTGCGGCAAGAATGGGCGCAAGTTCCTGACCTCGCGCCAGGACTGCAACCGCCGCAATGGCGACATCAAGTCCCTCAGCAGCTGCAACTGAGCCCTGTGAGGGTCCTTTTGGAAATGCGCCGGAAGGCGCATTTCCGAGTGCCTGGCCGGCCCGGGCCCTGCCGACCCCCGACGCAGCACACCCATGACGCGGCAAACCCTTGACGCGGCACACCCATGACAAAACCGGCGCCGGGGCCTATACCGGCGCCATGACGCCTGATCCCACATCCCCGCCCGCACGGGCA
>CAZHDI010000162.1:0-4837 GCA_964531285.1 uncultured Alphaproteobacteria bacterium | reverse complement strand
AGGGCGGCCACAATGCCGGTCATACGCTGGTCATCGGGGACCAGACCTACAAGCTGCATCTGCTGCCGTCGGGCATCGTGCGTCCGGGCAAGCTGTCCGTGATTGGCAATGGCGTCGTGGTCGATCCCTGGGCGCTGGTCGAGGAGATCGAGCAGCTCAAGGCGCAGGGCGTTGCGGTTAGCCCGGACAATCTGGTCGTGGCCGAAAACGCGCCGCTGATTCTGCCGCTGCATCGGGAGATGGACAGCATCCGTGAGACCGGCAACACCACCTAGCGATACGGCACGACGCAACGGGGCATCGGCCCGGCCTATGAGGACAAGGTGGGCCGGCGCGCCATTCGCCTCATCGATCTGGCCGATCCGGATCTGGTGCGCGAACGGGTCGACAGCCTGCTTGTCTATCACAACGCGCTGCGGCGCGGGCTTGGGCGGGCCGAACTGACACCGGGCGAGATCGTCGGTGCACTGGCACAGATCGCGCCGCATATTCTGCCCTATGCGGGCAGTGTCTGGCGGCATCTGCAAAAGGCGCGGCGGATCGGGCGGCGCGTGTTGTTCGAAGGCGCCCAAGGCATCATGCTCGATGTCGATCACGGTACCTATCCGTTCGTGACCTCCTCCAACACCGTGGCATCGCAGGCCGGGACCGGCAGCGGCGCCGGTCCGTGTTCGGTCGGCTATGTGCTGGGCATCACCAAGGCTTACACAACGCGCGTGGGCGAAGGACCGTTTCCGACCGAATTGACCGATGAGATCGGCCAGCGCCTGGGTGAGCGCGGCCGTGAATTCGGGACCACCACGGGCCGGTCGCGCCGTTGCGGCTGGTTCGATGCGGTGATGGTGCGCCAGGCGATCCACACCGGCGGCATTCAGGGCATCGCCTTGACCAAGCTCGATGTGCTCGACGGCTTCGATGAGATCAAGGTGGCGGTAGCCTACAAACTGGATGGGGAACGGATCGATTATTTCCCGGCTGGGATCAGCGCCCAGGCGCGGGTCGAGCCGATCTACGAAACCTTGCCTGGCTGGCGCGAGTCCACCTATGGAGCGCGGTCCTGGGCGCAATTGCCGGCCGAGGCGGTCAAATATGTCCGCCATATCGAGGAACTGATCGAGGCGCCGGTGTCGCTGTTGTCCACGTCACCGGAGCGGGACGATACGATCCTGGTGCGCGATCCGTTCATGGGCTAAAGCGCCGCCGTCCGGTCCACGCCGATCGCGGCCAGAAAGTCCGTATCGTGAGAAACGACAAGCAAGGCACCGTCATAGGCCTGCAAGGCGGCCTCCAGCAGGGCAATTGAGTCAAGGTCAAGGTGATTGGTCGGCTCGTCCAGCAGCAGGAGCGGCGGCGGTTCCGGAGCGCCCAGGGTGACCGCAAGCCCCGCGCGCAGGCGTTCCCCGCCGCTCAGCAGGCGGATCGGTTTGAGCGCGTCGGTATTTCGGAAAGCGAACCGGGCCAGAAGCGCATGGGCCGCCGTGTCGCCCAAACCGGGGCATAGCCGGTGTACGGCGCCGAGAATGGTCTGCGCACCGTCGAGAAGGCCGACGCTCTGATCGAGAAGACGTACCGGTACGAAGCGTTCCACCGTACCGGCCGCCGGGTCGAGATCGCCGGTGATCAGGCGCAGCAGCGTCGATTTACCGGCGCCGTTGGGGCCGGTTACGGCGATGCGCGCCGCACCGGTGACGTCCAGACTGACCCGGTCGAGTACGGTCCGACCGTCCGGGGTTCGCCACGATACCTGATCGAGCCGGACCAGCCGTTTGGCATGGGCCAGCCCGGTCGCCGGGGCGGCGATGGTCAGAGGCGTGATGATTTCGACGGCCGAGCGCGCATCTTGCAGTCCTTGGAGGGCTTCGGCGCGTTTGCGGGCTTCCAGTGACCGGGCGGCGGACGTGCTGTTCTCGCTGCGTTGTTTCGCGGCATCCAGGGCCATTTTCGGATCGCCGCCTTTGGCACGCGCCGCACGGCCCCGGCCATCGGCGCGGTCCTTACGCTCTCGGGCCGCCTGGATCTCCCGCTCCGTGCGGTCGAGGGTGCGTTCTGCCTCCTGGAGTGCCTGGTCCGCGGCGGCGCGCTCGGCGGCTTTGCGCTCCCGATACAGATCGAAATTGCCGCCATACACCCGGGCGCCAAGTCCGGATAGTTCGACGATCCGGTCCATGCGCCGCATCAGGGCGCGATCATGGCTGACGACGAGCGCAAGGCCGGGCCACTGGGTCAGGAGATCATGAACCGCGGCTCGCCCATCCGCGTCAAGATTGTTGGTCGGCTCATCGAGAAGAAGGCCGTCGGGGCGGTCCATGAGCAGTCCGGCGAGATGCACCCGGGTCCGCTCGCCGCCGCTAAGGAGGGCCAAAGGCGCATCCAGCGCCGGGTCCGTCAGACCCATGGTTTCAAGCGCGGCCTGCGCGCGGTCGGGCAAGGTCCAATCGGCTGTGTCCAGATCGTCCGCCTCCGGCCTGCCGGCCTCGATCCGCGCAAGGCGTGTCAGACCCGGGGCGATGCCTAAGCCATCCGCAACGCATGCGGATGGTCCTGGCGGCGTGCTTTGCTGACGCAACCAAGCAAGACGGCCGATGACCGTGACGGATCCGCTCGTGGGGGACAGATCGCCCGCGATGAGCCGCAGGAGCGTGGTTTTGCCTGACCCGTTCCGGCCGACAAGACCGGTGCGGCCCGGCCCGATATGAAGGGTCAGACCGTCGATCAGGCGCCGGCCGTCCGGCGGTGTCCAGGTGAGGGCATGGCACTCGATGGAAGCATGAGACATGGCGATGGTGTCCTGTGACGAGGGCTCAAACAGCGGATGTTCAAGATCGTCGGCTCCATCGCGGTCTCCCTGGCCTCATTCGCGTTGACCATAAATGTGCCCGCAGGCCGGCGGTGTCAAGAATACTGCATTCGGGGCTAAGCTGGGCAAAATACGAAAGGGGAGGCTCACCATGACCACTGTAGAGGCGGTGGCGACGCGGGATCAGGCCCGGCGCGAGTTTTTCATCGGTCTCGGCGCGCTCTTGACCGCCATCGTTCTGGCCCGGGTAACGCCGCTCGGCGAGGCGCTGTTGGGTCTTGGGCTGGTCGGCCCGAGCCTGCCATTGTTCCTGGCCGCGCTTGGCGTGATTGTCTGGATGCGGGTGACGGGGCGACCCTGGCGATCACTCGGGCTGAGCGGCGGACCGCTCGGGATCATGCTGCTGATTGCGCTGGCAGCTCTTGCGGCGCGGCTCCTCTGGGGCGAAGCGGTTGGTCTTGTGGCCAGCCCCGAAGAAGGCGGTGAGACGCCGGCCCGGTTTGCGGGCTTGGCCGGAGATCTTGGTGCTTTTCTGATTGCCCTGGTGCCCATGTGGGTGGTGGCCGCCTTCGGCGAAGAGGTCCTACACCGCGGCTTTTTACTGCCGCGCCTTGCAATTATGATGGGCCGGACGACCGATCTGGCGTGGATCGTGCCGGTGCTCATCCTGGCGGTCGGGTTTGGGCTCGGCCATGCCTATCAGGGCGTGACCGGATTGATCGGCGCGGCCGGCGCGGCCGTGATCTATTCGGTGGCTTATATCGCGTCGGGCTTTCGGGTCTGGCCCGGCATCGTCGCGCACGGACTGGCCAACTCTATTGCCCTCTATGCCTTGGCGTCGGCCGGATAGGGCGCATCAGACCGCCGACAGACTGCACGTTTTGCCCGCCGTCATGCCGGACAAGCGAAGCGCAGGTCCGGCATCCAGGGGCGGTGATGTGTGTTTGTCTGTTGGTGTCCATGCCCGGCATCCCTGGATTCCCGCTTTCGCGGGAATGACGTATGCGGAATGATCTTGGCATTCCCATCGCTATCCGGGCCGGAAGAGGGGCTGGTCAACACTCACAAAAAACGGCGGACCTTTCGGGCCCGCCGCAGCAGATCACCGACAGACTGCACGTTTTGCCCGCCGTCATGCCGGACAAGCGAAGCGCAGATCCGGCATCCAGGGGCGGTGATGTGTGTTTGCCTGTTGGTGTCCATGCCCGGCATCCCTGGAGTCCAGCTTTCGCGGGAATGACGTATGCGGAATTGTCTTGGTATTCCTATCGTTATCCGGGCCGGAAGTGGGGCCGGTCAACACTTACAAAAAACGGCGGGCCTTTCGGGCCCGCCGTTCCTGTCATCCGTGGACTGTACCTCACAGCGCGGCTTCGGCTTCCGCCTCGCTGCCGGATGCAGTGGCCATGCGCTTGTCCTTGAGCGCATTCTTCATGGCCTTCTGGATCTTCTCGAACGCCCGGACTTCGATCTGGCGCACCCGTTCGCGCGAAATCGAATAGACCTGGGACAGATCTTCCAGGGTCGCCGGATCTTCTTTCAGGCGGCGCTCGGTCAGGATGTGTTTTTCCCGATCGTTCAGCGTTTCCATCGCCTCCATCAAAAGTGTGCGGCGTTCGTCATATTCCTCACGCTCGGCAAGATCCGTTTCCTGATCGATCGTGTCGTCGACGAGCCAGTCCATCCATTCGCCGTCGCTGTCGGCACGCAAGGGCGCGTTCAACGAATTATCGGGCGCGGCGAGGCGGCGGTTCATATTGACCACATCCTGTTCGCTGACCCCGAGCTTGGTCGCGATGGTCGTCACGGTGTCCGGGTGCAGATCACCGTCCTCGATGGCTTTGAGCTGGCCCTTGATCTTGCGCAGATTGAAGAACAGCTTCTTCTGCGCCGCGGTGGTACCGATTTTCACGAGGCTCCAGGAGCGCAGGATATATTCCTGGATCGCGGCGCGGATCCACCACATGGCATAGGTCGCGAGGCGAAAGCCCTTTTCGGGCTCGAACCGCTTGACCGCCTGCATCAGGCCGACATTGCCTT
>CAZHDI010000161.1:0-4921 GCA_964531285.1 uncultured Alphaproteobacteria bacterium | reverse complement strand
TCAATACCGCAGGCGCAGATCGGCGAGCAGCACGACCCCGCGGCGGTCGCGCCCGCCCGCCTCGAAGGTTTGATTGCCGGCATCGAACACCAGCCGGTCCTCATCGAAATAGACGGCATCCCCGCGCAGGGTCGCGAAGCTGTTGAGATCCGCGGTAGCGCCTATGCCGAACAAGTGGCGATTGGCGCCGAACCGTTCGATCTGAGCATAGGACATGGCGGCGCTCCAGCCGCGTCCGCGCCAGGCCGCGCCGGTGTTCCATTCGATCTCGTCGCGCCCTTCCAGACTGTCGCTGTCGCCGCGCGAGACCACCGCCGCGCCGAGCCGCAGCCGGTCCTTGCGGATCTCGGTGCCGACACTCCAGGACCGCAAATCCTGGCGGTTGGGGCTGGATACGGCATTGGCGCGCACATAGGTGCCGCTCACCCCGACCACCACCGGGCCCACGGGCTTGGTGTATTGAACCGCGGCCTCGACATGGTGGCGCTGGGCAATGGTCAGGTTCAGGCGCGGTCCGTAGGACACCCCCAGCCTGAGGCCCCGCAACGGCGCGCTCAAAAACACGACCTTGGCCGCGTCGCGGGTGTCGAACGCGGTCAGCAGGGCCCGGCCGGATTCATACCGGGCGAAATCACCGCGCACCTGCCCCGTGCCCACGATGGGGGCATGGAACCCGAGCGCATCGGCGGGCCCGTCCTGGCGGCCCAGTTCAATCCGCCCGAACCGGTGCGCCGCGTACAGATAGGCTTCGTCGAGATCGATTTCGCTGGAGGAATCATCGTCGCTGTCGACATCGAAATCTTGATCGACCTCCACCGCGGCCCCGATCAGCCAGCCGCTGTTCAGCACCCGGCGCGCTTCACCGCGCACCGACCAGTCGATCTCGTAATCCGTGCCGTTGGAATCGAGATTGCGTCCCGACACAACGGCCCCTTGCAGATCGGTCAGCAGATGAAGACGAACCTCGGTTGTCCCGATCTGAAACACTTTCGCGTAGGACGGCGCACTGGCGCCGACGGCCAGGGCCACACCCAAAACCATCAGGACGCCGCGGGCGCCGTTAACGACGCTTAAGATGTGATGAGCGATACACATGATAAGCCTTGTTTAGCACGCTCCCCCACCGAACGGGGCGCGTTCCTTTGTATGTACCCCAAGCGCGCCGGGCGCCTCATCCCCCACAGGCTTGGGCCTCTCGGCATCGTGCATTTTTCCATTTCGAAAGGCGGAATAAATGTGCGGCGCTGGCGTTCTTTCCTGTGTCCGGCCGGGCGCAATTATCCGGGCCGGATCTTTCTCCAGGGGAGCAAGACACGTCATGACGCAAATGCATCCCGCCGACTGGATCTCGCCGGAGACCCGGCCCCAGTCCAAGCCGCGCGATTATCCGGGTACGATCCGCCGGATGCGCCAGCGCCTCGGCATGACTTTGGCCGAAGCGGCGCGCGGGGCCGGTACGACCGCGGGCCAGGTGATGAAACTGGAGGTCGGTGAACGCCGGCTGACCTTGGAATGGCTCGAGCGCCTCGCCAAATCGTTCGGATGCGACATTCTCGATCTTGTCGCGCCCGCCGCCATGGCGGAGATCGCCGGCTATCTGACGCCGAATTGGAGCGTGGAAGCCCAGCGTCCCGAAGCGCGGCTGCCCGGGGAAGCTCATGTCACGACGGTGGCGGTGCCGCGCGGGATCGATCCGGTGTCTGTGATCGTGCTGCGCCGGGAAACCGCGAGCCGGTCCGATCTGTTCGCGGGCGCCACATTCTTCTTCGACGGCGATGATGAGGAAGTCGGCGCCGCCGATCTGAAACGCCATGAAGGGGCCATCTGTCTGGTCACTGTTCAAGGCGGACGGCGCCAGGTCGGCCGGGTTCAGATCAGTCCGGCCCGACGGTCTTTGACCCTGAGCGGGCCGGCGGCAACGATGGAAATCACGACACCGATCATCGGCTGCGCGCCATGCCTCGCCATCGTACCGGGAGACAACGGCACCCGCCGTCTGTGCGGCCCCGATCTGGGTTGACGGCGGCACACGGATCGTGCCGGCCGGTCAGCCCATCTCCCGGCGGGCCTTCAAGGCCGCGCTCAACGTTCCATCATCGAGATAATCAAGCTCCCCGCCCACCGGTACACCATGCGCGAGGCGCGTGACCTTGACACCGCAGGCCCCTAACCGTTCGGTGACGTAATGGGCCGTGGTCTGACCGTCCACGGTCGCATCGAGCGCGATGATCACTTCCGTGACGGACGGATCCCGGGCCCGCTCCACAAGACGGGCGATGTTGAGATCGTCCGGCCCCACCCCATCGAGCGCCGACAGGGTCCCGCCCAGGACGTGATAACGCCCCTGGAATGCCTTGGCCCGCTCCAGCGCCCATAAATCCGAGACCTGCTCAACCACGCACAGGGCCGCCGGATCACGGGTGTCATCGGCGCAGATCCGGCACGGATCGACCGCATCGACCGATCCGCATACGCCGCACGTGCGGATGACCCGGGCCGCTTCGCCCAAGGCGCCGGCCAGCGGAGCCAGCGCGCTTTGTTTGTGCGTAATCAGGTGCAGGGCCGCGCGCCGGGCCGAGCGGGGCCCAAGCCCGGGCAGTTTGGCGAGCAACTGAATGAGGCGTTCGATCTCCGGTCCGACCATGGCCGGGCCGCCGGTCAGAACGGCAGCTTGAAGCCGGGCGGCAACGGCATGCCGCCGGTGAGCTTGCCCATTTCTTCCTGGACCCGCTCCTCGACCTTGGTCTTGGCGTCCTGATGCGCCGCGACGATCAGATCCTCGACCATCTCGGCATCCTCCGGCTTCAGCAAAGACGGATCGATCGTCACCCGTTTCAGGACGTTTTTGCCCGACAGGGTGACCTTCACAAGGCCCGCGCCGCTGGTGCCTTCAAGCTCAAGCTCCTCCAGCTGGGCCTGCATTTCCTGCATCTTGCCCTGCATTTCCTGAGCCTGTTTCAGCATGTTGCCGAGATTTTTCATCGCTGTGTCTCCGCCAATCGTCCGTGTGTCCATCAGGGCCGGCCCGAGCCGCCCTCAAAAATCGTCATCGCCCTCGTCGCGCTCGGCATCGAGGGCTGCGGTCGCCACCTCGTCATCCGCCGCCGCTTCGGGTTCGGGCAACCGAACCTCGCCCATCCGCCCCTCAGGAAACGCCGCCAGAGCAGCCGCGACCAAAGGATGCGCCATGAGTTCGGCGCGCTCGCGTTCGGCGACCTTGGCCGCGATCTCGCCCAGCGTCGGCTCGCCCGGCTCATTCCCGATCAAAACGTTCCAGCGCTGACCGGTCCAGGTCTTCAGATGGGCGATCATCTGTTGGCTGAGATCCGGCGGCGCATCCGCCGTGGGCCGGAAGGTGATATGGCCCGGTTCGAAGCGGATCAAATGCACGCAGTTGCGCAGGGCGATTTCAAAGCGGATTTCGCGGCGCTCATGGGCCAGATCCACCAGGGCCTCGAAGGTGGGGATCGGCGTCGTGAAGGTCTCGGGGTCAAGCCCCGGCGCGGGGTCCGCCGGCACGGGAACCGGCTGCGCCGCACCGGTACCCCCCATGGCCATGGCCGGGCGCCCTTCGGGCGGGGACGTCCGCGGCGGGGCGGCGGCCGATGCGGTGGGCCCGGACGGTGCTGAGGACGCGGTGCGCGCCGTGGCCTCGCTGCGCGGCCCGGCGCCTGCTCCGTTCGCGGACGGCGCACCGCTCCGCGGCGCCGACGATGCAGGCGCAGCGACGGCCGCACCGCCGTCGATCATGCGCAACAAATCGTCCGGCGTTTTCAGACTTGCCGCATAACCGAGCCGGATGAGGATCATCTCGGCGGCGGCCAGCGGATTGGGGGCGTTCGCGCTTTCGCTCAGACCCTTGAGCAGGATTTGCCAGGCCCGGGTCAGCACATTGACGGGTAGTGTTTTTGCGAGGTCGGCACCGCGGGTGCGTTCCTCCGGCGAGACGGCGGGATCCGTCAGGGCATCCGGCACGACATTGACCCGGGTCAGCCAATGGACGACCTCAAGAAGATCGTTCAGCACCATGATGGGATCGGCGCCGGCGTCATACTGGGCGCGCATCTCATCGAGCGCCCCGGCGGTGTCGCCGCTCATCAGCGTTTCGAACAGATCGATCACCCGGGCGCGGTCAGCGAGGCCCAGCATATCCCGTACACTGACGGCCGTGATGGTTGTACGTCCGTCATCGCCCGGCGTGCCATGGGCGATGGCTTGATCGAGCAGCGACAGGGCATCGCGCGCCGAGCCCTCAGAGGCCCGCGCGATCAGGGCCCGCGCCTCGTCTTCGGCCACGGTCCCTTCGGCCTCGGCGATCCGGCCCAGATAGGCCGTCATCACCTCCGGTTCGATCCGGCGCAGATCGAAGCGCTGGCAGCGCGAGAGCACCGTTACCGGCACTTTTCGGATTTCCGTTGTGGCAAAGACGAATTTCACATGGGGCGGCGGCTCCTCCAGGGTCTTCAGCAAGCCGTTGAAGGCCGCCTTGGAGAGCATGTGCACTTCGTCGATGATGTACACTTTGTAGCGGCAGGACGCCGGGCGGTAGCGCACGGATTCGATGATCTCGCGGATATCGTCGATACCGGTGCGCGAGGCGGCGTCCATCTCAAGCACATCGACATTGCGCGACTCGGCGATCGACCGGCAGGGGTCGCACGCGCCGCACGGGTGGATGGTCGGCCCGCCGGTGCCGTCCGGCCCGACGCAATTGAGGCCCTTGGCGATGATCCGCGCGGTGGTGGTTTTGCCGATGCCGCGCACGCCGGTGAGGATGAAGCCATGGGCGACCCGCCCGCTCTCGAACGCGTTCGAGAGGGTGCGCACCATGGCGTCCTGACCGATGAGATCGTCGAAGGTCTGCGGACGGTATTTGCGCGCCAGAACCCGGTAGGCCTCACCCTCGCCGCTCAACACTGTC
>CAZHDI010000160.1:0-4991 GCA_964531285.1 uncultured Alphaproteobacteria bacterium | reverse complement strand
CGAGCCCATCTGAAACTGTCCCGCCGGGACCGTCACGATCTCCGGCACCGGAATGTCAGGTCTCGGACCGGGTCTGACGACGCCAGGGCCATCCCGCCGTCCCGGCCCTTTGCACAGAGATTCGATACGGTCCACGACCTGCAGCCAGCGGGCATCGTGACAATCGCTGCGCCAGCGCGACAGGTCCTCGGTCTGATAGGTGCCGAAGGGCGGGAGAGGCGTGCAGGATTCGATCTCGACGGCGGCCAGCTTGCTTGCCTTGCGGCCCTCGTCGGCTTCGGCATAAACCCAATCGCTCTGAACAGAGGCTTTGGACCAGACGACCAGAATGCATTTGGCGGCGGCCAGCTCGCGCTGAATCTCGGCGGGAAAGCTCACGCCCGACTCAAGCGCCGCATCCAGCCAGACCGTATAGCCCGCGCCTTCGAGACAAGCGACCATGGGCGCGACCTTCTCGCGGTCCCTTCGTGCATAGCTTATGAACACATCCGCCACGGTTTCCCCCCACACGGTCACCCGCGCCAGTATCGCCATCGAGCGCAGGTTTGGGAAGGCGTCCGGCGGAACTTTCCCGACCGCTCCAGCGACGGGCGTGAGACCGCCCGTGAGACGCGCGGGGGCTCCCGCTAGCTTTTCCCGTGCCCGTTGAGATCCTTGCGCAAATCGGCAACCTCCGAGCGCAGTGCCTTGATCTCGGTCAGCAGCGCGTCGCGCTCGTCGTGAGCCGCGCGCTCGACCTCGCGCACCTCCTCGTCATGGAGACTGTTCAGCGAATTGACGATAATCGCGATGAACAGATTCAGCACCATGAAGCTGGTGACGAAAATGAACGGCACGAAGAACACCCAGGCATAGGGATATTCGGCCATCACCGGGCGGACGATCCCCATGGACCAGCTTTCCAGGGTCATGATCTGAAAGAGCGAATACATCGACCCGCCGATGGAGCCGAACAGATGCGGGAACGCTTCGCCGAACATCTTGGTCGAGAGTACCGAGCCCACATAGAACACCAGACTCAGCACGCCGATGATCGCGCCCATGCCGGGGATGGCTTTGAGCAGCGCTTCGACCACCCGGCGCAATTGCGGCACCACGGATAAGAGGCGCAGGACCCTGAGAATGCGCAGCGCCCGCAGGATCGACAGATTGCCGTAGACCGGCGCGACCGAAACCCCGACGATCACGAAGTCGAAGACATTCCAGCCATTGAGGAAAAAGCGCCGGCCATAGGCGACCAGCTTGACCACCAGTTCGAAGACGAACAGCGCGAGGATCACCCGATCCACGGCATACAGGGCCGGCCCGAAAGCCCGCACGGCATCGTCCCAGGTTTCCAGGCCCAGCGTCACCGCATTGACGATGATTGCAACGGTGACGGCGGTTTGAAACCGATGGCCTTCAACCAGATTGATCAGCCACTGAAACCGGGCCCAGCGCTGCGGCCGCGCCGGCGCGGCGCCTCTCACGTCGTCGCTCATGGATCCCCAAAACCCGCTGAGAGTACCAGTTGTCCTTGGCCTAAGAGGCTTTTTGGACATGCTCTGTAAGGCGCATTTCCAAGTCCCTAACCGGCCCTCTTTCCAATAGGGCTCTAAGGCCCCGATGCGGCGGTGGCAAGGCAAGTGCGGCGAATGGCGGACGATACCGCGCACCCGGACCCGGACGCGGATGCCCCCCTGCTCTATAGTTAGGCCATGAGTGATGACGCACCAGAGCGCCCGGCGTCCGATAACCCGGCGGCGGATGACCAGGGATCCAGGTCCCCGAGCTTCCTAGTGAGCGCGGCCTTCTTTGCCGGCTTTGCAGCGGCGCTGGTCCTGTTGTGGCTGGGGCTAACCCGCCCGGCCATCGAAATCGGCACCGGATGGGGCTGGTTCTTCGAATCCCAGCGTCTGTCGATCCTCGATACGATCCGGGCCTTTTTCGAGGACGGGCAGATTGCTTTGGGCTGCCTGATTTTCCTCGTCTCGATTGTGTTCCCCGGCGGCAAGATCCTGACCAGCATGGCTCTGCTGATCCGCTTCCGGCCGGAACGGCGCGCCACGCGGATGCTGCTGGGCGCCCTTTCGATGATTTCAAAATGGTCGATGACGGATGTGTTCATCCTCGCCATCACCGTGCTCGTGGTCGACGGGCGGGTGCTGACGACCGCCAATCTTCTGTCCGGCGCATGGTGTTTTCTGACCGCCGTGGTGCTCTCGACCGGGCTGTCCTACGCCCTTTTGTGGCGCGCCAACCGGTTCGCCTGACCGCTACTTACCGCGCGATCCCAGCAGACCGCCCAGAAGGCCGCGCCGGCCGCGCCCCTTCTTGGTTTTGCCGGTTTGCGGCGCGGTGTCCTCGACACTTTCGCCCGGCAGATCGAGCAACTGCTGGCCGCCCGCGCCCGCCGGTCCCTCCGGTCCGGTGTCCGGCCCCGACGGCGATCCGGTCATGTCGGTGAAGCCCGGGGGCAGATAAAGTTCCGGCTTGTCGCCCTGCGCGGCCGGATCGGGCAGCGATTCCAGATACAGCGACTGACTGGGAAAGGCGAAACTGGACCCCGCTTCGGCTTCGACGATGTCCTTGATGCGGTAGGCGAGCTTTTCCTTGACCGCCAGCCATTCGCCCCAGGCGGTCGTGCGCGTGAAGCAATAGACCATGATGTCGATGGAGGATGCGCCGAACCGGTCGATCCGCACAAAGGTGGACGCCTCATGGGGCTTGGCGAAATCCTCCGAGCGCGTCACATAGGCCTCGATCTGGCTGCGGATATACTCAAGCTGTTGTTTGGACGTCGCGTAGGTCACACCGATATGCCAATAGATGCGCCGGTAGGTCATGGCGGTGAAATTGGTCAGGGCATTGTCCGACAGATGCATATTCGGCACCTGGACGAGCGCCTTGTTGAACTGGCGCACGCTCGTCGAGCGGAAGCCGATATTCTCCACAGTGCCTTCAACCACGCCGTCAACCTTGATCCAGTCGCCTTTGCGGAACCGGCGCTCCGACAGGATCAGCACGCCGGCGATCAAATTCTTGAACAGGTCCTGAGCGCCGAGGGCGACCGCCACGCCGAAAAGACCGAGCCCGCCGATGATCGGTGCGATGGGCACATCCCAGGTCTCGAGGATCGAGGCGAAGCCGAGGAGAACGACAAACCCCTTCAGGGCCCGGCCGATCCAGTCGAGGATCGCCCCATCGAAGACCTTGGGGTTAAACCGGCGCAGTGCCTCCGCGATCACGGGCACCGTGTTGAACAGTCCCCAGAAGATCGTGAAATAGATCATCGAGACGGTGACATTGTTGCCGATACTCGCAAGAAGCGGATTGAGCGGCAGTGCATTGATGGCAAAGAACCAGCCCAGAACCAGGGGCAGGAATTTCACCGGCCCCTGTAGCATCGCCAGCAGGCGGTCATCGAGCCGGGTTTCGGTTTTGCGCACCATCCTTCGGATCGTTCCGAGCACGATCTTGGCGATCAGTTGGCGGAACACCAGAAAAACCAGAAGGATCAGAACCGCTTGGATATAATCGCCGACGCTGGCGCCGAAGACGCCGGTGTTCCAGACCTCGACCGTCAGATCCCAGAATGCGCGCAATTGCACGAGGGTCTCATCCATGGAGCATCACTCTGTTGTCGTGGGGGCGCTCAAGCGCGTTCGCGGGTGGCATGGAACCGGATGGCGGGCCATTTTTCCGCCGAATAGCCGATCTCCCAAGCGCTCTTGGCCAGGAACACCGGCGCGTCGTCCCGGTCCTCGGCCATGGCGCTCTTGTGATTGTCGATGAACTCCTCGAGGTCGGACGGCTTCTCGGCGGTGATCCAGCGGGCGCTGTCGAACGGGGCAGGCTCGAAACCGACTTCGAGGCCGTATTCGGCCTGAATGCGCTCTTTGAGCACGTCAAGCTGGAGCCGCCCGACAACACCGATGACCCAGTTGGCACCGATCAGCGGGCGGAACACCTGGGTCACCCCTTCCTCGGCGAGGCTTTCCAGGGCTTTGCGCAGATGTTTTTGTTTCATCGGATCGCCGAGCCGCACCCGGCACAGGATCTCCGGCGCGAAATTGGGGATCCCCGTGAACCGCAGATCCTCGCTTTCGCTCAAGGTGTCGCCGACCCGCAGCGTGCCGTGATTGGGAATGCCGATAATGTCGCCCGGCCAGGCCTCGTCCACGAGTTCCCGGTCCTGAGCAAAGAACAGAATCGGATTGTGCACCCCGATGGTCTTTCCGGTGCCGGACTGTTTGAGCTTCATGCCGCGCTTGAACTTGCCCGACACCAGCCGCAGGAACGCGATCCGGTCCCGGTGGTTCTGGTCCATATTGGCCTGCACTTTGAAGACGAAGCCCGACACCTTGGCCTCGCCAGGCTCGACGGTCCGGCTTAACGTGCCCTGCGGGCGCGGCGGCGGCGCATGAGTGCCGACCGCTTCCAAAACCTGCCGGACCGCGAAATTCCGCAACGCGCTGCCGAAATAGACCGGCGTCATATGCCCTTCGCGATAGCTGTCACCGTCGAACGCCGGATAAGCCTCGCGGATCAACTCCACCTCTTCGCGCAGTTTGTCGAGATCCTCCGGGCTCAGAACCTCGCCGATCCGGTTACCGTCGAGACGCAGGGGGTCGTCTTCCGCCGCGCCGCGCTCGAACAGCAGCATATGATCATGGAACAGATCATAACTGCCGCGGAAGTTCCGGCCCATGCCCACGGGCCACATTGCCGGCACCGTATCGAGCGCAAGCTTCTCGGCCACCTCGTCGAGCAGCGCGAACGGGTCCTGGGCTTCGCGGTCCATCTTATTGACAAAGGTGATGATCGGAATATCCCGCAACCGGCACACCTCGAACAGCTTCAGGGTCTGCGCCTCGATCCCCTTGGCGGCATCGATGACCATGATCGCGCTGTCGGCGGCCGTCAGTGTGCGGTAGGTATCCTCGGAAAAATCCTCGTGGCCGGGTGTATCGAGCAGATTGAAGATGGTGTTGTGATACTCGAAGGTCATC
>CAZHDI010000159.1:0-5006 GCA_964531285.1 uncultured Alphaproteobacteria bacterium | reverse complement strand
AGCGGCATGGCGCGGATCAGCGTATCGATATCGAGGACCTGCTCTTCCTCGACCATGCCATCGAGGGTGACGGTCCAGGGCCGCGGCTTCAGACGCTCCGCTTCCCGATAGATCTTCTTGTGGGACCCGAACTCGTAGAAATTGTTGTAGGTCGAGGCGACCTCTTCATCGGTGAGCGGGCGGCCGCCCTCGAACGCATCATTCCGGGGCGCAGGATAAAGATCCGCCGTCGGATCGTCGGCCGCGCGCGCGGCACCGGCTGCCCCGGTCAGCCCCCAGGCGATCGCACCCGCGCCCGCCCCCAAAAAGGCCCGCCGGTTCACATAGACCGACTCCGGGGTCGCATGGCGCTCGTCCAACTGCCAGGCCGGGCGTTTCGAAATCCACATGACGGCGTCTCCTCCGCTGTTCGCGCAACCGTAGTTTAAAGCGTATCCCGTGCGGGACAATCTGGGCGCAAAAAAGCCCGTGACCGCGGGCAGCGATCACGGGCGCGTCAGGTCACGACACTGTGTCGGCCCCTGGATCGATCGGGCGGTCAGGCCGCCATGGAGCGCAGCATCCAGGCCGTCTCGTCATGCTTTTGCATGCGCGCGGTCAGAAGGTCCGCCGTTCCTTCATCGCCCGCATCGGCAACCGCGGCGACAAGCTCGCGCAAAGTCCGGCTCATGTGCTCATGATCCTTGGTCAGGTTGACCAGCATGGTGTCGGCATCCGGCACACCGGCGTCGTCGGACAGCCGCGACAGTTCGGCGAACTGGGTGGCACCGGCCGGAGCGTAAACACCGAGCGCCCGAATACGTTCCGCCAGCACATCCAGCGCCTGCCACAATTCGGTGTACTGCTCCTCGAACATCTCATGCAGCGACCGGAAACGCGGCCCCGTGACATTCCAGTGATAGCCGTGGGTCTTCGTGTAAAGCACGTAGGTATCGGCCAAAACCTTGGCGAGACCCTCGGCGATTTCCTTACGCTGATTGTCAGCCAATCCAATCTCGATGCTCATCTCACCTCTCCTTCATCCGAATCCGGCGCGCATGGCCGCGCACCGTTCTGACTGAGAGGTAGGACGGGCCGCCCGCGCCGCAAGACCTTTTTGCCAAGGTCCATAACAGACGTTTAACGGCGCGGGCCGGTGCACCTTATGTCAAAGCCGCGCAAAACCGCTGGATGCGGGTGCAGGCTTCCTTGAGCGCCTCGGTCGAGGTGGCATAAGAAATCCGGAAGAACGGCGACAGACCGAAGGCCGCGCCAAATACGACTGCGACGCCTTCGCAATCCAGCAGCGCCGATGCGAAGTCCTCGTCATTCGCGATCTTCGCGCCGTTCGGTGCGGTCTTGCCGATGCAGCCTTCACAGGACGGATAAACATAGAACGCGCCTTCCGGCGTCGGACAGGTGAGTCCGTCGGCCTCGTTCAACATGGCGACCACCATGTCGCGGCGTTCCTTGAACGTCGCATTGCGCTCGATGAGATAATCCTGCGGCCCGTTAAGGGCCTCGACCGCCGCCCACTGACTGATCGAGGTCGGATTGGACGTGGACTGACTTTGCAGCTTGCCCATGGCCTTGATCAGCGGCTGGGGGCCACCGGCAAAACCGATCCGCCAGCCGGTCATCGCAAAGGCTTTCGACGCACCGTTCATGGTCAGCGTGCGCTCATAAAGCGACGGCTCGACCTGGGCCGGGGTCGTGAACCGGAAATCGTCATAGACGATCTTTTCATACATATCGTCGGTCAGGACCCAGACATGGGGATGGCGCACCAGAACATCCGTAAGCTGCTTAAGCTCGTCCTGGGTGTAGGCGGCACCCGACGGGTTCGACGGCGAATTGAGGATCAGCCATTTGGTCTTCGCCGTGATCTTGGACTCCAGCACCTCCGGGCGCAGCTTGAAGCCATCCTCCAGGCGCGCATCGGCAAAGACCGGAGTACCGCCGCCCAGCAGCACAATATCGGGATAGGACACCCAGTAAGGCGTCGGGATGATCACCTCGTCGCCCGGATTGAGCGTCGCCAGCATCGCATTGTAGATGATCGGCTTGCCGCCCGGCGCCACGGTGATCTGGCCCGGCGCATAGGTCAGATCGTTGTCGCGCTTGAACTTGGCCGCGATGGCGTCCTTCAACTCGGGAATACCGTCCACGGCCGTGTATTTCGTCTCGCCGCGCCGGATCGCCTCGATTGCCGCCTCTTTAATATTGTCGGGCGTGTCGAAATCCGGCTCGCCGGCCCCCAGACCGATGACATCGCGGCCCTGGGCCTTCAGATCGCGGGCCTTTTGGGTCACGGCGATGGTCGCGGACGGCTGTACGCGCTCAAGGGCGTCGGACAGGAAATGGGCGGGCAGAGCGGACATGGGAGGCCTCCCGAATGGTCTTGTCATGGGCGGGCCGCCGGACGGCGTCCGCGAGACGGTTGAAAATGCGCCGCACGCTACGTCCGTTCCCGTCCGCCCGCAAGCGCCCGGCGCGTTATCGACGCCAGGCTGCGGATCGCCGCTCCCCTTCAAAAAGCCGGACCCAACTTGATGGCGCCGGTCTGTGCGACTCGGCACAGTCAGGGTGGTAAGGAGTGTTTCACCATGCCCCGCGTCATTTTCGGTTCCGCCAGCCTGTCCAAAGGCCTTGCCGGTGTCGGTCTCGGACCATCCGGGCGCACAGCGCTCGCCGCCGGGATTTGTCTGTGTATGGCGTCGCTGGGCGGATCGAGCATGCCGGACGGGTCGCTCCGCCAGACCGTGACAAACGCCTCGCGCCCGATGGAACGGGCGATTCCCCATGCGCCGTCCCGCCTGCCGGTCACGGCCAACGCCATGCTGCGCCGCCGCCGCTCCAACAGCCGCCGGGGGCGGGTGATCCGCACCGGCCCGACCATGACCCGGATGATGGCCGACCCCATCGAGCTTTTGCGGATGGCCGGCACACGCTTGATGGAATTTGCCGGTCTGCGGTCCGAACCGGCGCCGGTCGCCGTACCGAAACCGGCGGAACCTTCGAAACCTTTGGGGCCGCCGCGCCTGCTTGATGCCGTCTACGGCCCGCCCGCGCCGCAACCGGCGGCCAGCGGCTATGTTGGTGGATGGTGCTTTAATGCCCGCGATGACGGGCGCTGCGCCGCTCTGGGCCCGCGCGAACCGGACACACCGCCGCCGCCTTATCCAGGGCCCTGGCGCGAAGCCGGCAGCACGGCCCATCCAGCCGGCTGATTGCTGTCAACTGGTGGGCAGTTGGCGGAACCCGGGCTCGGGCGGGCTGCTCACCGGCTCGACCACAAGATCCGCGACTTCCGCCGAGGCCGGACCGTGTCCGACAAGCGAAAGCATCTGATCCACACTCGGCTGAGGCCCTGCGAACACCGCCTCGACACTGCCATCGCTGCAATTACGCACCCAGCCGTCGAGCCCGAGCCGGACCGCCTCGTCCACTGTCCAGGCCCGGAATCCCACGCCCTGAACCTGCCCCTCGATGCGCACGCGGATCGCCGCGCTTTGCTGCGCCATCGGTTCCTGCATTCCCATTCTCCCAACCAACGCCTGAGGGCGGCTTTAGCCGCTCATCCCGCTTTAATGGTCGCCATGCATGAGGTGGGCCGCCCCGCGGGTTCGGCCAGCACCGACGGCCCCTCCCGGGGCCTCTGAGACCAAATGTCCAGCCATCACGACGGCGTGAAGCCGTCCCGCCCGCTGCGAACGAGCGCTTGGCGAAGCCCATCGGGGGCCCCATGTACAGAGCGACTCCCCTGAGGGGGGCAGATCGCCGCATAGTTTTGCTGATCAACTGAACGGGAGACAACTATGACTTTTGCCAAAATCGCGTCCCTGTCGGCCGCCATGGCGCTCACCGCTACCGCCGCCGTCGCCGAAATGCACGGCAAGGATAAATACGCCAAGCAGAACGATGGCCGCATCCCGGGCTGGAGCGCCGAAGCGTCGGCCGTGACCGGCGGCACTTATGTCATCGACCCGACCCACACCACGGTCCAGTGGCAGGTCAGCCATATGGGTCTGTCGCTGTATGACGGCCGCTTCAACACCGCCGAAGGCACGTTGAGCATCGATCCGGATGACATCGCGAATGGCAGTCTGTCGGTGACCATCGATGCCGCGAGCATCGATACGACCAGCGACAAGCTGGACGAGGAACTCGTCAACGCGGCTTTCAAAGCCGAAGAGTTCCCGGAAATCACCTTCACGAGCACGGGGATCGAGGCGACCGGCGATAACACCGCCGACGTCACCGGCGATCTGACCGTGCGCGGCACCACCAAGCCGACCACGCTGAAAGTGCGGTTCCTGGGCGTCGGCGAGCATCCGTTCGCCAAGGTCGAAACCGTTGGCTTTCAGGCCAAAGGCCACATCAAGCGCTCGGAATTCGGCATCACCAACTGGGCTCCGGCCATCGGTGACGTTGTAACGCTGGATATCGCGGCGGAACTGCGCAAGCAGGCCGACTGAGACCAAGGCGTCGCTAACGCAAGCCGCCGCGCCCCCGGGATGCGGCGGCTTTTTTGCGCACGGAACGAAAGACTGGCGCGGGCTCTCCAACTGCGCCATATGAAGACCCATGGCACCGCATAACAACGGGTCGGGCTTCGGCGAAGCGCCCAATCCGACCATCTGGGTCCCCCACCGGCCCGACCGTCCCGAAAAATCCGAAGGCGGCATCCGCCTGCGCATCGAGTCCGAGTTCACGCCCAAGGGGGACCAGCCCCAGGCGATCGACCAGCTCGTGGACGGCACACGCGAGGGCGAGCGCGACCAGGTCCTGCTCGGCGTCACCGGCTCGGGCAAGACTTTCACCATGGCCCATGTGATCCAGGAGGTGCAGCGCCCGGCGATCATCCTGGCGCCGAACAAGACCCTGGCGGCCCAGCTTTACGGGGAGTTCAAAAGCTTCTTTCCGGACAACGCGGTCGAATATTTCGTCAGCTATTACGACTACTACCAGCCGGAAGCCTATGTGCCGCGTACGGACACCTATATCGAGAAGGAAAGCTCGATCAA
>CAZHDI010000158.1:0-5088 GCA_964531285.1 uncultured Alphaproteobacteria bacterium | reverse complement strand
GCGCGGTCGGAGCCTTCTTCCAGATCGTCCCGGTGAATGGCGATGATCGAACTGGTGCGGATGATTGCCGGGTCCGGGGGCAGGTAGCCGCGCAGGGCGGAGACTTCCATGTCGCCCTGCACGAGCGTTTGCGGCCCCGGATTGGGGATCTGAATGATCCAATACCGGTTCGCGCCCTCAAGGGCGGTCTTGGACGAGACGACCACGCCGAACTGTGTCGGCGCGTCGTCGTCGAGGCCCAACAGATAGCCCGGTACTTTCACCACATCCCAGCGTTCGAACGCCATTATCAGCCCCCCAGCCCGATCGCTTATGCCTTGAACGCGCGCGGTTCGCGTTTCGTGCCGCCGCCCTCGACCACTTCCATGGTGATGTGAATGCCGGCGCCGGGATTGGCATCGTCGCGATGAACCTTCATCACACAGGACATGCCTTTCTTCAGGCCCAGGAAATCAGCATCCTTGGGTTGCAGTTTCAGGGATCCGTCGGGGCCGACGGGGGCAATGATCGTGCGGCTGGACATGGCCAGACCTCCAGTCGTGGGTACGTCCATGAAGACTACCACACCCGTCCGGGGCCGGGGAGCATGTTGGCCGTGACACCGGCGGTCCGCCCCGGCTACAACGCTTGCGGGATGAGATGCATGGGAGGGGACCATGACGACGCGGCGATTGATCGGACCGGTTGACCGGCGCCAGGTGCTCAGCGCTGGCGCGGGTCTGGCGGCGGCGTCCCTGCTGCCGGGGTGCGCGGGGCTTCAGGGCGCGGCGGGCGGAGCGGATGCACCCGTTTTGTCAAAAATTGCGTTCGGGTCCTGCATCCACCAGGACCGGCCCGCGCCGGTGCTGGCGTCGATCCTGGAGCGGGACCCGCAGCTCATGCTGTTCCTGGGCGACAATGTCTATGGCGACGACAAGCCGGGCAATGAGGGGCTGACCCTTCTCGAAGCAGCCTATGCCCAGCAAAAGGCGCGTCCCGAACTCCAGGCGCTGCGCGCACGGGTGCCGGTCATGGCGACCTGGGACGACCATGATTACGGTCTCAACGATGCGGGCGGTGAATTTCCCTATAAGGACAAGGCCCAGCGCCTGTTCGCCGACTTTTGGGATCTTCCGGCCGACGATCCCCGCCGGAGCCGTCCGGGGGTTTATTCCGCGGCGATTTACGGGCCTGCCGGGCGCCGGGTACAGGTCATCCTGCTCGATACCCGCTATTTCCGGTCGACGTTGGAGCGCACGGCCGAGGGATCGCGCTGGCCCTATGAGAATTCCGGCGACACCGCAAAAACGCTGCTGGGCGAGACCCAATGGGCCTGGTTTGCCGACCAGTTGCGCCAGCCCGCCGAGGTCCGCGTGATTGCCTCGTCCATCCAGATCATCGCCGACGGCCATGGCTGGGAGAAATGGGGCAATATTGAACCCGAGCGCGAGCGCTTTTTCGAAACGGTCCGTGCGAGCGGCGCGACGGGCGTGGTGCTGGTCTCCGGCGACCGGCACAGCGCCGCGCTTTACCGACTGTCGGGCGCGGTGGGCTATCCGCTCCATGAGGCGACCTCCAGTTCGCTCAATCTGGCGTTCCTGGAGGGCCGCGACATCGACGAACCGGGCGTTCACCGCCTGACCGGCATGTATACCGGCGCCAATTTCGGCACGGTCACGGTCGATTGGGACGACCGCATGATCATGATGGACATCTATGACGACGAGGGCATGCGGGTCCAAGGGCATTTGGTGCCCTTCGATGAGATCGGCGCGGGGTGACCGGCCGGGCGATGATCTGGCGGTCGGTCCGGGCCGGCGGTCGGCCATGATCTGGTCCGATCCTTGATTGATAAGGGCCGATCTTCGAGCCGCGGCGGGGCCTGCGCGCGGAATGGGACAGGCGCGGGCGTGCGCGACAGACATAACCGGGTCCGGGCGGCACGCGTCCGGGCCGAGGAGGCAAGATGTTGGAATTGACCGGAGCGACCTCGGCGAACGTGGCCATGCCGCAGACCTATAAGGACGCGGTGGCGCTGCACAAGCAGGGCAAGATCATCGAGGCCAAGGCGGCCTATGAGGCTTTGATCAAGCAGAACGGGCGCAACGGCGACGCCTGGTTCGGCCTGGGCACGGTCAATGCGCAACTGGGGGCGTCGGTCGAGGCGATCATCTGTTTCGAGCGCGCCATGGGCCTCATGGGGTCGCGCCCGCAGATCCACCACAATATGGCGGCGGCGAAATCGGCGCTCGGGCGCATGGCCGAAGCCGAGGTGCATTATAAAGAAGCGATCCGGCTGAAGCCGGACTATTACGAGGCCTATTTCAACTTCGCCAATGTGCGCAATTTCAAGAACGGCGCGCCGGTCGCCGCCTCGATCGAGGAGCATCTGGCCACGGAGGGTCTCGGCGCGGTCGATTTGACCTTCCTGCATTTCGCCGCCGGCAAGATCTATGACGACATGAAGGCCCCGGACAAAGCCTTCCCGCATTATCTCAAGGGCAATGCGGCCAAGGGCGCCCAGTTCGATGGCGAAGCGACGCGGGCGCGGTTTCAGACGATTGCGGACCATTTCGGGCCCGATGTGATCCAGCGGTTCCGGGGCATGGGCGCCCAGGACAGCCGGGTCGTGCTGGTGGTCGGCATGCCGCGGTCCGGCACGACCCTGGTGGAAAGCGTGATCGCGTCCCATGCCAAGGCGCGCCCGGCGGGCGAGTTGCCGGGCCTCAACCAGACCGTCGGGCATATCGCCCAGGCGCTGGGCGGCGGCATGAGCTATCCGGAATACGCCAATCATCTGACCCCGGAACTGTTGCAGACCTTCGGCCAGCGCTTTGCGAATTTCCTGGCCGAGCGGGTCGGCGATACCCAGGGTAAGGCCGCGAAGATCGTCGATAAGACGCCGCTCAATTTCCGCCATCTGGGCATCGCGCATCTGATGCTGCCCAACGCCAGGATCATCCATTGCCGGCGCCATCCGCTCGACACCTGCCTGTCGTGCTTTTTCCAGAATTTCCGCACCGGCCATGAATACAGCTTCGATCTGGAGAGCCTGGGCCTTTATTACGGGCAGTATGTGCGCCTGATGGAGCATTGGCGGGCCGCCGGCGTGCCGTTCTACGACCTGAACTATGCGGAGTTCGTCCAGGACATCGACACCGGCGCGCGCAATCTTCTGGAATATGTCGGCCTCGACTGGGACCCGGCGGTGCTCGAGTTCCACCAGAACCAGCGCGATGTACAGACCGCGAGCCGCGCCCAGGTCCGCCGGCCGGTCTATACCTCGTCGGTGAACCGCTACCGGGCCTATGATGCCCATCTATGGCCGCTCAAGGCCGCCCTGACCTGGGAAGGCGTCGAGTTGGGGTGATGTGCTGCGGGTGGGGCGGCGGATGGCGCTGCGCTTAATCCGCCCTACGTCGCCCGAACGTGTAGGGCGGATGGAGGCCGACGGCCGATATCCGCCGAGGAGACCGCATCCATGCCGAATTATCGGCGCGCATGGTCGCCTGGAGGCACTTGGTTCTTTACGGTGACACTCGCCGATCGCCGGTCGCGCCTGCTGGTCGACCGTGTCGATGTGCTGCGGCAGGCGTTTCAAGTCGTGCGTGTGCACCATCCGTTCCATATCGATGCTGTGGTGATCCTTCCGGACCATCTGCACGCAATCTGGACCCTTCCGGCTCAGGACACCGACTTTGCGACCCGCTGGCGGCTGATTAAGACACGGTTCTCAAGAGCCATGCCACTGGTCGAACCGCGCAGGCCGGTCCAGGACGCCCGGGGTGAGCGGGGCATCTGGCAGCGCCGCTATTGGGAGCATCTCATTCGGGATGATGCGGACTATGAGCGTCATGTTGCGTATTGCTACTTCAATCCAGTGAAGCACGGCCTCGTCGATGCGGTACGCGATTGGCCTTATTCGTCGTTCCATAGGGATGTTGCACGCGGTCTCGTGGCGCCCGAATGGACGGGCGTGGCCGATGCCGACGGCGATTATGGTGAGGTTTCGTGACGGCGGCGCATGCGCCTGCGGCGGCGGATTGCGCTGCGCTTAATCCGCCCTACGCCGCTGACCGTGGGCCGCGGTTGAGGCCCGCTTGGTTGCGCCGCAGCGGACGGGTGCTATAACCAGCGGCGTTTTCGGCGTGCCCGGCACTGGCGGCGGGCAGGGGATCCCGGGTCTTGAGCCTCAACGGCGTGGGGTCCGGCGCCGAGCCGCAGCATCCGCCAACCATATCCGCCACCCATCGGGGTCTTCTTCCATGAACATTCATGAATATCAGGCCAAGCAGGTCTTAAAGGAATTCGGCGTGCCCGTGCCGCGCGGTCATGCGGCGTTCAGCGCCGATGAAGCCGTGAAAGGCGCCGAGGCGCTGGGCGGTCCGGTCTGGGTCGTCAAGGCGCAGATCCATGCCGGCGGCCGCGGCAAGGCGGGCGGCGTGAAGGTCGTCAAATCCATCGAGGATGTGCGCGCCGAGGCCGAGCGCATGCTGGGCCTGACTCTGGTGACCCACCAGACCGGGCCGGAAGGCAAGGAAGTCGGCCGGATCTATGTGGAAGACGGCTCGGACATCAAACGCGAGCTTTACCTGTCTTGCGTCGTGGACCGCGACACCGGGCGCGTCGCCTTCATCGTATCGACCGAGGGCGGCATGGATATCGAAGAGGTCGCCGCGGCGACCCCGGAGAAGATCCTGACCCTGACGGTCGACCCGGCGGCGGGCATTCAGGGCCATCACGGCCGGTCGATCGCTTATGCGCTGGGCCTTGAAGGCGACCAGATCAAACAGTGCGGCAAGCTGGTGACCAACCTCTACAAGGCGTTCACCGAGACCGATATGAGCATGCTGGAGATCAACCCGCTGGTGGTGACCGGTGCGGGCGATCTGATTTGCCTCGATGCGAAGATCAATTTCGATTCCAACGCGCTCTACCGGCATCCCGGGATTGTCGAGTTGCGGGATCTGACCGAAGAGGACCCGGCCGAGATCGAGGCGTCGAAATACGACCTCAGCTACATCAAGCTCGACGGGACCATCGGCTGCATGGTCAACGGCGCGGGCCTGGCCATGGCGACCATGGACATCATCAAGCTCTATGGCGCGG
>CAZHDI010000157.1:0-5154 GCA_964531285.1 uncultured Alphaproteobacteria bacterium | reverse complement strand
GGCGGCCGCACCGTCGGCGCCGGCGTCGTCGCGAAAATTATCGAGTAAGCCGTCGATCCCTCAGGGGACGGATGAGCCCGGGCCCGCACGGCCCGGGCTTTTTTGTGTCACCCGCCCGCGAGTGCATTCGAGAGCACGACCGTCTCGCCGTCGCTGACCGGTGTGTCCGCCATGGCCCGGGGCCGCACGACGGTGTCCCGGTGGATGCAGATGATGTTGCGCCGGACGGCGCCGCCTTCGTCGAACAGATGCAGCGCCAGCGCCGGGTGACGGTCCGCGAGATCCTTCAGCACTGTGAGCAGTGTTTCTCCCGACGCGTTGAGCACGCGCTCGCCGCCGGTCACCGGGGCAAGCACCGGCGGCAACAGCACGTCAACGCGCGGCGCGGTCCCGCTCATCCGGCATAGACCCGCACGGACAGAACGCGCGGCAAGCCCGAGGCGATCTCCTGCCAGGTGTCGCCAAGATCGGTGCTTGCAAAGACGCTGCCCGCGGTTGTGCCGAAATAGATCCCGCCCGGATCGCCCTGGTCCACATCCATCGCACCGCGCAGCACGCCCGACAGATACTCCGCCGGCAGACCGGTACTGGCCGCCTCCCAATGCGTGCCGCCATCGCGGCTGCGGTAGACGGACAAGCCGCCGCCCGCCGGAACCCGCATGCCGTCGCTGTCCTGGGGCGCGACGAACAGCGTGCCGGAGGCGCGGTGGAGCCCGATGGGAAAGCCGAAGGAACACCGGTGCCCGTCGCTGAGTTCGCCCACCGGCAGGCCGGTTTCGATGGCCTCCCAATGATCGCCGCCATCCTTCGAGCGGTACACGCCGCGATGGTCCTGGCGGAACATCAGATCCGCCCGGGCCGGATCATGGGTCACGCAATGGACGCAGGCCATGTCCGAATTTTCCGCGAACGGGGCAATGCCGTCATTCTTCTTGGCGAAGGTCTTGCCGCCGTCATCGCTGCGGAAAAAGCCGGCCGCGGAAATGCCCACCCAGATCCGGTCCGGGTTCGCCGCATCGCTCAGGATGGTGTGGGCGCACAGGCCGCCCGCGCCCGGTTCCCAGGAAGGGCGGCTGTCATGCTCGTTGAGGCCCTCGACCGGCGCCCAGCTCGCGCCGCGATCCTCACTGACGAACAGGCCGGCCTCGGAGACACCGGCCAGCAGCCGGTCGGCCTGGGCATGCAAGGTCCAGATCTGGTCCACCTGGCGCGGCGGCGGGGCGGCATCATCGAACGGGTTGGTCATGCGCCGGTGCAGCGCGTTGCCGGGCTGGTCGTCTGCAAAGCGCGGCGCGCTCTCCAACTGGCGCCAGTCCTGGCCATCGTCGCTCACGAACAGGGCCGGGCCGTAGATGTCGGAACTGGCGGCCAGATAGGTGCGTCCGGCGCTGTCCTGTGCCGAGGCGGTCACGCTCCAGCCTTTCAAAGCCAGCGACCGCGCCCACGGGGTGCCGTCGGCCATGCGGGTCAGCAGGACGGCACCCTTTTTGGTGCCGATGATGACGGTTTTAGGCATGGGATCCTCCCGGCTATTCAGGCTTGATGCTGCTCGTCAAGCAGTCTAGCCAAGGTGTGACCGCCTGTCGCGCCCGCCGGCGTAACTGACCGACGTGTTTCATTTAACCGCCCGGAAAGCCTGTTCTGGCAATAACGAGACAGATTCACCCGTATGGGAGCGTGTCATGTCACAAGCGGACCGAGCGCTGGACTGGGGCAGTTTCGCCGCTGCGCCCATCACCCGGGACCGTGAACAGTTCCTGTGCGAACTGGTGCGCGAGTTGTCGGGGGTTCTGGAAGAGACGGTCGGGTTGGAAACGGCCGAAGGCTTTATCGCGACCGTGGCCAACCGCATCGCTCTGGTCATGGATGAAGAGTATCGGTCGGCGGTGGGCGGACGGCTGGATGCCCGGCAGGTGGCCGAGGCGCTGGTGGATCTCAAGCGGCGCATCGATGGCGGCTTTTCCATCGAGAGTATCGATGCCGACCGGATTGTTCTGGTGAACACGGCCTGTCCGTTCGGGCGCTATGTGGAGGGCCGTCCGTCCTTATGCATGATGACCTCGAATGTCTTTGGGCGGATCGCCGCTGACAATCTGGGCTATGCCCGGATCGATCTGGAGGAAACGATTGCCCGGGGCGACCGCGGATGCCGTGTTGTTGTGTATTTGAACGAAGGCGGGCAGGGGCGCGAGTATTTTGGCTGATACGCCGCCAGCGGATTTTGCGAGCCCGGATGCGCTTGTTGCGGCGGCATTCGACCATCAGCCGTTCGCGGCGCTGGTGATTGGCCGCGACGGTCTGATCGCGGCGGCCAACCAGATCGCTGTCCGGCGGTTCGGCGGCGGGCCGGCGGCCGGCGCGGTGTCCGTCAGCCTGACCGGCCGGGCCCTAGGGGAGGTGTTCGCCGGGGACCAAACCCGATTGATGGGCGATGTTCGGGCGGGTGCGTCCGGCGTTCCGGTTCATGTCGCTGTACGGCCAGCCGATGCCGCGGCGCTTGCGGCGACCGGGCCGGAGCGCCTGACGCTCATGGTGACACCCTTGCGCACCGAGGGGTGCCGGAGCCGGGCCTTTCTGCTCACGGAAGACTTGGGGCGGAGCGGGAAAACCGGTTTTGAACGCCTGGCTCTTGAGCAGTGGGCCGAACGGGAAACCGCCGGTGCGGAGCGCCGCCGGGCCCTGCTTCTGAGCTACCGGCGTCTCGAAGAGTTCAGCCGCGTCGTGGCCCATGATCTGCGCGCGCCCTTACGCCATATCGAAACTTTGCTGGGCTATCTCCAAGAAGATCACGCGGCCGATCTGCCGGATGACGCGGCCGACCTGATCGGGTCGGCCACGGCGGCGGCGCATCGTCTCCAGGGGTTGATCACCGACATGTTGACGCATGCGCGCTCGGGCATGATCGGGTTGCAGCGCAAGCCCGTGGTCCTGGCGGCGGTGGTCCAAGACGTGCTCGACAGCATGGCGACTTCCATTGACGCCGCTGGAGCGCGGATCGAGATCGACCCGGCCTTGGGCGCGGTTAAGGCCGATGAAGGACTGGTGCGCCAGCTCATCGCCAATTTGATCGACAACACCGTGAAATACCGATCGTCCGAGCGTTCACTGGACATCCGGATTGCGGCCCTGGAGGCGCCGGATGCGGGTTTTGAAGTTCGCGATAACGGTATCGGTTTCGACAATGCCTACGGCGAACGCTTGTTCGAACCGTTCTACCGGCTGCATCGGTCAGGCCTGATCGAGGGCACGGGCGTCGGGCTGGCGATTTGTCAGACCATTTGCGAACGCCATGGCTGGCAGATATCCGCGAAAGGAGACCCGGGGCGCGGTGCGGTGTTCCGGGTGGTCTGGCCGACGGGCGAGAACCAGGCGCCGGTCCGCGACGCGGCGTGATGGCGAGCGATTTTCGGCGCTAATGGCAGGGGCAGCAGGGTTCGAACCCGCGACCTGCGGTTTTGGAGACCGCCGCTCTACCAACTGAGCTATACCCCTCCAGGCGCCGGACGGAATCAGGCGCTCGGACCCGTATCTCTAGGGATTTTGCGGCTTTCGTGTCAAGCAAAACGCCGGTATCCTTGTCGGGTCCGGCGGCTTTGCCTAAGTATGGGCGGAGCGGCGGTTGATTTTTTTGGTGACTCCTATCGATCACCATTTGCTTTGCGTCACTGTTGGCGCTAAAACTCCGCTCCCGGTGTTGATGCGTCGGTGAGCGCCCATCGTGATTCCTCGATCATTATCCTTACCTGCCGGTGGCCGGCTGTCGCCAAGCCGGGCCGTGTAACAGGGATATTCGCGGGTTCGCGACTTTGTTGACCCCGATTTTGTTGCCAATGGCAATGGGTCGCGCAGCAGGCGTGTGGGCAGGTGCCCTGCATCGGGACGGCTTCGGACACGGCGATGCGCCGGGAGGGCATGACGGATCCATGGCGCGGCAAGGCAAATCATCGGGTAAGCAGGCAGGCGGCAGTCGCGGCAAAGGCGGCGGCAAATCCTTGGCAACGGCGAATGGCGCGGATCGCGCGGTCGAATCCGAACCGGTCGAAAAGCGCAAGACCAGCATTCCGGAGTTCATCCGTCAGGTCCGCCAAGAGACATCCAAGGTGACCTGGCCGACCCGTAAGGAGACCACGGTCACGACGATCATGGTGTTCATCATGGTCATCATCGCCGCGATCTTCTTTTTCGTGGTCGATCAGATTTTCAACTTCCTGATGGGCCTTTTGTTCTGATCGGGACCGGACGCGCACATGGCGGCGTCCCCAGATCGCAAAGACCCAACCGCCCGGTGCTTGGGGCGGCCCAGACCGAGAGACGACGCAGGTTATGGCAGCGCAGTGGTACATCGTCCACGCCTACTCGAATTTCGAGAAAAAGGTGGCCGACGCCATCCGCGAACAGGCGGCCCAGCAGGGCCTTGAGGCGCTGTTCGAGGAGGTTCTGGTGCCCACCGAAGAGGTGGTGGAGATCCGGCGCGGCCAGAAGGTGAATGCGGAACGCAAGTTCTTCCCCGGCTATGTGCTGGTGAAGATGGATATGACCGACGAGGCTTATCACCTGGTGAAGAACACGCCGAAGGTGACCGGTTTTCTGGGATCGGGCGCGCGGCCCGTTCCGGTCAGCCAGGGTGAGGTCGATCGGATCGTCAATCAGGTTCAAGAAGGGGTCGAGCGGCCGAAGCCCTCGATCATGTTCGAGATCGGCGAACAGGTGCGGGTCACCGATGGGCCCTTTGCCTCGTTCAACGGCGTCGTCGAGGAAGTCGACGAAGACTCGGCACGGCTCAAGGTGGCCGTGTCGATTTTCGGCCGGGCCACCCCGGTCGAGTTGGAGTACACCCAGGTCGACAAGGTCTGAGATCCAGACCCGGGGTTGATCCGGGGATTGTGCGGGAGGCCGGAACCCCATCGGGGCCGCCCGGCCGCTGAACCGCTAACCCTCAACCGTTTCCGTGCCGCGCCTTTGTGAGGGCCGGTGCCCGGAGGGGAGACATGGCAAAGAAGATTCAAGGCTACATCAAATTGCAGGTGCCGGCAGGCGCCGCGAATCCGTCACCGCCGATCGGGCCCGCGCTCGGTCAGCGGGGCGTGAACATCATGGAATTCTGTAAGGCGTTCAACGCCAAGACCCAGGAGATGGAAAAGGGGATGCCGATCC
>CAZHDI010000156.1:0-5190 GCA_964531285.1 uncultured Alphaproteobacteria bacterium | reverse complement strand
AAACCGGCTGCCGCCGCAAGAATGGGTCCAACGAGGAGGATCGAAATCGTGACACCCCAGACGCACCGCCGGACCACCAAAGCACGCGCCATCGCCGCCCAGCGATCCGACAGACTGGCCATGGGCCGCCTCGCGGCGGTCGCCGGTCTGGTCGCACTCGCGCTGATTTGGGCGAGCGCCACCGCCTGGGCCCGCCCGGCACCGGACAGTTTCGCGGATCTGGTGGAAAAACTCTCCCCGGCCGTGGTGAACATTTCGACGACCCAGCGGGTCGAGAACCAGATGAGCCGGCGCGGTCCGATGGACTCGCCCTTCGATGAGTTTTTCCGCGAGTTTTTCGGTGGGGAAGGTCCGGGCGGGATGATGCCTGGCAATCCCCAGCGCGAAGTCCGCTCCCTGGGATCGGGCTTCGTGATCGATCCCAGCGGCATCATCGTCACCAACAATCATGTGGTCGGCGAAGCCACCGGCATTCAGGTGACCTTCGTCGATGGTCTGACTTTGGAAGCCGAGGTGGTCGGTGTCGATCCGGCGACCGATGTGGCCGTGATCAAAGTCGAGCATGACGAACCGTTGCCCCATGTCGAATTCGGTAATTCGGATGTGACCCGGGTCGGCGATTGGGTGATGGCGATCGGCAATCCCTTTGGCCTTGGCGGGTCGGTGTCCGCAGGGATCGTCTCGGCACGGAACCGCGACATCCGCGCGGGCCGCTACGACGATTTCATCCAGACCGACGCGGCGATCAACCGGGGCAATTCGGGCGGGCCGCTCTTCAACATGGACGGCAAGGTCGTCGGCATCAACACGGTGATCCTGACCCCGACCGGCGGATCGGTCGGCGTGGGCTTTGCGATCTCCTCCGCCCTGGCCGAGTCCGTGGTCGATCAGCTTCAGGAATATGGCGAAGCACGGCGCGGCTGGCTCGGCGTTCAGATCCAGAACGTGTCCGAGGAGATTGCCGAGAGCTTCGGTCTCAAGGAGCCCAAGGGCGCGCTCGTGGCGGGCGTCAGCACCGACAGCCCGGCCTCCAAGGCGCAGATCCAGGTCGGCGACGTGATCCAGAGCTTCAACGGCAAGCCGGTGGAAAGCCCGCGCGAACTGTCACGGATCGTCGCCCAGACCGATATCGGCAAGACCGTTCCGGTCAAGATCTGGCGGGACGGCCGGGAGCGGACCCTGCGGGTTGCCGTTGGCCAGCTCGATGAAGACGTGCTGGCGCAGACGCCGTTCGGCAACAGCGAACCGCAGCGGACGAATGAGACGGAACTGTCCGATCTCGGCATGACGCTCGGTCAGCTCACGGCGGCGGCGCGCGAGCGCTATGGTCTCGATGACGATGCCAAGGGCGTGCTGGTTCTGGCGGTCGAGGCGGACAGCCCGGCGGCCGGGCGGGTGCGCCGCGGTGATGTGATCGTCGAGGTGGGCCAGCGCAAAGTGACGAGCCCGGACGATCTGGAGAGCAAGCTCTCGGCCCGCGCCAAGCAGGGCAAGGAGCCGGTGCTGCTGCTGGTCAATCGCGGCGGTCAGCTCACCTTCGTGGCCTTCAAGATCGAAGACGCCGGCAAGAACTGACCGGGCTGTTATATCCGGAAACCGACGACGGGCCGCCCTTGGGTGGCCCGTTTCGCGTTACTGGCCGGCGGTGACGAATTCGTCGCGGGCATAACCCTGGAAGAACAGCGCTGCCGTGAGGTCGCCATGGCGGATCGAGACATTCGCCTCCGCCGCGACCGCCGGTTTGGCGCGGAACGCCACACCCATGCCGGCAAGCCGGATCATCGCCAGATCATTCGCGCCGTCCCCGATCGCGAGCGCCGCGCTGAGCGGAATATCCTGCTGGAGCGCAATGGCCTGAAGCGCATGGGCCTTGGCCTCGCGCCCGAGAATAGGCGGGATCACCTGGCCGGTCAGATGATTGGCATCGTCGATTTCCAGGTCATTGGCCTGGCTCCAATGAAAGCCGAGTGCCTTTTCCACCCGTCCGGCGAAAAAGCTGAAGCCGCCCGAAACCAAAGCGGTGAACGCATCATGGGCGCGCATGGTCCCGACCAGCGCCGCCGCGCCCGGGGTGAAGGTCACCCGGTCCCGGTAGACGGCTTCGAGCCGGGCGCCGTCGAGCCCCTTGAGCAGCGCGACGCGCTCGCGCAGCGCGCCATCGAATTCCAGTTCACCTTGCATGGCCCGCTCGGTGATCGCCGCCACCTCGCCGCGCAGACCTAAAAGATCGGCGATTTCATCGATACACTCGACGGTGATGATGGTGCTGTCCATATCGGCGATGAGGAGCCGGCGCCGGCGCGTATCGGCCGGCTGGAGCGCCAGATCGACCGGCGCGCCCTCAAGGGCCGCCTCGATGATCGCCAGCGGCACCGGCGCCGGGCAGGGCAGGTCGCAGGCTACCCCGTCCTGTAGCCACAGGGGCGTGCCCGTCTCGCCGAGCGCCGTGGCGGCGGCATCCACAAGAGCCGGGGTCAGCGCCGGGGCGGCAGGATCGGATACCAGGGTCAGCACATGGCTCATCGCATGAGGCTCCGGACGATGGATGGAAACACGGTCGAAAAACCAGGCGGGGCGGGACGATGGCGCCGGGCGTGATCCTTATTGCAGGGCCGACCGCGAGCGGCAAGTCGGCGCTCGCCCTGGCGCTGGCCACGCGAACCGGGGCGGCGATCGTGAATGCCGACAGCATGCAGGTCTATCGCGATCTCCGGGTCATCACCGCGCGCCCGAGCGCCGGGGACGAGGCGCGGGCCGATCACAGGCTCTACGGCGTGCTCGACGGGGCGCAGCGGTGTTCGGCGGGCACGTTCGCGGATCTGGCGCGCGGGTGCCTTGACGATCTGGCGCGCGATGGCCGCCCGGCCGTCATCGTGGGCGGCACGGGGCTTTATTTCCGTGCCCTGACGGAGGGGCTGTCGCCGGTGCCTGAGATCGGCGCGTCAGCCAAAGCCGAGGTCGCGGGCTTGATGGCGACCCATGGAGCCGATGGTCTCCATGCCGTGCTGAACGACCGCGATCCGGCCGCAGCCGGCGGCATCCGCCCGAGCGATCTTCAGCGCATCCAGCGGGCCCTGGAGGTGCTGATCGAGACCGGCGAGAGCCTGGCGTCCTGGCAGGCCCGGCCCGGCCAACCGGTCATCGCGGCCGACCGGATCGCTGCACGGCTGGTGCTGAGCGCGCCGCGCGCGGTGCTGCATGAGCGGGCGAACACCCGCTTCGAGGCCATGATCGGCGCCGGTGCGCTGGACGAAGTGGCCGCACTCGGCGCGCGCGACCTGGACCCGGCGCTCCCGGTGATGAAGGCGGTCGGCGTCCCGGACCTTCTGGCCTATCTCGCCGGACACCGGACCCGCGCAGAGGCCATTGCCGATGCCCAAACCGCCACCCGGCGGTTCATCAAACGCCAGGAGACCTGGTTCCGTCATCAGATGGCCGACTGGGAGCGGATCGACGCTGCGGCTCTGGCGTCCGGCGGTCTGCCTGACGCGGCCGGCGATTTGGCCGGTCGGCTCGGCGCCTATTAACCCTAATGGCAAGTAATCATTGACAGACGGCGGGCGGCTCGCCCATCGTTGGTGATCAGGTGGATGCAGCCCGATCCCCGGGCCGCGCATTTTGGGCAGGTCACCGGTCTCATGACCCTCGCGCTGACCATGGCAAAGCCGACCCAGCCGCTCTGGCATCATCGCCAGGGTGCGGTCGTCCCATGCCAGGCCCATAAACCGGGCCAGCCGGTACGACTTTGGGCGATTAAGGGCGCGTTTATGCGCGCCCCGGCCTCCGCCCGCCAGTCCGCCTGACGACGTCGCAAGACTTCCACACTTTTTCAGGTTCAAAGCGGGTAGAGACCATGACCTTCCATGGCCATGACGACATGTATGCATTGGGTTCACAGCGGGCGCCGGCCTTTGAGATGGCCGCGGAGCGCCGCGTCACATTTGCGATTGTGATGGATCAGACCCCGGGCATTGCCGACCGTCTCGCGCGCGTTCTGGCCTGGCGCGGCTACCGCTTCGACCGCGTGGTAGTCCAAGAGGGCCGTCATGGCGCGCGCGAGGGATTGCAAATCACCCTCACCGCCGATGATGCCGCGGCCGACGCGCTCAAGGCCCTGATCGAGCGCTATGCGCCGGTTCATGCCTTGCGCACGCTCTACACCGCCCCGGTGATGCGCGCCAAACCGGGCCCGGCGGCCCAGATCCGGTCCGCCGTCGCCGCAGCCAGCGCGGCCGTGGACGCGGTATGCTGAAAATGCGGGCGACTCGAATCGCGCGGGGGCTGAGAGAATCCGTCCCGCGCGGTGCGCTGAGGCCTGTGCGCCGCAATTCGGCGTATCCGGACGACCTGTCGTCAGGTGGTCGCGGCCCGTTGATTTGCGCGGGATTTGCGCGCGGGCGCGCATACCCGTCACACGCATAGAGCCTCGCTTTGGACAAATTGTTGCCTATGACTACCGATTGGGATTAAGTCCGCAGGGGTGCGCGAGTCAGTTCGGCCGAACCGATCACTAAAGAGATCGCCCGGCAGAGGGGAGCCTCGCGCTTGACCGTGTCAGGTCATCGGGCCAAGCCGGGTCACCGGTGCTTCCGGCCCTCCCGCAGTGACGAACGGGTGCGTGCGGCTGCCAGGGCGGACATCAATCCGTCAGGCTTGCCGATCCGGCCCGCCATCGGCCAGAGGGTCTGCCACAGGCCCGGTCAAGTCAGCCGTCCGGCGCGACGCCGGCGGACATGGGGACAACGGGACGAGACAACAATATGCTTTCCGGCCTGCTTGGGATGTTTTCCGCCGATATGGCGATCGACCTGGGAACGGCGAACACGCTCGTCTATGTGAAAAGCCGTGGGATCGTGCTCAATGAGCCGTCGGTGGTGGCGATCATCGCCAAGGGCGGCAAGAAACAGGTTCTGGCGGTCGGCAACGACGCCAAAATGATGCTCGGCCGAACGCCCGGCAATATCGAAGCCATCCGTCCGATGCGCGACGGCGTGATCGCGGATTTCGAAGTCGCCGAGGAAATGATCAAGCACTTCATTCGCAAAGTGCATAATCGTCAAAGTTTCGCGAACCCGCTCATCATCGTCTGCGTGCCCTCCGGCTCCACCGCCGTCGAGCGCCGCGCGATCCAAGAATCGGCCCTCACGGACGGAGCCCGGCGGGTGTAACTGATCGAGGCGCCGATGGCGG
>CAZHDI010000155.1:0-5242 GCA_964531285.1 uncultured Alphaproteobacteria bacterium | reverse complement strand
GGCACGGTGTTCGGGATGCCGGCCTTGATCGCCGCCTGGCGCGCAGGCGCCTGGCCTTGGCCGGCCGGCAGCACACAGCCCATGATGACTTCTTCCACCTCGGACGGCTTGACGCCGGCCCGGGTCAGCGCCTCGGCGATTGCCGCCGCGCCCAACTCGGACGCGGTAACGCCGGCAAGGTCGCCCTGAAAGCCGCCCATGGGCGTGCGGGCCGCACCGACAATGACGACGGGATCCTGATCGTTCATGGCTTCACCTCCGTAATGCGTGTTCTTGATCCCCAATTTAGGGTGCTTCGCCCGCGACCGGAATGGCCATCCGCAGGCAGGCGGCGGCATCGAGGTGGAACGGCAGACCGGGATTGAGGTGGTGCATGGCGCCGGAGACCGCCTCAAAGGACGCTCGGGGGCTCGAATTGACCCGCCCGAACCAGTCGAAAGCGCCCAGAAACTGGCGCACCGCGCGCATCTCCTCGGGCATGGCGGCGGCAACCCCGAGGGTGAGGATCGGGGCATCGCGCAGCCGCTGCCGGCGGGCGGTCATCCGCAGGGCCGCGGCGATGCTGAGGGCACCCTTGGAATGCCCGACAAGGCAGCGGATCTGGCGTCCCGGATCGTCGAGAAGATCGGCCAGGGCCGCGGTGTCGGACTGCCGGGTCAACTGCTCCCAGGAGGCCGCCAGCGGCGCCGCGAAAGGCAGCGTGCCGGTCCATTGCCCCGCCCCGAGCCCGAAATAGCCGTGAAGGCCCTCCAGCGCGGCGCCCTGCAAGCCGTTGCCCGCGACCACGGCACCGACCGGCTCGCCGAGATGATCCGCGACGGTGCGGGCCAGGGCCGCCGCCCCCAGATCGCTCGATCCGACCCCGGCAATCGAGAACGCCCGTAGCTTGGTGCCGGGCGCGGCCTGCATGCGCCGACAGGTCTCAAACTTCGTCACACCCCGTCCGGAGGCGGACGGATGCACCACCAGAACCGACCCTTCGACCGTCTCCTCACGGACGAGCCACTCCCGCTCGCCGGCACTGAGCGCGGCCACGTCATAGACGATATGATCGAGCAGCACATTGTTGCGCTGGACCGCGCCGTGCACCAACGCGGAACCGAACGCTGAGCCGAATGCTGGGCCGAACGCCGGGAAGGTCGGCTCAACGGCCATCAGACTGTCAGGTCCTTGCGATACATGAGCCGGCTGTGTCCCTTGGGGTTATCGGGCAGGTCCGCATAGCGCTCATAGCCGATGCGCTCATAAAAGCCCGGCGCCTGAAAGCTATGGGTCTCGACGCGGGACCCGACGCAGCCGGCGGCGCGGCCCATCTCCTCGGCCCTGGCCATCAGGGCGGCGCCGTAGCCCTGCCCGCGCAGACGCGCATCAACGCCGAGAATATCGACGCTGAGCCAATCCCAATGGATGCTGCCGATCAGCCCGCCCAGGATCTCCCCGTCGCGGCGCAGGGCCAGAACGACGCGCAGCGGATTCCAAACGACCCCGTGTTCCAGATTGGCATCATTGAGCGGCCGGACGATGGCCTCTTCGTCCGCCAATCGTGCCTCGCTCAGGGAAACGATTTCCGCCATCGGCCCGCCCGCTTAAGCGCTTTCCTCGAACAGCTCCCGGCCGATCAGCATACGGCGGATTTCAGAGGTACCCGCGCCGATCTCATAGAGCTTGGCATCGCGCAACAGGCGGCCCGTGGGATAATCGTTGATATAGCCGTTGCCGCCCAAAAGCTGGACCGCATCGAGCGCGACCTGGGTCGCCTTTTCGGCCGCATAGAGGATGGCCCCGGCGGCATCCTTGCGCGTCGTGCGCCCGGCATCGCAAGCCTGGGCCACCGCATACACATAGGCCCGGCAGGCATTCATGGTGGTGTACATATCCGCCAGCTTGCCCTGGACGAGCTGGAAGGTGCCGATGGGCTTGCCGAATTGCTGGCGCTCATGGACATAAGGCACCACGATATCCATGGCCGCGCGCATGATGCCCAAAGGCCCGGCGGCCAGCACCGCGCGCTCCACATCGAGACCGCTCATCAGCACCGCGACCCCGCCATTCACCTCGCCCAGCACATTGGCCTTGGGCACGCGGCAATTGTCGAACACCAGTTCGCAAGTGTCGGAGCCGCGCATGCCCAGCTTGTCGAGCTTTTGCGAGGTAGTGAAACCCGGCATGCCGCGCTCGATCAGAAAGGCCGTGATGCCGCGCTGGTGGGCGTCCGGATCGGTCTTGGCATAAACGACGAGAACATCCGCTTCCGGACCGTTGGTAATCCAAAACTTGGTGCCGTTGAGCAGATAATGGTCGCCCATATCCTCCGCCCGCAGGCGCATGGACACCACATCCGAGCCCGAGCCGGTCTCGCTCATGGCCAGTGCGCCGATATGCTCGCCTGAACACAGGCCGGGCAGATAGGCCCCTTTCTGACCGTCCGTCCCCCAACGGTTGATCTGATTGACGCACAGATTCGAGTGCGCCCCATAGGACAGGCCGACGCTGGCCGAGCCCCGGCTGATCTCCTCCATGGCGACGCAATGGGCTAGATACCCCATGCCCGTTCCGCCATAAGCCTCATCCGCCGTGATACCGAGCAGGCCGAGCCCGCCAAGCTGGGGCCACAGATCGCGCGGGAACTGGTTCGTCCGGTCGATCTCCTCGGCACGCGGCGCGATGGCATCGTCGGTGAAGCTCGCCACGCTGTCGCGCAGCATGTCGATGGTATCGCCGAGACCGAAGTCGAAGTCCTGCGTTGCATTGGGGATCATGATGGAGAGAGTCCTTGATTACGGCTCGAATACTTCGACCACATCGGCCTCGGTGAAGACCGTGAAGAAGCCCGCGCCCGAGCCGCCGCCGATCACATACCACCGGTCGTTCACGGTTGCCGAGACGAGACCGTGCCGCGGCGTCGGCAGCGGGGACGCCTTGGACCAGCGGCCCGTGGCCGGATCGAGCACGTCATGGTCGGAAAACGTCTTGAGGCTTTGCTCGGACACGCCGCCGGTGATGTGGATGCGGCCCTGAATCAGCCCGGCCGTATGGCCCGAGCGGGCCTGCGGCATCGATTTGGCGGTGCTGAATGTGCCGGTCACCGTATCCAGGCGGTCGATGCGCGCCGAATGGCCGCCCGCGTCGAGACCGCCGATCAGATACACCATCCCGCCATCGGCGACCGCCGCCAGCCCGGCCCGCGGTGCCGGCATCCGGTAGGGCGCGATGGACCATTTGCTCGTGGCCGGATCGTAGATGAGCACCTCGCCCACATCATCGCCGGTCCCGCCGAACACATAGAGCTTGCCCAGCGCCGCCACCAGCGCATGGCCAGCCCGCGCGGCCGGCATGCCGGGGCCTTCGCGCCATTGGCTGGTCACCGGGTCGTAGATCCACAGATCCGAGGTTTCCTGTAGGCTCTCCTTCTCATAACCGCCCGTCAGATACAAAAGGCCGCCCAGCGCGGCCATGCCGAAGCGCTCCCGGCCTTCGGGCAGCGCAGGCAGCGGGCGCCAGATCTCGGCGAAAGGGTCATAAGCCTCGAAGGCATCCCGCGGCCCGATGACGCTGGAACCGCCGGCCACATAGATCTCGTTGTCGAGGACTGCGGCAGCGGCATCCGAGCGCGCGGTTTCCATGGGCCGCGAGGTCCGCCAGGCGCCGTCGGCCCATGCGGTCGCACTGCCGAGCACGGCAGCGCCCCAGGCCATGGCGGTCACGGCCATCGAGGTTAACACGAGGGAACGGAAGGTCTTGGCGCGCACGGCGGTCGATCTCCTTTTCGCGGGCGTCAGGTCGCGGGGCGCCCGATCTCACCCCGCCAGCACGATACTGGCAAGTCCTAGAAAAACGAAGAACCCGGCCACATCCGTCACCGTGGTCACGAACACGGTGGACGCGAGGGCCGGATCCGCGCCCAGACGCTGGAGGGTCAGCGGGATCAGGATCCCGGAGAGCCCCGCCAGGGCCAGATTGATGATCATCGCGACCCCGACAATGGCGCCCAGGGCAACGTTGTCGAACCAGACAAAGGCGACAATGCCCATGATCACCGCGAACAGGACGCCGTTGAGACCGCCCACGAGACTTTCGCGCATGACGATCCGGACCGCATTGGCCGCCGTCAGATCGCGGGTCGCCAGGGACCGGACCGCGACGGTGAGGGTCTGGGTGCCGGCATTTCCCCCCATGGACGCCACGATGGGCATCAAAATCGCCAGCGCGACGACCTCCTCGATGGCCGCATCGAACACGCTGATCACCAGCGAGGCGAGCACCGCGGTCAGCAGGTTGACGAACAGCCAGGAGAACCGGCGGCGGGTCGTGGTCAGCACCGTGTCGCTCAGACCGGCCTCACCGACCCCGCCGAGCGCCAACACGTCTTCTTCGTGCTCGTCCTGAATGACCTCGATCATATCATCGACGGTGAGCATGCCGATCAGCCGGCCGGCCTCGTCCACCACGGGCGCCGAGATCAGGTGATATTGCTGGAAGAGATAGGCCGCCTCTTCCTGTTCCATCTCGGCCGGGATGCTGATCGGCTCGCCGTCCATGACCGTGCGCAGCACCACATCGCGCTTCTGGCGCAAGAGCCGGTCGAGCGGCACCGTGCCCAGCGGATGCTGGACCGGATCGACGATGAAAATCTCGTAGAACTCGTCCGGCAGATGATCGCCGTCGCGCGCGAAATCGATCACCTGCCCCACGGTCCAGAAATCCGGCACCGCGATCACATCGCGCTGCATCAGGCGGCCGGCGGTATATTCCGGATACTGAAGACCCAGCTCGACCGCCGCGCGCTCCTTTTCGGGAACCAGCTTGAGGACTTCCTGCTGGTGATCCTCCTCCAGATCCTCCAGCAGATAGATCGCGTCATCGCTGTCGAGTTCGGCAACCGCCTCGGCGAGCACCTCCGGCTGGATGCCCTTCAAGACATCGTCGCGCACGTCTTCATCGAGTTCGGACAGCAATTCAGGGTCGAGCGTATCGCCCAAGGCTGCAATCAGCGCCCGGCGCTCATGGGGTCGGATCAGGCCCAGAAGGTCGGCGAGGTCGGCGACATGAAGCGGCTCGATGAGACGGCGCACGGCTTCGTCGTCGCGCGCATCCAGCGCCTCGACGACAAGGCGCACGAAATCCGGCGACAACGCCAGATCCTCATCGAGGTGCGGCGCCTGGTCGGTCTCATCGAGGTTCATCGCCGGTTCGCTCACATGGCCCCTCCATCGCACGCGCAACACACCGTCAGGCGCAACCG
>CAZHDI010000154.1:0-5322 GCA_964531285.1 uncultured Alphaproteobacteria bacterium | reverse complement strand
GATCTGCGCGATGCCGCTTGTCCGCACAGGACGTGCGCCCTGCGCGATCTTGCTTGACCTTGACGCCGCGCCGCTCCGTCAGAAGCGGTTCGGAACATCCCGGACAAGCTCGCATTTCTGAAACGGCTGCGCCGGCCGGTGTGCACGACGCCGAAGAAATCCGTTCAGAGCGGAAAAAAATCGAAAATTGGCTCCCCGGGCCGGACTCGAACCAGCGACCGAGCGGTTAACAGCCGCTTGCTCTACCAACTGAGCTACCGGGGAAAAAGCGCGGTATCGTCGCGAGACGGTTCTATAGCAGAGCGCTTCGCCGCGTGCCAACCCCCAATTCGCCGATCCCGCGACGGCTGTCGGCAGGGGGCCGCGTCGGCCATTTCCGGACCAGAAAAAAAGGGACCGCGGCTGCGGTCCCTAAGGTGTTGGGTAAATGGTGGGGTGTCTTCAAGGGAAGACCACACCACAATGGGCGTGCGTGGTTAATGACCGGTTAATGACGCGGGGGCGTTTCCCGGATCGCGGGAACCCGCGCAATCAAGGACAGACTGGGCTCGCGAAAGACTTGGGGCGGCGGAAGAATGGAGGCGACGACCGGAATCGAACCGGTGTACACGGATTTGCAATCCGCTGCGTAGCCACTCCGCCACGTCGCCTTGGAAGACGCGCCGCCGGACAGACGGGCCGGGGCGCCAGAAGACAGGTCACATATCAGAGGCCATGTCCGGCGACAATCATACAATGAGAATTGCGCTTGCGTGGGTTTGTCAGCGCGGGGGCGCGGGTTTATAAGCAGCGCAGCATGGGGCGGCCGGATCGCTTACAGGGCACCGCAATGTGCCGCCAGAGGCTGATCGGCACTGTGCATCAGGGAAAAGTGGGGTTTCATGTTGGAATTCGCCGAGGCCCGCGCGGCCATGGTTGCCGGCCAGGTCCGCACCAATGATGTCACCGATCCGCGGCTGATCGAGGCGATGAGCCGGATTCCGCGCGAGCAGTTCGTGCCCAAAGGGCGCCGGGCGCTGGCCTATATGGCCGAGAGCGTTGAAATCGGTGCCGACCGCTATCTGATGGACCCGCGCAGCTTTGCCAAGCTGGTCCAGGCCCTGAGCGTCAAGCCAGGCGATCTTGGCCTCGATATCGGCTGCGGCACGGGCTACGGGACGGCGGTGCTGGCCGGCCTGTGCGATGCGGTCGTGGCCTGCGAGCCCGATGAAGGCCTGGCGGCCACCGCCGATGCGGCGCTTCAGGGCCTGAACATTCTGAACACCGCCGTGGTCGAGTGCGATCTCATCACGGGCTGCGCGGAGCAGGGGCCTTATGACGTGATCCTGGTTAGCGGCGGCGTGGAATATGTGCCCGATAGCTGGTGCGACCAATTGGCCGAAGGCGGGCGCATGGCGGTGATCGTCACTGAAGGCAAGGTGGGCCGGGCCCATCTGTTTGTCCGTTCCGGCGGTGTGGTCAGCTCCCGGGTCATATTCGACGCGCTGGTCCCGGTTCTGCCAGGTTTGACCCGCAATCCCGAATTTGTCTTTTGAGATTGAGCGAATGAGATGGAGCGGGCGCTGCAGCCGCCCGGGCACAGACAAATCGTCATACTCTGTTTAGGATATCGGCGAAGAGTTGCGCCAACCGACTCGACCGGACGCGGCCTCGGTGAGGACCGGTGGCCCATGCCGCGCGTGGCATTGGGCAAGAAGTTTGCTTAATGTCGTATGCCGGCGTGATGCCGGCGGACCGCTTTCTAGGAGTGAAGCAGCGTCATGGCCTTGGCAAGAATGCCCCGCACCCGATGGTTCCGCATGTCCGCCGTTTGCACGGCGGCCCTTCTTTCGGGAATGGGCCCGGCATGGGCGACCGTCAATTCGCTCGAAGAGGCGCTTGTCGCGGCCTACACGGGCAACCCGACGCTGCTGGCTCAGCGCGCTGCCCTGCGCGCGACCGATGAAGGGGTGGCCCAGGCGGTGTCCGGCTGGCGTCCGACCGTGACCGCGAGCGCCAGTTACACCTATGCCGACACCGACGGGGAGCGGTCCTCGGTGAGCGCTCCGACCGCGGGGACGTTCCTGAATGAGGCAGCCGTCGGTGCGGACCTGAACAATAACGGGAACATCACCGATTCCTTCGTGATCACGCCGCCGACGCCGGGCGGTGAGGTGTTCACGTCGTCGATTGCCGAAGTCGCCAAGACGACTCAGTATCAGGTCTCGGCCCAGCAGCAGATTTTCGCCGGTTTCCGGACCTTCAACGAATATCGCCGCGCCAAGGCCAATGTCCGCGCCGGGCGGGCGGAACTGCAGTCGACCGAGCAGACGGTCCTGCTCGACACGATCACGGCGTATATGGACGTTCTGCGCGACGAGGCCGTGTTGCGGCTGTCCCAGAACAATGTGCAGGTTCTCGATCGCCAGCTTGAAGCCGCCCAGGATCGGTTCCGGGTCGGTGAGATTACCCGCACGGATGTCGCGCAGGCCGAAGCCCGTCTCAGCGGGGCTCAGGCCAATCTGATCGCGTCCGAGGCCCAACTCACCGTCAGCCGCGCCGCGTTCGAGCGCGTGATCGGCGACAAGCCGGGCGATCTGAGTTCACCGCCGCTGTTGCCGCCGGTGCCCGAGAGCGAGGCCGCCGCGCTGGCGATTGCCTTGGACAACAATCCGAGCCTGCGCGCCGCCAAGGAAGCCGAGAAGGCGGCCGGTCATGCCGTGTCGGTAGCCAAGGGCGCGCTCCTGCCGACCTTGAGTGTCCAGGGCGCCTATGTCGATTCGGATACGACCAGTGAGCCGGGCGGGCAGAGTGTGTTCACCGGTGACCGCAACTCGGTGACCAAGCAGGTGGTCGCGCAACTCGATGTGCCGCTGTATCAGGCCGGATCCGAATATTCCCAGATTCGTCAGTCCAAGCAGTTGCGCAGCCAAGCCCGGTTGCAGATCGCCGAGGCCGAGCGTCTGGTCGCGGAGAGCGTCGCAACCGCGTGGGAAGGCCTGCGCTCGGCCCGCTCGACCATCGCATCGAGCGCCGAACAGGTGCGCGCCAATGAAATCGCTTTCGAGGGCGTGCAGCAGGAGGCCCAGGTCGGATCCCGCACGACACTCGATGTTCTGGATGCGGAGCAGGAACTGCTTGATTCGCGGGTGACCCTGGTGCGGGCCGAACGCGATGAATATGTCGCCGCGTTCCAGCTTTTGTCGACCATCGGCAGCCTCACGGCCCAGGATCTCAATATGAACGTGGCCTATTACGATCCGGATGTTCATTATGATGACGTCAAGGGTCAGTGGTTAGGCTGGTGGTCCAAAGACGAGTAAACGCAATCGCATGACTGTGCGCCTGCGTTCGGATTTGTTACAACCGCCACGGTCTCGTCCCATTTGGGGACGATGACTTAGACAGATCTTGACAGCCGTCATGGCCGAATCGCTGCCTCGCCAATCTAGGTAGCCATTCCGCGCCGTTTAGTCTGTCAAGATTGTAAGAGTGTTGGGGGGCGGGGATCGCTAGTGTTCCCCGGCATGCTGTTTTGGCACGGTCTGGCGCGCTGGCCCTTGGCTGGATAGGACGCTGGACCGGGATCTTGAACGGGTGCGGCACGGATTGGCAGCCCTGAAACGGGCGGCGCGCAGAGAGGGTGGCGGCGAACCGGCCGGATGGTGCCCAAAGGGTGCCAAGGCAGCATGCTCGCGGATAGCATGCCGTTGATCCGGGTCCGGACGGGCCGGCCAGTGTTGACGGACATTCAGACGAATATTCAGGGAATCCGATGAGCGAACAAGAGAGCACCCAGCAGGAACCGACAATGGAGGAGATCCTGGCCTCGATCCGCCGGATCATCTCCGAAGACAGCGAAGAGGCTGCACCGGCGCCGCAGGCGACGAATGGCGCTGCTCATCATGAGCCGGCCATGGCCGCCGCGCCGGAGCCTCAGCCGGAACCCGAATTGCCTCAGCCGCCGCTTCATGCGGTGGAGGACGAGGGCGGTGCGGACGTGCTGGAACTGACGCAAGTGGCGCCGGATCAGCCGCAGGATGTCGCCTATGATGAGCCGGCGCCTGAGCCAGTCCCGGAGCCGGCCGCCCCGGTCATGCCGCAGCCGGCCGCTGTGCAGCCGGAACCGGTTGCCGCGCAGCCCGAGCCGGAGCCCCAACCGGAACCGGAACCGGTCGCTCGGCCGTTGTTCGAACAGCCGGCCTATCAGCAGGCATCTTATGAGCGCCCGGCCTACGAAGCGCCCAAGCCCGCCGTCGCGGCGCAGGTGCCGCAGCGGGCCGAGCCTGAGGGTGAGGTTGACTATTACGAAGACGAGCCGGACGAGACCACGCTGATCTCGGAACAGGCGCTCGACAAGGCCGCCTCGGCGTTCGGCGCTTTGGGCCGCGATGTAGTGGTGAGCCGCAACACGGATGCACCGTCGGGACAGTCGCTCGAAGCGATCGTCCGCGAGATGATGCGCCCGATGCTGCGCGACTGGCTCGAAGATAACCTGCCGGAGATCGTCGAAGAGGTGGTCGAACGCGAGGTGCATCGGGTGGCAAGCCGCAAGCGGCGCTGACGCACCGCACATCCGACAGAATTTTTGAACGCCGGTGGGCCCGCGCCCGCCGGCGTTTTGCATGCGGCCCCTTGCCATGGCGGGGCGCGCCGTCAATGGTATACAGGCGGCGCGGCGACTCGCCTTTCCGGGCGGGTGTAGCACCTGACGCCGTGACGGCTGCCAATCCGGCGGCTGTCCGAATGAATCACTGTTGAGAAGGGGTCTGGGCCCGCCCACCGCATCCGGATGACGCCGCGCGGCCCGCTGAGCGCTGATGTTGGATAAGACTTTCCGGCCCGATGAGGCCGAACCCCGCCTGTACCGCCAATGGGAAGATCAGGGCCTGTTCGCCGCCGGGCGTGCGAGCGACGGCGAGCCGTTCACCATCGTCATCCCGCCGCCCAATGTCACCGGATCGCTGCATATCGGGCACGCCCTCAACAACACCCTCCAGGATGTGTTGTGCCGCTTCGAGCGGATGCGCGGGCGCGACGTGCTGTGGCAGCCGGGCATGGACCATGCCGGCATCGCGACCCAGATGGTCGTCGAGCGCGAGCTTCAGGCTGAGAACAAGACCGACCGGCGGACCATGGGCCGCGACGCGTTCGTGCGCCGGGTCTGGCAATGGAAAGAGGAATCCGGCGGCAAGATCACCGAACAACTGCGCCGCCTGGGCGCGTCCTGCGATTGGAGCCGCGAGCGCTTCACTATGGATGACGGGCTGTCCAAGGCCGTGCTCAAGGGCTTTGTCCAACTCTACCGCGAGGGGCTGATCTATCGCGACAAGCGCCTGGTGA
>CAZHDI010000153.1:0-5508 GCA_964531285.1 uncultured Alphaproteobacteria bacterium | reverse complement strand
GAATATCGGTGCCGCGCCCGGCCATGTTGGTCGCGATGGTCACCGCGCCGGGCACCCCGGCTTCCGCGACGATCTGGGCTTCCTGCTCGTGATAGCGCGCGTTCAGAACCTGATGCTTGACCTTCTTTTTCTTGAGAAGCCCGGCGACGAATTCGGACTTCTCGATGCTGGTGGTGCCGACCAGGACGGGCTGCTTGCGCTCATAGCAATCCTCGATCTGTTCGACGATCGCGTCGTATTTCTCCGCAACCGTCCGATAGACCTCGTCATCGTCGTCGATCCGGGCGATATCGACATTGGTCGGCATGTCCACCACGCCGAGCTTGTAGATGTCCTCGAATTCGGCCGCCTCGGTGAGCGCCGTACCGGTCATGCCGGCGAGCTTGTCGTATAGCCGAAAGTAATTCTGGAAGGTGATCGAGGCGAGGGTCTGGTTCTCCGGCTGGATGGCGCAATTCTCCTTGGCTTCCAGCGCCTGGTGCAGACCTTCCGAGTACCGCCGGCCTTCCATCATCCGGCCGGTGAACTCATCGATGATGATGACCTTGTCGCCCTTGACGATGTAGTCCTTGTCCCGCGCGAACAGCTTGTGGGCCTTGAGCGCCTGGTTCACATGATGCACGACCGAAACATTGGCGATGTCGTACATGCCGTCGCCCTGCATCAGCAGCTCGGCGGTGGGATCCTCGGCAAGGCGGCGCTCGTCCTCGGCGCGCAGCAGATCCTCGATGGCTTCGTTGCCGTCCTCGGTGAGGGTCACCGAGCGGGCCTTCTCGTCGATCTCGTAATGCTCTTCGGACAGATGCGGGATCAGGGTGTCGATGATCCGATACATGTCCGACATGTCGTCGGTCGGCCCGGAGATAATCAGCGGGGTGCGCGCCTCGTCGATCAGGATCGAGTCCACCTCATCAACGATCGCGAAGTAATGGCCGCGCTGGGTCATCGACTCCAGGCTGTATTTCATATTGTCGCGCAGATAGTCGAAGCCCAACTCGTTGTTGGTCGCATAGGTCACGTCGGCGGCGTAGGCCTTGCGGCGCTCGTCGTCGTTCAGGCCATGGACGATGCAGCCCACCTCAAGGCCGAGGAAGCGGTAAACCTGCCCCATCCAGTCCGCGTCGCGGCTGGCCAGATAGTCGTTCACGGTCACCACATGGACGCCGCGGCCCGCCAGGGCGTTCAGATAGACGGGCAGGGTGGCCACCAGGGTCTTGCCTTCACCGGTCTTCATCTCGGCGATCATGCCCTTGTGCATGACCATGCCGCCCATAAGCTGCACATCGTAATGGCGCTGGCCCAGGGTGCGCTTGGCCGCCTCGCGGACGGTGGCGAAGGCCTCGACCAGAAGATCGTCCAGGCTCTCGCCCTGCTCGACGCGGGCCTTGAAATCCGCCGTGCGGGCGCGGATGGCCTCGTCGCTCAGACCTTCCAGTTCAGGCTCCAGCGCGTTGATCGCCTCAACCTTTTGCAGAAACGGCTTGAGTTTCCGGTCGTTGGCCGAACCGAACATCTTGCGCGCTATGCCGCCAAATCCCAGCATGATCGTCCTTCTTCCGCTGTGCCGGCCGCCCGGGCAGCGCAGGATCGCGCGCCTCAAGGACCGGTCTGTCTGGTGCCGTCTCCGGGGTGCCTCCCCGAACCCGAGCTGTGAGGACCGCCGTCCGGCGGGCCGCGTCGTGTTTTCTGTCCGCCCTGTCATAGCCGCTCAGGGCCCGGTCGGCCAAGCGGCACGCGGCGGCGTGCCGGACACCTGCCCAATCCGGCGCTTCCCCTATATAAGGGGTGGCAGGCGCCAACCCAAGCGAGGCGCCAGGAGGTCAGCCCATGTCATCGCCCGTCGTCACCCGGATCCTGCTTCTGGTCGCCGCCGCCCTGCTTGTTCTGTCCAGCGTGCTGGCGTTTTTCGTGATCCCCGCCGACCTGCCGGTTTAGAGGCCCGGTCACCGCGCGGTGAGCAGGGTTTCGGCATAGGCGTAGAGCCAGGCGAAGGCCGGTCCGGCCAGGCCCGAAACCACCGCCGTCGTGATCGGCGAGACGATGTCCCGGCGCAGATCGTCGTTGTCGGCGCCCAGCCGATTGGTCCAGACCGCGATCTTGTCGGCGGTGACCGTCCCATCCTCCAGCGACGACCAGTAGAGGAACAGATCGTCGATCAGGGTGGTCGGATAATCCCAGAGGGGCAATTCGGCATATTTGTCGGCGATGATGTTGAACTGCTCCTGGTCGAGCATGCCCCGCGACATGCCGATCATGGCTTCGAATGCGGCGAGCTTCTCGGAGTCGTCGCCGAAATGCCGGTTGGCCAGCGCATACATATAATTCTCGTAGTAGCGGCTGCGCCGGGCCATCAGCACCATCTCATTGACGAGCGCGCGCTTCTGGGTCTCCAGGCGCTGGGGGTCTCCTAAGGCTTCCGACAGCTGCTGGAGCCAGCCGCGATGGAATTTCTTGCAGTCGATGATGAAGGACTGATGGTTCAGCAGCCCGATGCCGAACGGGATCACCCCGACCGCCAGGAACAGCGACAGCGGCAGCCAGACAAGATCGTCGAGTTCCGGCAGCCAGGCGATATAGGCGCGGGCCTCCTCGCCGAACACGACACTGGGCAGCACGACCATGATCGACGCGGTGAGACACACCGGCACCAGGCGCGACAAAACATAGCTGCGCACCTGCCCGTCGAGATATTTGTTGGCCAGCGCCGGGACGTAGATCGGCATTTGCAGTACGAAGCCGAGCATGGCCGGGATCACAAAGAGCAGGATCGCAACGCGGGTCTCGACGGCGGTTTCGCTCAGGTCCACCCGGAACGAGGTCTGAAGCGCGACCCACCATGTGTAGTAAAGCGCCAGTGTCATCACGACCAAGAGGCCCAGGACCAAGACGCGCGGTGCGACACCCATATGGATATTGCCGAGGATGCGGATCTTTTCCTTGCGGCCGATGTCGGAAATACCGATGACCGCATCGGCGATGACGAAAAAGATCCGCGTGCCGATGACCGACGCGGTCAGCACGACGATATATTCGACAAAGATCCGTCCAGTGAGGATGTAATAGAGCGCGGCGGCCAGGAGCGCCGAGACGCTGGTGTGCAGAATCGGCACCCAGGGGGAGGCGCCGGCATCCATATAGGCACGGTCCTTGGGCGCCCGGCCGGTCTGGGCGTTCATCAGATAGCCCGAGGCCACGGCGCCGATGACGATCGTGATCAGATAGACAATGGCGGTGAGCCAGTCGAAATCGACGATGCGGCCCGTCTCCCGGGCGATGAGCGCCATCACGCTGCGCTCGACGTCGAATAGGTCGCTCATCTGCAAGCCCCCCTTTTGCCTGCGACGGTCTCGGTTCGGCCCTGACCCTACGGGCGGGCGCAGGCCGGCTCAAGGGCCTTGCCCCCGCCGCTGCGCTCATTGGCCCTTGCGAAGGGCCGGCAAACCGGGAATGCTGCGCGCCCTGCCAACAACCCCAGAGTGAAGGGGGATCCGTCCATGGCCCGTCCGCCCAAAAAGACGCCGCCCGTGCGCGGGCGCGCCCGTGCTAAATCGGCCCGCGCCGCCGCTGCCGGCAAAGCCACGGGCCGGCTCGATCTTCAGCACGCGCTCGATCCGCTGGCCGCGGCCCTCAGGAGTTCGCTTCTGCGCCGCCATGCCGCCGAGCAGAGCCCGCCCATGCCGCCCGAACCGGCCGCCCCCAAGCCCAAGGCGAAGAAGGCCCTGCCGCGCTCGCCGCTGGCGCCCAAAGCGCTGCCCGATCTGCCGCCCGTCGCCGGCGCCGATATCGCGGTGACCGGGCTGGGCACGAAATACACCGGCCGTCCCGATCTGCTGGTGGCGCAGTTTGCACCCGGAACGGCGGCGGCCGGCGTCTTCACCCGGTCCGCCGCGGCGGCCGCGCCGGTGGCGTGGTGCCGGGATCATCTGGGCAAGGCCGGCGGCGAGGCGCGCCTGCTGGTCGTGAATGCGGGCAATGCCAATGCGTTCACCGGCAAGGCGGGCATGGAGACGGTCAAGGCCGTCGGTCAGGCCGGTGCCAAGGACTTGAAATGCCGCCAGCGCGAGGTGTTCATGGCCTCGACCGGCGTCATCGGCGAACCGCTCGATCCGGCGCCCATCGTAACGGCGCTTCCGGGTCTGTTGGAGGCCGGTCAGGCCCGCCCGTCGTCCTGGTCCGATGCCGCGACCGCGATCATGACCACCGACACCTTTCCCAAAGCGGCGACGGCAACCGCGCTCATCGACGATGTGCCGGTGACCATCAACGGCATCGCCAAGGGCTCCGGCATGATCGCGCCGGACATGGCCACCATGCTCGCGTTTCTGGTCACCGACGCGGCCCTGCCGCCGGATGTGCTCCAAACCCTGCTGCTGTTGGGCACGCGCGATACCTTCAACACCATCACGGTGGACAGCGACACCTCGACCAATGACACGGTGCTGGCTTTCGCGACCGGTCAGGCCGGGCATGCGCCGGTCACCCGGGCCGGGGACAAGCGCCTGGCGGCCTTCCGCAAGGCCTGGCACGCGGTCATGCACGATCTGGCGCTTCAGGTGGTCCGGGACGGCGAGGGCGCGACCAAACTCGTCAGAATCGACATCAAGGGCGCGGAAACCACCCGCGCGGCCCGTATGTTAGGCCAGGCGGTGGCGAACTCCCCCCTGGTCAAGACCGCGATTGCGGGCGAGGATGCCAATTGGGGCCGGATCGTCATGGCGCTGGGCAAGGCCGGCGTGGCCTTCGATCCGGTGCGCCTTGCGATCAAGATCGCCGGGCTGCCGGTCGCGGCCAAGGGCGCGCGCCATCCCCGGTATGACGAGGGCGCGCTGTCGCGGGCCATGAAGGAACAGGAGATTGCGATTGAGGTTGACGTGGGCTCCGGCTCGGCGGCTGCCACGATTTGGACCTGCGATCTCACGCACGGCTATATTTCGATCAACGCCGACTATCGCAGCTGAGACGGTCCTGGATACGCTGCCCATCCTGACGCCGCGCCTGCGCCTGCGCCGGTTGCGGGCGGGCGATGCCGCCGCCGTGGCCGCGTTCATGGGCGAGTGGGACGTGGCCAAGCAGACCGGCGAGTTGCCGTTTCCGTATTCGGAGGAAGACGCGCGCGACTGGATTGCGCGGGAAATCCGGATCGCGGCGCGCGGGCGCGGCTGCGCGCTGGCGCTTGAGCGCCGGGCCGACGGCACCTTTATCGGCACCTTGTCGCTGCGCGTGTCCCGGCCGCGGGCGTTCAGCCGCATCGGCGAGATCGGCTATTGGATCGCCAAACCCCATTGGGGCGAGGGGCTGGCCAGCGAGGCCGCCCAGGCCGGTCTGGATTGGTTCGAGGCAACCTTTTCGATCCGCCGTACCGAGGCCGTGACCTTCGCCGAGAATAGCGCCTCCATCGGTGTGCTGAAGAAACTTGGTTTCATCTTCGTGCGGGCCGAGCAGCGGTATTACCCCGACCGGGGCGGCGTGCGCGACGTACTGGTGTACCGCCGCACGGCGCGGGGGTAG
>CAZHDI010000152.1:0-5600 GCA_964531285.1 uncultured Alphaproteobacteria bacterium | reverse complement strand
CTCAGGGCGCCGCACCCTAGCGCGCAGGGCTGCCATCGACCACTCCCGCGTGTGGCGCGGTTCGCGGCGCCGCCTTTGCCGTAATTCCGTCCCGGGAATCGGTCATAAGACCACGTCACACATCCTGGCTGGCGGAGGATCCATGCGCGCGCGTCTCACATTGCAGTCTTTCCACGGGTGGCTTTTTGGGGCCGGGCTTGTCGCTTTGAGCGCGCTGACGCCGCTCGCCGTGCCCCAGGCCCGCGCGAGCGCGCCGGCCGCCGACGCGGTTGTCATTCCGCCGGGCTTTGAGGACTGGCGCGCCCGGTTTCGCGCCAAGGCGATCCGCGAGGGCATCCGCGCCGATGTGTTCGACATGGCGTTCGACGGCGTCGAGCCGACCGCCAAGGCCATCGAGCGCAACCGCAGCCAGCCGGAATTCGTGCGGCCCATCTGGTCCTATCTCGACAGCGCGGTGTCCGACACCCGGGTCGCCAACGGCAAGGCCAAGCTGGCCCAGCATGGCGCGCTGCTGTCGCGCATCGAGGCGCGCTACGGCGTTCCCGCCGAGGTGATCGTCGCGGTGTGGGGGCTTGAGTCGAGCTACGGCGCCATTCTGGGCTCGGACGATGTGATCGCCTCGCTGGCGACGCTGGCCTATCAGGGCCGGCGCCAGAAATTCGGCGAGCGCGAACTCCTCGCGGCGCTCAAGATCCTTCAGGCCGGCGACACCACCCGCGCCGGGCTCAAAGGCTCCTGGGCCGGGGCCATGGGGCATACCCAATTCATTCCGTCCACGTTCCTGGCCTATGCGGTCGATTGGGACGGCGACGGGCGGCGCGATATCTGGGGCACGATCGCCGATGCGCTGGCCTCGACCGCCAATTACCTCAAAAGCCATCGCTGGCAGGAGGACTACATCTGGGGCCGCGAGGTGGTTCTGCCCGCCGGGTTCGACCTCAGCCTGGCCGGGTCCGAGCGCCCGTTGTCGTTCTGGCGCGGTTAGGGCGTCACCAAGCCGGGCGGCGCGGCCCTGCCGGCCGCGGAGATCACCGGCGAGATCCTCATCCCGGCGGGCTATACCGGTCCGGCCTTTCTCACCTACAAGAATTTCGACGTGATCATGCGCTATAATCAGGCCACGTCCTATGCCCTGGCCATCGGCATGCTGAGCGACCGGTTCGTGGGCCGCCCGAGCGTCGCCGCCGCTTGGCCGCGCCATCTGAAACTCCTGAAGCGCGATGAGCGCTATGAGCTTCAGGGTCTTCTGAACCGGGCCGGTTACGGCGCGGGCACGCCGGACGGGATTATCGGCGCCAACACCAAACGGGCGCTGCGGGCGTTCCAGCGGGACAATGGTCTGCCGGCGGACGGGTTCGCCTCCTCGGCCATGCTCGAGGCGCTGCGTAACAGCGCGCGCAGCGGCGGGTGAGCGGCGGCTTTCAGTCCCCGGCTCTGGCGGGGTTGAGCCACAGCCAGATCACCACACCGGCGCAGAACACCAGGCTCAGCGCGTAGGGCGCAAAGGGCGAGACCGTGTAAAGCGGCATGCCCAGAAGCGGGGCGACGATAAAGCCCGCCCCGCCGGTCGCGCCCATGACGCCCGCGACCGCGCCCTGCTCATCGGGCGTGACCGCGAGCGATGCCGACCCCACGGCGCCGGCGCGCGCCAGCCCATGCCCCGCATTGAGAATCACCACGGCGACGAGGATTGCCGGAAAGCCGATATTCCAGGCTCCGAGCAGGAAGATGACGAACCCGGCCGACGCCAGCCCCGCGCCCAGGGTCATCAGGCCGGTGCCCGACAGCGGCAGACGCGGCAGGATCACCAGCTGGACGACCAGCACCGCCACGCTGGAGACCATCAGCACCACGCCGCCCAGTTGCGCGGCGAGTTTGGCGTCCTTGGCCAGCACATCGAGCATGAAAAAGACGATGGTCTGCACCGGGATCGCATGGGCCGCCGCAAGCGCGACCGAGATCAGCACGGCGGCGCGGATCCGGGGATCGAAGAAAAAGCCGGGCGACAGGGACGCGCGGGGCCGGTCCATCGGCTCGCTGCGTTCGGGCAGATAAAGCCAAACGGCCAGAAACCCGAACCCGCCCAGCCCCGCCGCCACATAGAGCGGCGCCAGGAGCCCGAACCCGGAAAAGATCGCAACAAGCCCCGGTCCGATCGTGGTTCCGAGCACGAAGGCCGCGCCCATGGCGGCGAGCTTCGAGGTGCGTTCGGTCAGATCGGTCCGGTCGGCGACATAGGCCTGTCCGCCGCTCATGGCACCCGGCCCCAGCGTGCCGTAGATGGTGCGCGCGGCGATCATCAGCGGATAGATCAGGCCCATGGCCATCGCCCCGCTCAGTCCCCACTCGATCAGGCCCGCGAACAGCAGGGTCGAGACCGCGAACCCGCCCAGCCCGACCAGAATCACCGGCTTGCGGCCCCATTTGTCGGACTGGTGGCCCCAATAAGGGCTCATCACCAGCCAAAAGACGGCCGAGACCATGAAAATCGCGCCGACCTGAAACTCGGAAATGCCCAGATCGCGGGAAATCGGCGGCAGGATCGAGAAGATCACCGTCTGGCCCATGCCCAGACAGGTCAGGCTCAGGAACAGGATGCGGAATGCGCGCCGGCGCTCGGCCGGGGTGGTCACCCGCGCCGGCCCCGCCGTCTCCCCGGTGTCGCGGTGATCACAAACCTGGCCCATGGCGCTAGGCGTAGCCTGTTTTGAGGATCTGTCATAGAGCGTGGCCGCCGGCTGGCCTTAACCCTGCATGACCGGCCGGCAGGGGCGCCCTAGCCATCCCGGACACGCTTCCCCAGGCTCAAGGCGGCACACTCCCAGGTAGGGGTGCGCGCAGATTGTTAAATTTTAAGGGTCGGTGTTGCTCATGGGCCGCTTGTGAGCCCAGGGCCGAGGGCCTAATATCAGACCATCGAATTGGGAGAGATCCGTGGGTTCGGGACCGGCTGATCATAAGCTGTACAGCGAGGCACCGCGCGGCGCATTTGCGCTGCGTGCGTTTGTCTGTGCGGCCCTGTTAAGCCTCGGGGCCTGGACGCCGGCTTATGCGGATGCCGTGGCCTCCTCGGATCTCGCGTCCGGAGACGAGGCGCTGGCCTTCGAGTTGCCGGGCTTCAATTTCGCCGAGGATCTCAAGGCGGTCGAAACGCCGACGGCGCCGGCCCTGCCGGAAGACGAGTTCAGCCGGTTCGTCCTCAGCCGTGCGTCGGACGTCACGTTCAGCATTGGCGACAGCAGCCTGTCCGGGTTCCTCACCCTCGATCATATCGAACAGGACACGATGATCGCGGGGCTCAAGCCCGCCGCGGGTGTGATCGGCGATGCGACGTTGAACTGGCGGCTGAGCGAGAGCTTTTCACTGTCGACCACGGTCGGGCGCCGTCTGGCCGAGACCCAGGAACTCGCGATCCTTCAGCCCATGTTCGAGGAGACCCTCGGCGGCGGCGTGACCTATTACATCACACCCAACTTCGCGATGAGCGCGGAAGGCGTGCTGGCCAGCCCCGGCCTCGATCTTCAGTCCATGGACGGTCTGCCGGGCGACGCGGAAGCCAGCGTCATCGCCACATGGCAGTTCCTGCCGTTCTTTGCCGGTTCGGTGAACTACACCTACGAACTGCGTGATGAAACGCTGATGCCGGGCCAAATCGGTCCGGAATCCACGGTGTCGTTCACCTTGATCGGCAAGTTCTAAGGCGCGCCGAGCCCCTTCGCCGCCGCTCCCGGTCCCTATGGTTTTGAAAAAAGCAGAGCGCGCCGGCGTGTCGCCCTGCACCGCTCCTTAATGAACGGTGCTGGTGTCGAGATCGGCGGCGTGGAACAGGTCATAAGCCGCCTGGCGCATATCGCGCGGATAAAAGGCGCCGCGGCCGGTTTGCTTGACCTGATCGTTCAGACTGGTGGCCACGCTTTCGGCCAGCCGATGGTTGGGAAACCGCCCGACAAGGCTGGCTTCGCTGCATGAGCCGAGCGTGCACCATTCCCACACTTCGAAACGGCAGTCCGCATGGAACTGCGCTTCCTGATCGTCGATGGCTTCGGCCAGCGCATCGTCGATTTCGTACCAGATTTTCATTGCCCGCTCGCCCCCGAAAACGCGCGTGTCTCCTGGGATTTGATCCTATCGCCTGACGCGGGCCCGGCGCAACAGAAGCTGCACGTCATAAGGGTTTGAGATGAATGACCAAGATTCGCTATGGTGCGTGCCCTGCCGCGCCCGCGTGCTGCGCCTGTCACAGATTGAGCCAGCCCGGAGATTAAGGCTCCGAAGCCCGTGACCGTGGTCACTCGCTCCCGGCGCCCACGCGGTCATAGTCGAAGACAAGGCGACGCGCTGGCCGTCTTTCAGATTGGTCATCTCCGCGCGCCGCCGCGTGTGACGATTGAGAGTACATCGCGATGCACAATGATCCTCTGCGCCTTGATTGTCCGCGCACCATCCGCCGGATCAGACGGGAACGCGGGATGACGCTCGCCCAGACCGCCCAGGGCGCCGGCACCACGGCCGCGCAGATCATGAAGCTGGAGAACGGCGACCGCCGGCTAACACTGGATTGGCTGGAGCGTTTGAGCCGGGCGCTGGGCTGCCATGTGCTGGATCTGATCGCCCCGACCCGGAGCATCGCGGTGTCCGGTTTTTTGACGACCAGCTGGTCCGTACAGGACGTGGTGAACGATCCGCGCCATCCCGGCATGCCGGACGCGATGTCCGTCCCCGTCCCGCGCGGCTGCGATCCGGAGCGGATCCTGGCCATCCGTAGGCAGACGCTCGACAAGACCGATTTTTTCGGCGACGCGACCTTCTATTTCGAGGACGCGGCGCCGGCACCGCTGGAAACCTATGACGGGCGAATCTGTCTGCTGACCATGGCGTCCGGGCAACGCCACGTGCGCCGGGTTGTGCTCGACTCGACCGTCCGCCGGGTGCATTTCCATGCGCCGGGCGAAACCCCGCAGCTCGGTGAAATGCCGGCGTCCTGGATGCCGTGTCTGGCCATCACCGGCGGCCCCAAGGCGGTCTATGCCCTTTGCGGACCGCAACCCGCGGCCTCGAACGATGCCGATCAATTCATGACCGGCCGCCGGCTGGCCACCGTGGCGGCCCAGCGGATATAAGGCCGCGGCGCGCCGTTATGACCGTCCGGCAACGCCGCCATAGGCCACCCCGGCGAGGCGCGCCATCTCTTCTTTCCACGTGATCAGATCGTCCGGCGAAAAGGCGCTCAAGGAGCGATGACCGCAAGCGCGCGCCATCACCTGCATGAGTTCGACCGACGCCTCCAGAAAATTCGTGAGCTGACGGGCTGACGCCTCGATCTGAATGCGCGCGCGCAGGTGATCCTTCATCGATGTGATGCCGACCGGACAATTGTTGGTGTTGCAGGCGCGCATGGCCAGACAGCCGATGGCCTGGATCGCCGCGTTCGAGACCGCGACCGCATCGGCGCCCAGGGCGAGAGCCTTGGCGAAATCCATCGGTGTGCGCAGCCCGCCGGTGATCACCAGGCTCACATCCGCGCGGCCCGAGCGGTCCAGATGACGGCGCGCCCGCGCCAGCGCGGGAATGGTCGGAACCGAAATATGATCGCGGAACAT
>CAZHDI010000151.1:2464-5661 GCA_964531285.1 uncultured Alphaproteobacteria bacterium | reverse complement strand
CGTTGAAGTAGGGCGGCACTGTGATCACCGCCTTGGTGACCGGCTGGCCGAGATAGCCTTCGGCGGTTTCCTTCATTTTCTGAAGGATGAAGGCGGAAATTTCGGACGGGGCATAGGTCTTGTCCGGCCCCTTCACCCAAGCATCGCCATTGTCGGCCTTGACGATCTCATAGGGCACCATGCCCTTGTCCTTGGTGACGGTCGGATCGTCGAAATTGCGGCCGATCAGGCGCTTGATGGCGAAAAACGTATGGGTCGGATTGGTGACGGCCTGGCGCTTGGCCGGCTGGCCGACGAGGCGTTCGCCATCGTCGGAAAAGGCCACCATGGACGGCGTGGTCCGGGCGCCTTCGGCATTCTCGATCACCTTGGGCTGGCTGCCGTCCATGATAGCGACGCAGCTATTGGTGGTGCCCAGGTCGATACCGATCACTTTAGACATGGTTTCTCTCACTCCTTGCGGCAGATCCTGGCCGGGCCTTGAAATCAGCACCCGGCCGGTCCCCAGATTGAGGTGCCGGCGGTCCGGACACGGTCCGAAATCGGCGGCAGGTTGCGACAACACGTCGGATCAAACAAAGGGCCGGCGCGCTTGGCAGCACGGCTCTCGCTACGCCGGTGGATATAAGGAGTGTGGGTCAAACCCGCAAGCGCGGCAGGGACAATCGATGGCCCATTGCGCGGGCGGGCGGGCGGCATCGGCGCTGGACGCTGAGGGATGGCTGTGGCACCGTCGATATATGCAGTGATTAGATCATTCGGCCAGGGTGGCCGGGACCGCCCTGGTTCGCGGCAAGACCGGCGGCGGATCCGGTGACCGGTGGAGGGGATGACATGCTCAATCTCAGTTTGGCGGCCGTGTTTTTTCTCGTGATCCATCTGGGTGTTTCCGGCACGCGTTTGCGCGATGCGGTGACCGCGCGGATCGGCGAGCCGGTCTATATGATCGCCTTCAGCGGCGGGTCGCTGGCTGGGATCACCTGGCTGGCCATGGCCTACAACGACGCCTCGGTCTCGCCCGCAAATGCGGTCTATTGGGCCGCGCCGCTCTGGGTCTGGCATGTCGGCGGGCTCATCATGCTGCTGGCGACTCTGCTCGTTGTGATCGGGATCAGCACCAACGGTCCGACGGCGGTGCAGGTCGGCCGAAAGCCGGACCGCCTGCCGGATCCGCGCGGCATTCACCGGATCACCCGGCACCCGTTCCTGTGGGGCGTGCTGCTCTGGGCCGCGTTCCATCTGGCGGTGAACGGCGATCTGGCCTCGATCATCCTGTTCGGGACCTTCGTGATCCTCACGGCGGCGGGCACCCGGTCGATCGATGCCAAGCGGGACCGCGCGCTCGGGCCGGTCTGGGCGGCCTATACGGCGCAAAGCTCGAACATCCCGTTCGCGGCAGCGGTCAAAGGGCAATCGGTGCTGCGGGGTCTGGGTGAAATCGCCTGGTGGCAATGGCTGGCGGCCTTGGCGATGTACGGCGCACTGTTCTACAGCCATCTCTGGCTGTTCTCAGCGTCGCCGGTGCCGGGCTGGACGCCTTATTGAATGGCTTCCGCTGCGCAACTCACCCTGCAAGGGGGCACAAGGTGCAGCCCTGAGCACGCTTCATGCGAGGATCGGCGCGCCTGCGCGCCGACCGGAGCGGACGCATTCAAAAAACAGCCAGCGGCCTGTGCCCGGAGGTAATGCCGGCTCATCCCCTCAATCCAGGGCCGCGACCACCAGGGTGACCGACGGTGCGCCGGCACGGCGGGCGTAATCCATCACCTGAACCGGCTGGCCGCTGGGCGCATTCTCATGGGCGATGATCACCACCGGCCGGTTGTTCTGGGCCACGCCCTGCTGGGCGAACACATCCGGCAGATCGACGGGATCGAGAATGGTCTCGGACGGTGTCCCGGACGTCGAGGTGCGCAGCGCGCCGTCGGACGAAATGAACAGGATCACCGGGATGCCGTCGCCGGGCTGCGGCAGGCCGGGTTCATCGCCGCCAAAGCCCACAAGGGCCACCCACAGGGCGCCCATCAGGATCACGCCGTAAATCGCAAGACGCCAATAGCTCAGGGTCATGGGGTCTCCTCAGAGGCGCGCGCCGTGGCGGGGTCGGCGGTGCGGATCGGCGCTACCGTGACCAGCGGCGCCCGGGCCGCGCGGGCCTGATCGAGTACGGTTTCAAGAAGCGGTCTTGGCGCCCCGGCCTCGGCGATGATCTCCACCGGACGGCCGCCGCCGGGGCCGAGATTGCCGTGCGCGCCAAGCCGCACCAGCGTATGGGCGACCTGATCGGCGGAAATGGCGACCCAGCCTTGCGCGTCCGGATCGTCGATCAGGACACGGCCATCCTCGGTCGCATAAATGAAAACGGGAAAAGCGGTCCCGGCGGGGCGGGCGCTGTCACCGGACCCGCCCGGACCGGACCGGCCAAAGCCCCCCGGCCAGGTCAGAACGACCAGCAGGAGGGCACCGGCAATACCGGCGGCATAAAGCGCTGGGCGCCAGCGCTCCATGGCGGATTACTCGACGGTTGCGATCGACACCGAGGCCGCGTTGGCGAGGCGCGCCTGGTCCATGACGCCGAGCGTCACGCCCATATCCGCACCCGGATCGGCCTGGATCAGCACCGGCGCGTCCGGGCTGTCGACCTGGAGGCGCTCCACATTCGCGCGCACGGCCTGCGGCAGGATGGTCCGCAGATTGTTGGTGGCGCGGGCATCGGGCACCTGAATGTCGTTCTGCGCCGTCACATAGATCACGATCGGCGACACGCGGGTCTGCTGCGGCTGGTCGGTGTCGTCCGGCCGGAGCACGTCAAGCCCGCGCTCACGCACGAAGGTGGCGGTGACGATGAAAAAGATCAGCATGATAAACACGATGTCGAGCATCGGTGTCAGATCGACATCGGTCTCGTCGGCTGTTTTGGAACGTCTGCGTCTCACCTGTCCGCCACCCTTGGTTTGATTGCCCTTGGCCCTGATATCTCCAAGCCAATCCCCCTGAAGGGATGGCTGTGCCTCGGAACCCGCCGTTCACGATCACCGCGCGCGCGCGGCGATCTGAGTGTCCCCCGATCGAACAGGAGAATGCAAGCCGGGCCCTTGATCGCGCCGAGCGAGCACGCACCTCCCATCAACGAGGACAGTATAAACCATCAATTCCTGACAGTGAATTGATCTCTGGCGCGTGAGGCCGGCCGTGAC
>CAZHDI010000151.1:0-2364 GCA_964531285.1 uncultured Alphaproteobacteria bacterium | reverse complement strand
ACCATGACCATGGCGAATGTCCTGCCCGATGTCGGTACGCCCCGTCATGCCGAGACCGTGACCGCCTGGGCCCGCAGCGCCTGGGCCGACTGGCGCGATCACCATGGCACCATAAGGGCTTGGGTGGCGGGCATCTGAGCGTAAAAGCCGCCTGCTCTAGAACGGCGTGACCCGCCGCATGGTGATGTTGATCCGCCCGCCCCCGGTCAAAAGGCCCGACGAGCCGGGCAGAATGCGGTCCACCCCGTGGAAAAAATGCCGGGCCGGGCCGCCCATGACCACGACGCTGCCCGATGGCAGCCGGATCGAGCGGGTCGCACCGCGCCGCTCCGGCCCGCCCATGCGGAACAGGGCCGTATCGCCCAAAGAGACCGACACCACCGGCGCATTGGCCGCCTGCTCGTCGGCATCCCGGTGCATCCCCATCTTGGCCGCGTCCTGATAGCGGTTGATCAGCGCCGCCTCGGGGCGGACGGGACACGCGGCGAACCGGTCCCACAGAGCCAGAAGCCGGTCCGGCATCGCCGGCCAGGGATCGCCGGTCACCGGATGGCGGGGCTCATACCGGTATCCGGCCTTATCGGAAATCCATCCCAGCGGCCCGCAATTGGTCATGCGGACCGAATAGGGCTGACCGGTGCGCGGCATGACGGGCCGGTAAAACGGCGCGGCGGCCACGACCGCCCGTAGATCCTCAACGAGGGCCCGCTGATCCGCCGGACAGAGCGCTTCCAGGTGGATTTTGAAGCCGTTGACCTCAAGCGGCGCATCCAGATCGGTCATGACAAATCCTTCATACCCCTCAGCGTCACGGTGAAAGCGCGACCGCGATCACACTTCAGGGGCTCAACAAGGCGCCCGTGGTGCCGTAATCTTATCCACAGGGGGGTGATCAGCAACGGACCACTGCCATGCGCTATGTGCTTCAAACCCTGCTCGCCTTGGCCATTCAGTTCGGGCTTGGCCTTGTAATCGCTCTTGCCGTGGCCGGCACCATGGCATCCACACGGCTGACCCTGGATGACAGCACCCTGCTTGCGCCATTGGGCTTCGCTGTCTTCGTGGCCCTGTTTTTCGGCTTTTATCACGCGTTCCGCCTGATCCCGACGCGCCATTGGATGGCCGTCGTGGTGGTCAGCCTGCTCTGGCTGATCCCCGCATCGGCGCCGGTGGCCTATGTCGCGTGGGCGACGCTGGACACGGGGGTCTCCGACCATCTCGTCCGGCTGGCCACCTTCTATGCCGGCGCGGTGGCGGGCGTTTTTGCGCTGGTCTGGCTGGCCCGGGCCGCCGCGCGCCAGACGGCTGAGGACGACGCGCGGCTTCAGGAACAAGGCCCCGACGCTGTGCGCCTGCGCTTCGCCAACTGACGCGATCCGCAGACAACTTACACAGCCGGCCGGCGCCTTGTGTTTTGGTGCCGGTCGTCATAGGCCGCGGCGGCGCCGAGGGCGAAGGCTTCCAACTCGGCATAAAGCGCCGGACGGTCGCTGTCGCGGCGCATTTCTTCGATATAGTCGAGGAAGAATGTCACCGTACGGTGGATATGAACGCCCCAGACTTGAAGCACGAAATGATGGTCGAGAATGCCGCTCTGACAAGAGATGGCAATCTGCTGATAGTAATTCATCGTCATACGGATCGCTTCCTGCAATTCGGCAGGAAGGTCGTCCGCCGAGATGCCCGTGCAGCAGGTTGGCATGCCCTTTTTATGGCAATCGACCATGTACTGATGAATCAGAAAATCCGCGCGCGCCAGATGCTCGTCCGACAGAACGCGGCCCAAAAGCGTCTGAGTGAATTCGCGTTTCTCCCGGCGCTGATTCGTCAGAAACCCAGCACCGGCGACGATGAGAACGACGATCGCTGAAATCAAAAGGTCGAAATGGCCGGAAACCTCATCGAGCATCCTGATCCCCTGACTGGACAGGGACCGGACAACGGCCCCTCAAACTGAGGGCAAAGCCCGCCCTCCAAAATCGTCATGCCGGACAAGCACAGCGCCGATCCGGCATCCAGGAGCGAGGATCTCCGGTTTCCAGCGCGGATCCCATGCCGTATCGCCCTGGATTCCCGCGTTCGCGGGAATGACGGGCACGGATGGTGCTTCCGCACGTCTCTGGCTGGCATCGGTTTATCAACGCCGTGCGGTGCCGGCGACGGCCCCTCAGACTGATGACAAGCCCGCTTCTCAAGCCGTCATGCCGGACAAGCGCAGCGCAGATCCGGCATCCAGGGGCGTCGCGTTCAGTTTTCTCACACCATCACTATCGTGCAGCCCTGGATCCCCGCTTGCGCGGGGATGACGGGTACGGATGGTGTTTCCGGACTGCTCCGGCGAACATCGGTTTATCAACGCCGTGC
>CAZHDI010000150.1:0-5830 GCA_964531285.1 uncultured Alphaproteobacteria bacterium | reverse complement strand
AAAAAAAAGTCATTTTGGCGCGATCATATCCTCGGGCCGGACGATGGCGTCGAACTCCTCCGCCGTAACGAAACCGAGCTTGAGGGCCTCCTCGCGCAAGGTCGTGCCGTTCTTATGGGCGGTCTTGGCGACGGTGGTGGCATTGTCATAGCCGATCTTGGGCGCCAGCGCCGTGACCAGCATGAGCGAGCGTTCCATCAGTTCACGGATGCGGGTGTGGTTCGGTTCGATCCCGGCCACGCAATTGTCGGTAAAGCTCACGCAGGCATCGCTCACCAGACGGATGGATTGGAGCAGGGCATAGGCCATCACCGGCTTGAACACGTTGAGTTCCATGTGGCCCTGGCTCCCGGCGATCGTCACCGTGGTGTGGTTGCCCATGACCTGGGCGCAGACCATGGTCAGCGCCTCGCACTGGGTCGGATTGACCTTGCCCGGCATGATCGACGAGCCCGGCTCGTTCTCGGGCAGCATCAACTCGGCAAGGCCGGAGCGCGGACCCGAGCCGAGCAGACGGATATCGTTGGCGATCTTGAACAGGCTTGCGGCCAACGTGTTCAGCACACCCGACATCTCGACTATGGCGTCATGGGCCGCCAGCGCCTCGAATTTGTTTTCGGCGGTCTCGAAGGGCAGGCCCGTTAGCGCGGCGACTTCGCGCGCGAAGCCTTCGGCGAAGCCCGGCTTGGCATTGAGGCCGGTGCCCACGGCGGTGCCGCCTTGCGCCAGTTTCAAAAGGCGTGGCCAGGAGGCCTCGACCCGTTCGATGCCGTAACGCAACTGAGTGGCGTAGCCTGAGAACTCCTGGCCCAGGGTGAGCGGCGTGGCGTCCTGGAGGTGGGTCCGGCCGATCTTAATGATGTCCGCCCAGGCCTTGGCTTTGGCGTCGAGGGCGCCGTGCAGATGCTTCAGGGCCGGGATCAGGGCGTGATGCACCTGTTCGGCGGCGGCGATATGCATGGCCGTCGGGAAGGTGTCGTTCGAGGATTGCGAGCGGTTGCAGTGGTCGTTCGGGTGGACGGGGTCCTTGGACCCCATGGTGCCGCCCAGGATCTCGATGGCGCGGTTCGAGATGACCTCATTGGCGTTCATATTGGACTGGGTGCCCGAGCCGGTCTGCCAGACGACCAGCGGGAAGTGGCTGTCGAGGGCGCCCGACACCACTTCGTCGGCGGCCTGGACGATGGCCTGCGCAAGGTGCGGCTCCAGATTGTCGAGGCTTTTGTTGGCGAGGGCGGCGGAGCGTTTGACGATGCCGAGCGCGCGGATCAGCGGTGCCGGCATGGTCTCGGTGCCGATCTTGAAATTGCCGAGCGAGCGCTGGGTTTGCGCGCCCCAATATTTGTCGGCCGGGACCTCAAGAGGACCAAAGGAATCCGTTTCGGTGCGCGTGCTCATGGCATGTCTCCTGTCACCCGAAGCCCCGAGGGGCCTATTGGCCGGTGTCATAGGAGAGTTGCGGGCGCAGCGCAATCGAGGCGCCGCCGTTCCCCGGAGGGCACCGCCTGCGCGCGATCATTTTTTGCGGAAGGAATCCAGGCTGACCACTTCGCCGGTCTTTTCGGCCGGCTTGGCTTTACCGCCGCCGCCGTCGTCCGGGGCGTCGGTTTCACCCTCATCATCGGCGCGGTGAGCCGCGATCGGGGTCACCTCGCCCGACGCCTGCGGCATCTCGGTGGCTTCGTCGGCGGACGCGGCGCCCTGGCCGGGCATCGGCGCGCCTTCGACCTGGAATTCCAGGCCGAACTGCACGCTGGGATCGATAAAGCCGCGAATGGCCTTGTAAGGCACGACCAGCCGTTCGGGCACCTTGTTGAAGTTCAGGCAGATCGAAAAATGGTCGTCCGCGACCTCAAGATCCCAGAACTGGTGCTGAAGCACGATGGTCATCTCGACCGGATAGCGGGCGTGGAGGGCGTCCGACAGCTCGACCCCGTCATGGGCCGTGATGAATGTAATGAAAAAATGATGGGCGCCGGGCAGGCCGCTGTCCTTGACCTTTTCAAGGGCCATGCGCACGACGCCGCGCAGGGCGTCTTGCGCCAGCAGATCATAGCGCATGAAATCCTTGGTCATGGAACTGTCGTTCGCCTTTCGTTACGCTCACTGGCGACAGCCTAGTCGCAGCGGCGGCCCTGTCAAACTGAACTCGTGCCGCAGGGATCCCGCCCAGGCCCGGGAGCCGGCGCGGGCGACGGGATCGGGCGGACCTTCGGCGACGAGGATATCAGAGCCAGACCACTTGATCTTCCCGGCCGCCGGCCATGACCCCGCCGCCGCCGCGACCACCTGGGGGCTCTCCCGACGGCCGGAAAGTCCCGGACGGCCATGCTGATCCGCCATGCCTCATGACGGCGCAAGCCGGACCCCAGCATGTATCCGGTTTGGCCTCATGCCGCCGATAGGCCTAAACTTAAGGACAACCAGTCAGTCCGGGTCGGCCATGGGCCAGGGCGCCCATAACATCCGGTGATTTTGTGTCCTCCATCCGTTACAGCGTTTTTCTCGCCCCGATATCGATCCTCATTGCCGCAACCGTGGCCAGCTTGATCGACATGGATGCCTTTTTCCGTGCCGCCTCTGGCGTGAACACTTGGATCCTCGATACGTTCGTCTTCGGCTTTGCCTGGGGCGCGCTCGGTCTGGTGCTGCTGTGCGCCTGGGTCGCAATCTCGCCCTTGGGCCGGGTGCGGATCGGCGGCAAGCATGCCAAGCCGCTGCTCTCGCGCTGGAACTGGGCCGCGATCACCCTGTGCACGACCATCGCGGTGGGGATCATTTTCTGGGCGTCGGCCGAGGCGGTGTTCCATTTCTACGAGCCGGGCGGGCGGCCCATCGAGCCGGGCAGCGACGAGGCCGCGCGCTTTACCATGACCACCTTGTTCATGCATTGGACGATCACGCCCTATGCGATCTACACCGTGCCCTCGCTCGCCTTCGCGCTCGCTTATTACAATCTCGGCAAGCCGTTTTCGCTGTCGGGACCGCTTTCGGTGCTGGTCGGCCGGGACCTGAAGGGTCCGGCGGCGGATTTTATCGACATGCTGGCCCTGGTGACTTTGGCGCTGGGCATGTCCGCGTCGCTCGGCATCGGCATGCTGTCGCTCGCCGGGGGGCTTGGCAGCGTGGCCCCGATTTCCGAGACACCCTTGGTGCTGGCCGGGATCACCATTGCGATCGTCGTGACCTTCTTGATTTCGTCGATCACCGGCCTGCAAAAAGGCATCCGCTATCTGTCGGACATCAACACGCGATTCCTGTTCGTCTTTGCCGGGATTATTCTGCTTTTGGGGCCGACCTGGGACATCCTGGCCAATGGCGTCATGGGGCTCATGGGTTATGTCGCTGAATTTCCTGAGCGCTCGCTGCTGGCGGTGGATGCGGCGGAACAGGAATGGTCCAAACAGTGGACGGTGTTCTACTGGGCCAACTGGCTGTCCTGGGCGCCGATCACCGCATTGTTCCTGGGGCGGATCTCCCGGGGCTACACCGTGCGCGAGTTCATCGCGATCAACCTCGTTGCGCCGGCGATCTTTTCCGGCCTGTGGGTGACGATCCTGGGCGGCGCGACGTTGGAGGCGAACCTCGCTCAGGACGGCGCGCTCAATACCGTGTTGCAGGAGGCCGGACCCGGCGCGATCCTCTATGCGCTGATCGATACGCTCCCCTTTGCGACCGTCCTGGCCGTCACGCTGCTGTTCCTGTCGTTCATCTCTTATGTGACGGCGGCGGACTCCAACACCGATGCGATCGCGTTCATGTGCCACAAGCCCGGCATGGAAGATCAGGGCGGCCGGACGACCATGATCATCAAGCTCACCTGGGCGGGCATGATCGGCGCATGCGCCTGGATCATGACCTCCTATTCGGGCGTCGACGGCATCCGGATGCTGTCCAATCTGGGCGGCCTTCCGGCCCTTTTCATTGTGCTGGCCATGGGCGGTGCGCTCATTCTGCTCAGTACGCGCTATGTCGGCCGCCTTCAGGACACATAACCAGGGAGGACCTCCATGATGAAAGGACGGACGATCGGCAGGCGGATCATCGGGGTGTTGCTGGCCGCCGGGTTCATGGCGGCGAGCGCGGCCCAAGCGGCGGAGCCGGCGGCGGCGGCATCCGGCGATATCGGCACCTCGCATTATGCGGACAATGACGGTGTGCGGATCCATTACCGCAAGGCCGGCGAGGGGCCGCTGGTGGTGATGATCCACGGGTTTCCCGATTATTGGTACACATGGCATGGGCTGATGGCCGATCTGGCCGACCGCTATACGGTCGCAGCGCTCGATACGCGCGGCTACAATCTCAGCGACCAGCCGGCGGGCGTTGAAAACTACGCCATGGAAAAACTCGTCGGCGACGTGGTGGCGGTGATCGAGGCGGAAGAGGCCCAAAAGGCCAGCGTGATCGGCCATGACTGGGGCGGCGCGATTGCCTGGCAGGTCGCGGCGATGCGGCCCGACCGGGTATCCCATCTGACCATTCTCAATGTGCCGCATCCCAAGGGCATGGCCCGGGAACTGGCAACCAATGCGGACCAGCAGGCCAACAGCCAATATGCGCGCGATTTCCAAAAGCCCGGCTCTGAGGACGCCATCACCGCCGAGGCCCTGGCCCGGTCGGTCCGCGACCCGGCGCTTCGCAGCCGCTATGTCGCGGCTTTCGAGCGGTCCAGTTTCGCGGGCATGATGAACTATTACCGGGCGAATTATCCCGGCGCGCCGGGCACCGACGCGTTGATCGATGACATGCCGCAGATTGCCATGCCGGTGCTGATCATCCACGGGCTCGACGACCGCGCGCTCGCCGCGTCCGGCCACAACAGCACCTGGGAGTGGGTCGCGGCGGATACCAGCCTGTTGATGATCCCCGGGGTGGGCCATTGGCCGCACCGGGATGCGCCCGGTCTGGTCAATGCCACGATCGGGTCCTGGCTCGACCTTCGGTCCGGGCCATAATCTCTGGGTCTTTAATCTGAAATTGGGTCTTTGATCTGGAAGGGGAGAAGTGCAGGGCTTCTGTTGCCAGGTGCCCTGCGAACCCCGTTGCCTATTCAATTAGGCAGCAAGCGCAACTTCGTTGTCGTTGGCACTTGTAAAAATGGCCCGCTAACGGCGGTACCATACCGGGCGAAAGATACGTCTTTACACGCACGTCGATCCTGTTTCGCCCCCATCAGAGAGCCGCGGGCGCCCGGGGCGGGCCACGGATCCTTGGTGGAGGCGCCGGGAGTTGCACCCGGGTCCGAAACGCTTATTACACGCTCGTTTATCGCCATAGCCGGTGCGACCGGCACCCCTTAATATAGGGCCAATTCGTTAAGACACCAAGGCTTGGGCGTCAGGAGCCGTCCGCCCGGCCCAACGCCGATTTACCCGCCCGGTGAATCGGGGCAGTGTCCCCGTCTCGCCACAGGATTGCAGGGGTCGATCCATGACCTTGGACATCACCGCACCGGTCAGCCCGTCCCATCCGGACCGCCAGTATCAGGCGCTTTTGACCCGAATTCTGGACACCGGCATCGACAAACCGGACCGGACCGGCACCGGCATCCGCAGCGTGTTCGGCCATCAAATGCGGTTCGATCTGGCGGCCGGCTTTCCCCTGCTCACCACCAAGAAGCTGTTCATGAAGGGCATCACCCATGAGCTGCTGTGGTTCCTCAAGGGCGACACCAATATCGCTTATCTGCATGAGAACGGTGTTCACATCTGGGATGAGTGGGCCTGGAAAATGTATCACATGTGGGCAGTTGAAAATGCGCCCAATGAAGACATGGATCAAGAATCATTCATTGCTAAACTAGCTGAACTGTCTGAGGATGATCCAT
>CAZHDI010000149.1:0-5935 GCA_964531285.1 uncultured Alphaproteobacteria bacterium | reverse complement strand
AGAAGTCATCATGGGCTGTGTGCTGCCGGCCGGCCAAGGCCAGGCGCCTGCGCGTCAGGCGGCGATCAAGGCCGGCATTCCGAACACGGTGCCGTGCACCACGGTCAACAAGATGTGCGGCTCGGGCATGAAGACGGTCATGATGGCGCGTGCCGGTCTGCTTGCGGGCGAGTATGCGGTTGCGGTGGCCGGCGGCATGGAGAGCATGACCAACGCGCCCTACCTGCTCCCCACGGCCCGGGGCGGCATGCGGCTCGGTCATGGCGAGGTGCTCGACCATATGTTCCTCGACGGGCTCCAGGATGCCTATGAGCCCAAGCTCATGGGCGTCTTCGCCGAGGAGACCGCGCAGAAATACCAGTTCACCCGCGAGGCGCAGGACGCTTTTGCCATCGAGTCCCTGACCCGGGCGCAACGGGCCCAGACCGATGGCTCGTTCGCGTCGGAAATCGTTCCGGTCACGGTCAAATCCCGCAAGGGCGAGACGGTGGTGGACCTCGACGAACAGCCGCGCAATGCCAAGCTCGACAAGATCCCGACACTCAAACCCGCTTTTGCCAGGGACGGGTCGGTGACGGCGGCCAATTCCTCGTCGATTTCGGACGGCGCGGCGGCGCTGGTGCTCATGCGCCAGTCCGAGGCGGAAAAGCGCGGTCTGACGATCCGGGCGATCATCCGGGCGCAGACGCAAAACGCCCATGAGCCGGCCTGGTTCACGACCGCCCCCGTGGGCGCCATCCAGAAGGCCTTCGATGCGACCGGCTGGGGCCCCAATGATGTGGATCTGTTCGAGGTCAACGAGGCCTTCGCGGTGGTGACCATGGCGGCCATGCGCGATCTCGATCTCGATCATGGCAAGGTCAATGTGAATGGCGGGGCCTGCGCGCTCGGCCACCCCATTGGCGCCTCGGGCGCGCGGATCCTCGTGACCCTGCTCCATGCGCTGGAGCGCTCGGGCGGCACCAAGGGCATCGCGTCCTTGTGCATCGGCGGCGGCGAGGCCACGGCGGTGGCCATCGAACGGGTCGCGTGATGACCGGCGCGGCCCGGCATTTCCCGGACAGCTATGGCATGGGCCGCAAGCGGTTCCTCGATGCGGCCAAGGCCGCCGGGGCACGGCTTGAGGCCCATCAGCATGTCCGGGCGAACGGGCTGCGCGATGAACCGCTTTACATGGATGTCGCGCGCCTGGGTCCGGAGACGGCGGCCTCCAGCGTCCTGGTGCTGACGAGCGGTGTCCACGGCGTCGAGGGCCATTGCGGGTCGGGCATTCAGACCGGCCTTTTACGCGACGACCTTCACGAGCGCCTGCCCGACGGCATGGCGCTTGTGATGATCCATGCGGTCAATCCCTACGGATTCGCGCATACCCGGCGCGTGAACGAAGACAATGTGGACCTGAACCGCAACTTTCTCGATCATGATGCGCCGTATCCGGACGACAGTGCCTATGCGGGCGTGCATGGCATGCTCTCGCCGCCCGATCTCGATACGGCCAAGCCGGCCCATGATGCCCGGATCGCGGCCTACACCGACGCGCATGGCGCACGGGCGTTTCAGGCGGCGGCGACGGGCGGGCAATGGTCCTATACGGACGGCCTGTTCTATGGCGGACGGGCGCCGGCCTGGTCCAATACGACCGTGCGCGAGATCCTGGCCCGGCACTGCGCCGGGGCGCGGCGGATCGGGCATATCGATCTGCACACCGGGCTGGGTCCGTTCGGTGTTGGCGAGATCATCACGAAGGCCAGTCTGCCGGGCTGTGCGGACCGCTGCGCGGCCTGGCTCGGTGCGGTTACGACGACCACGGACGGCACATCGGTTTCGGCCAAGCTCAGCGGCGATCTGGGCGAGGTGTGGAAGCCGGTCGCGCCCGGCGTGGAGATTACGGCGCTGACCCTGGAGTTCGGCACGCGGCCCCTGGCCGACATGCTGGATGCGCTGCGGATGGACAATTGGCTCCACGCCCATGGGACGGTCCAGAGCGCGGCGGGCCAGGCCATCAAAACGGCCTTGCGCGATACATTCTATCCCGACGAGGCGGCCTGGAAGGATGCGGTGTTCGCGCGGGCCGGGGAGGTCACGGCGCGCATGATCGAGGGTCTGGGGGCAGGCCATGAGACCACAGGAGTGATGCCGACATGAGCGAGACGGAAAACAAGGTGGTCTGTGAGACCCCGACGCCCGGTAAGGCGCCGACCCGCATTCCGCGCTGGAAATACGACGCGGTTGCCGCCGCGATCCTGCATGCGGTGAGGCAGGCCGGGCAAAAGGGGCTGGCCTTTGCCGATCTGTGCGACGCGGTGCGCGTGCGCCTGTCGCCGGAGGACCTGGCGCAACTGGGGTCGGTGTCCTGGCATGTCACGACGGTCAAGCTCGATTTGGAGGCCAAGGGCCGCGTCGCACGCGTGCCGACGATCCAGCCTCAGCGTCTGGTGCTGAGCTAAGGGTCCATGCTAGAGACTGTGAGGAATTGAAATCTCGCTGTTGCGTCATTCCGGAAGCCAATTTGCGCCAAATCCCAGTACCCGCGGTAGCGGGCGTCGGATTTGGCCAGCAAATTGAGCTATCCGGAATCCAGGGCCCCCGGGTACGGACCAAGCTACTCTGGATTCCGGCTCTGAACACTCGCCACCCAAAAACCTCACGGTTTTTGGGCTCGTGTAACGTCCGGAATGACGTGTCCGGATTGATCGCCGACAGCTAGAGCCAAACCCGCCCCGTTTGTTTATCACCGGAACAGCCCATGTCCGTCATTCAGTCCGCTATCGATCCCCGGTCCGACGCCTTCAAGGCCAATGCCCAGGCCATGGCGACGCTCACCGGCCGGCTGGAGGAGCGCCTGGGCGACGCGGCCAAAGGCGGGGATGAGCGCTCGCGCGAGCGCCATGAAGGCCGGGGCAAGCTGCTGCCGCGCGACCGGGTCGAGGGCCTGCTCGATCAGGGCGCGCCGTTTCTGGAGCTGTCGCCCCTCGCGGCCTATGGCATGCATGGCGGCACCATTCACGGCGCGAGCATGATCACCGGGATCGGCCGGGTCATGGGGCGCGAGTGCATGATCGTGTGCAACGACGCGACCATCAAGGGCGGCACCTATTATCCGGAGACGGTCAAAAAGCATCTGCGCGCCCAGGAAATCGCCCGGGAAAACCGGCTGCCGTGCCTTTATCTCGTCGACTCCGGCGGGGCGAACCTGCCCAATCAGGCCGATATCTTTCCCGACAAGGAGCATTTCGGCCGGATCTTCTATAATCAGGCCAATATGTCCGCCGAGGGCATTCCGCAGATCGCCGTGGTCATGGGCTCGTGCACGGCGGGCGGCGCCTATGTGCCGGCCATGTCCGACGAGACGATCATCGTGCGCCGTCAGGGCACGATCTTTCTGGGCGGCCCGCCGCTGGTGAAAGCCGCGACCGGCGAGGAGGTAAGCGCGGAGGATCTGGGCGGGGCGGATGTCCATGCCAAGGTCTCGGGCGTCGCCGATCACTATGCCATGGACGACACCCATGCGCTGGCGCTGGCACGGCAGGTGGTCGGTACGCTGAACGGTGTCAAACGGGTCGATCTCGATCTCAAGACGCCGGAAGCGCCCGCTTACGATCCGGCGGATCTCGACGGCATCGTCCCGGCCACGCTGTCTACTCAATATGATGTGCGCGAAGTGATCGCGCGGATTGTCGACGGCTCGCGGCTCGACGAGTTCAAGGCGGCCTATGGCACGACCATCGTGACCGGCTTTGCGCATATCGATGGCGTGCCGGTTGGGATCGTCGCCAATAACGGGATCCTGTTCTCCGAAAGTGCGCTGAAGGCGGCGCATTTCATTGAGTTGTGCAGCCAGCGGGGCATTCCGCTCGTCTTCTTGCAGAACATTGCCGGTTTCATGGTGGGCCGGAAATACGAGGCGGGTGGCATCGCCAAGGACGGCGCCAAGATGGTGACCGCGGTGTCCTGCGCTCAGGTGCCGAAATTCACGGTCCTGATCGGCGGGTCTTACGGCGCGGGCAATTACGGCATGTGCGGGCGGGCCTATGGGCCGCGCTTCCTGTTCACCTGGCCGAATGCGCGCATTTCGGTTATGGGCGGCGAGCAAGCGGCGTGCGTGCTCGCGACGGTCCGCCGCGACGGGCTGGAGGCCCGCGGCGAGGCCTGGACCGCCAATGAAGAAGAGGCTTTCAAGGCGCCGATCCGCGCGCAATATGAAGAAGAGGGCAATCCCTACTTTGCCACCGCGCGCCTGTGGGACGATGGGATCATCCGCCCGCGCGATACCCGCCGGGTGCTGAGCCTCGCGCTCTCGGCGGCGCTCAATGCTCCAATCCCGAAGACGCGGTTCGGCGTCTTCAGAATGTGAAGGCGATGCCGATGCAAACGACCATCCTGGGGCGGACCAATCTGGAGGTCAGCGTGGCCGGGCTCGGCTGCGGCGGTGCCAGCCGGCTGGGCATGGGCTACGGCAAGTCCGAGGACCATGCCGCCGATATCGTCCGCGCCGCGATGGATCTGGGCGTGACCCTGATCGATACCGCGGCCATGTACGGCACGGAACCGGCGGTGGGCAAGGCCATCGCGGACCGGCGCGATCAGGTCATCGTCTCCACCAAGGTGCCGGTGTTTGCCGGCGACAAATGGAACATGGAGCCTGAGGTCTGCACGCCGGAGGTGTTGGCCCAGCGGATCGACGGGTGCCTGCGCCGCCTCGATACCGACCGGATCGACATCCTCAATCTGCATGGCGTTCAGCCGGTGCAATATACCGCCTGCCGCGAGACGTTGCTCCCAGTCCTGAAAGACGCGCAAGCGCAGGGCAAGGCCCGGTTCCTCGGGATCACCGAATTATTTCACGGCGATACCGATCACGCCATGCTCAAGCAGGCCATGGCCGACGGCGATTATGACGTGGTCATGGTTGGCTTCAACCTGCTCAATCCCTCCGCGCGCCGGGGCGTGCTCGATACGGCGGCCGCGACAAAGATCGGCACTCAGATCATGTTCGCGGTGCGCCGCGCGCTGCAATCGGTCGAGGCTTTGCAGCCCGTGCTCGACAAGCTCGCCGCCCAGGGCGCGATCGCCGCGGCCGATGCCGATGCCGCCCGGATCGAGGCGCTGGTGACCGGCGAGGGCGGCGCGTCGAGCCTCGCCGATGCCGCCTACCGCTTCTGCCGTCATACGCCCGGCGCCGATGTGGTTCTGACCGGCACCGGCAACCGCGACCATCTGGCCGCGAATATCGCCTCGATCACCGCGCCGCCGCTTCCCGAACCGGTCCTGGCGGAACTGGAACGTCTGTTCGGCCATATCGCCAGCGTTTCGGGGGATTAAGAAGCGGGGGCCGTTTCGGGATATTTTCCGGATTCGTCCCTGGCGCGCGGGCAGGACCCTTTCTCTCCCGTCACGGTTTGGCTATCACTGGCGGGCCAGAATGCCCGCGATCGGGACCACAGCCAGGGTTGGAGAGCCGCCATGACCGCCATCGTCGATATTCACGCCCGCGAAATCCTCGACAGCCGGGGCAATCCCACGGTCGAAGTCGATGTTGGCCTGGAAGACGGTGCGCGGGGCCGGGCGGCGGTGCCCTCGGGGGCCTCGACCGGCGCCCATGAGGCGGTCGAGCGGCGCGACGGCGGCTCGCGGTTCGGCGGCAAGGGCGTGCGCAAGGCGGTCCAGGCGGTGAACACCGAGATTTTCCAGGCGCTCCAGGGCCGGGATGCGGAGGACCAGATCCAGATCGACCGCATCATGATCGATCTCGACGGGACCCAGAACAAGAGCGAGCTTGGCGCCAATGCCATTCTCGGCGTCTCGCTGGCGGTCGCCAAGGCGGCGGCGGAAAGTTGCTCCCTGCCGCTTTACCGCTATGTCGGCGGGCCGTCGGCGAGCGTGCTGCCGGTGCCGATGATGAACATCATCAATGGCGGCGCGCATGCGGACAATC
>CAZHDI010000148.1:0-5967 GCA_964531285.1 uncultured Alphaproteobacteria bacterium | reverse complement strand
ACCCGAACGCGGCGAGCCGCCCGTCCAGGCGGCGCGGCGCCATAGCGAGGCGCGGGCGCATCACACGCCGCCGTCGATCACCGGCTCATGGCTGACGGGAAAGGCCATGGACCGGGCAATGAAACATTTTGCATGGGCGTCACCATGGAGGCGCAGGGCCAGGGCGCGGTCGCTGCCGGGGCCAAGGGTCACCCGGGGCCTGAGTGTAACGTCCGTAAACTGCCCGCCGCCATCGGGCTCCAGGACCATGGTGCCCTCAGCCCGGTCGCCATAGGCGGTGACGATGACACCGGCCTCCGCACACAGATGGAGATACCACAGCATGTGACAGGCCGAGAGGGAGGCGAGCAGCAGATCTTCCGGATTGTGGCGGGCGCCATCGCCGCGAAAGGCGGTATCGGCGGAGCCCAGAAGGTCGGGTTTGCCGGCAATCCGGATCACATGATCGCGGGCGTAGCCGGTATAGGTCCGCGTGCCCTCGCCCCGGTTGCCGGTCCATTCCAGATCCACGGCGTAGGCGTGGGTGCGGGCCATCAGAGGCAGTCCGGCGTCTCGATAAAGTCGATATGGGACAGGTCGGCCACGAGTTCGAAATCGCCGTAATTGAGACGCAGCGTGTCCGACACACCGTTCGGGTACAGATGATAGGACACTTCATAGACCGGCAGGCCCGCGTCCTTCTCGCCGAACGCATAATAGCCCAGGGTCACCGGCCAATGCGGCAGCGACCCCAGCGGCTCGCCGCCCTCGATATGCTGGAACGGCCCGTCGCCGCGCGCATCCTGGCGCGGGCCGATAAACGCCACCGCATCGTAGATCGCCCCGTCCTCGGCGCCGTTGAACACCGTACGCTTGACGACCTTGGTGCCGTCCTCGGCGGCCCGGACAATGGCGACCGCGTGCTCATTGGGGAAAATCACGTCGTCGGGCAGATCCAGCGTGTCCGCCATGGGCCGCTCATAGACAACGGATGTGTCGTCCCGGCTGGCGGTGCCGACCGCGCCGTCCGCGGGCAGATCGTTGAAGAAGCGTTCCATGGAAAAGCGGAAATCGTCGCCCTCCCGGTCCTCCCAGGAGGAAAAACGCGCATCCGTGAACAGGGCATCGCCTTCGACCGAGACGAATTCGGTCACAAACCGCTGGTTCAGGGTGTAGCCGGTGCAGACATTCTGCCATTCGACGACAATGCGCCCATTAGCATGGGAGAACCCGGCGGCGTTGCGCCCCTCGCCGAGGCGCACATCGTATATCGCCCGGTGCGAGGCAAAGCCCGAGGTATCGACCATGGCCGCCGCGGGCACGATCATGCCCAGGCCCAACAGACCGCAGCCGATAACGGCTTTCAGACCGGTCGTGCCGCTCAAACCCCAGTGCATCCCGTTACCCTTCGCCTGAGCCCGGCGCATCGCCCGCGCCGGATACCTTTTGTTAACACTCTTAAGATGGCCATCCTGTGACCCTGACGCAAATCTGACGCCAAGGACAGGGTCGGGACCCGGTGCTATGGTCCGGCACCGTGTCGCGCATGCATTCTGGAGGCCCGCCCATGACTGGAACGGTAGACGCCCGTCTGAAATCGCTTGGGATCACTTTGCCGGACCCGGCCAAACCGGCGGCGAATTACGTGCCCTACGTGATATCCGGCAAACAGGTGTTTGTCTCGGGTCAGGTGTCGATTATCGGCGTGGACCGGTCGTATATCGGCAAGCTGGGCGATGCCTTGAGCCTTGAGGAAGGCCAGGCGGCGGCGCGGACCTGCGCGCTGAATCTGCTGGCCCAGGCCAAGGCGGCCGCCGGGGGCGATCTCGACCGGATCGCGCGGTGCGTGAAGCTCGGCGGGTTCGTCAATTGCACACCGGAGTTCGATCAGCATCCCGCCGTGATCAACGGCGCGTCCGACCTGATCGGCGAGGTGCTCGGCGACAAGGGCAAACATGCCCGCTTTGCGGTCGGGGCGCCGAGCCTGCCGTTCAATGTCGCGGTCGAGATCGATGCCGTGTTCGAGCTGGCCTGACGCCTATGACCGCTGCCGCATGGCTGCGCGGCGCGGCCATCGCCCATCGCGGACTGCATTGCGACGGTGTGCCGGAGAATTCCCTGCCCGCCATCGACGCGGCCCTTGCGCTCGGCTATCCGTGCGAGATCGATGTGCGTCTGTCCGCCGACGGCGAGGCGATGGTGTTTCACGATGCCGACCTGACCCGCATGACCGGCATCCCCGGCGCGTTACGGGACCGCAGTGCCGATGCCCTGGCCGGATTGGCCCTTCAGGGCACTGCGGCGGCGATCCCGCGCCTGATCGACGTCCTGGATCTGGCGGCCGGCCGCGCCGGATTGCTCGTTGAGGTAAAGACCGCAGAGCCGGGCCTGACGGTCGGCCCGCTGGAGGCGCGCGTGGCCGAGGTGCTTAGCAGCTATCGCGGTCCTGTTGCCATCCAGAGCTTCCATCCCGGCACGGTGCGCTGGTTCGCGGCCCATGCGCCGGATCTGGCGCGCGGCTTCCTGTCCCAGGACTATCGCCGGGGGCCTGCCGCCGGCCACCTGCCGGCCTGGGCCCGCCTCGCGTTGCGCTCCGGACTCGCCGCCGTGCCGGCCCGCCCCCATTTCATCGCCTATGAGGCCAGTGCTTTGACAACATGGCCGCCGCGCCTGATGCGCCGGTTCGGTCTGCCCGTTCTGGCCTGGACGGTGCGCGACACGGCCCAAGCCGATGCTGTCGCAGCGCAGTGCGATGGTATGATCTTCGAGAATTTCCGCCCCGAAAGGCCCAAGGCGTCATGACCCGCGACACACTCTCCGGCCCGCCCGTCTCGGGCGCTACAGACGGCGATGCGATCGAGATGCGTCTGGTGCGCAGCCTCGATGAGATTGATGCGGGCGCTTGGGATGCCTGTGCCAATCCCGGCGGCGATGTCCCCTATGATCCGTTCCTCACCCATGGCTTTCTGCAGGCCCTGGAAGAGTCCGGCTCGGCGGCGCCGCGCACGGGCTGGCAGCCCATGCATCTGGTCATGGACGGCCCCGACGGGATCGAGGGCGCCGTCCCGCTTTACCTCAAGGGTCACAGCCAGGGCGAATATGTTTTCGACCACGGCTGGGCGGATGCCTATGAGCGGGCCGGCGGCACCTATTATCCCAAATTGCTGGCGGCCGTGCCGTTTACGCCGGTGACCGGACGCCGGCTGCTGACGCGCGATCCGGTGTTTCGCGAGCGGACCGAAACCGCCCTCACGGCGGGGCTCGTAACGGTGGCGCGCGATCTCGACGTCTCGTCCGTCCACATCACCTTTCCGACCCATGCCCAATGGACGGCCCTGGGCGATGCCGGGCTTCTCCAGCGTACGGATCAACAATTCCACTGGGAGAACCGGGGCTATGCCTCGTTCGATGGTTTTCTGGAGGATCTGGCGTCGCGCAAACGCAAAAATCTGCGCAAGGAACGGGCCGCCGCGCTTGAGAACGATGTGACCCTGCACTGGCTCACCGGCGCGGATATCCGCGAAGAGCACTGGGACGCGTTTTTCGCGTTCTACACGGACACCGGCGCGCGCAAATGGGGCCGGCCCTATCTGACCCGGACCTTTTTCAGCCTGATCGGCGAGCGCATGGCCGATGACATTTTGCTGGTGATGGCCAAGCGCGCCGGCCGATGGATTGCCGGGGCGCTCAACATGATCGGCGGCCAGTGTCTCTTTGGGCGCTATTGGGGCGCTGTCGAGCATCACCCGTTTCTGCATTTCGAGGCCTGTTATTACCAGGCCATCGATTTCGCCATCGAACGCGGTCTCGAGCGTGTCGAGGCCGGGGCGCAAGGCACCCACAAGATCGCGCGCGGTTATGTGCCCAGGCCCACCTATTCGGCCCATTGGATCGCCGATGGCGGATTCCGCCAGGCAGTGGCGCGTTATCTCGCGGCCGAGCGCGGCGCGGTGGCCGAGGACATGGCCGCCCTTGCCGACTACGCGCCGTTCCGCAAAGGGGGTTCATCGGAGGCCGGCGCGCCTGCTATGAAGGAGCCCGGAAGGCCCGGTGAGACCGCGCCCGGTGAGGAGACTTGAGCCATGGCCTACGATACCAACAATGTCTTTGCGAAGATCCTGCGCGGCGAGATGCCGGCGCATAAGGTCTATGAGGACGACCACACCTTCGCCTTTCTCGATATTATGCCGCAGGCGGAGGGCCACACCCTGGTGATCCCGAAAGCCGAAGCCGAAAACCTCTTCGACCTCGCCCCCGATATGCTCGGCAAGCTGATCACTTCGACTCAGACGGTCGCGGGTGCGGTGCGCAAGGCGGTCGGCGCGCCGGGCGTGATGATTGCCCAGCTCAACGGCCCGGAAGCCGGCCAGACCGTTTTTCACATTCATTTTCACATCATTCCGCGGTGGGACGGTGTGGACATGAAACTGCATGCGCGGGGCATGGCCGATCAGGATGCCCTCGCCGCCCTCGCGGAGAAGATCCGGAACGCGTTCTAAGCCCGCCGGTCACTCCAGACTGGGCCAGCCTTCAAGGATTGTCCGGGCCGCGCCGACCGCTTCGACATCCATGGCACCCGATCCGTCGAGTGCCGGGGCGAACACCAGCGACACGTCATAGTCCGTACCGCAATAATGGGCGGTCCAGCGTTCCTGCCAGACCGCACCGGCATTCTCGCGGCGGTCGGTCGCCACCAGCCCTTCGAAGCGGGTCGCACGGATCCGCGCCGCATCGGCCCGCCGGCAATCGAAGCCCGCGGTCTGAGCGGCCGCCTCGTAAGCCCGTGTGGTGGCAAGGCGTTGCAGTTGGGTGCCCGCGCGCGTGTCGCCGGGCAACAGGCCGATGAAACTGGCCGGCTGGTCCTCGAAGGTGACGATCACCAGATTATGCCGCCGGGGATCGCCGCACCCCCCCACATAAAGATGGGTCATCCAGGCGCGCTGCGCGCCATTGCGGGCGAAAACATCCAGGACCGGGGCCTCGAACGGGTCGAACCGGTCACTGCGCCCGGCGACATGGCGCGCTTCGCACGGCCCGAACGTGCTTTCGTCCGTGGCCATCGCAACCTTGGCCGATTGGACCAGGAAATCCTCGACGCTGCTGGCGCCGCGAATGCGGACCGGCACCTCCAGCGCATCGGCGGCTTCGGTGCTCGCGCCATAAATGGCGCGGCTGCCATCGGCGAGCACGCTCGGATCCGGACCGCCGCCGCATCCAGCCAACACCCATGGCGCGATCAGGCCCAAAAGCCATGCCGCGCGGCGATGCGTGTCCATGATGGTCCCCCGGAAACAGGCGGCACCGGCCTTGTGCGGCGCCGCCTTATCGATCCGTCGTCAGTCCGCCAGTTCCGGTACGCGGCCCTTGCCGCCACCGCCGGACCGCCCCTTGGGACGGGGCTGCGGCGCTTCGATGATGTCAAAGGCCAGACGATCCGTACCGGTCTCTTTGTCCGGTTCGACCTTGACGACCACGGTTCCGCCGCGCACCAGCTTCCCGAACAGGAGTTCATCCGCAAGCGGCTTTTTGATGTGCTCCTGGATGATCCGCGCCATGGGCCGCGCGCCCATCCGCTCGTCATAGCCATGGGCCACCAGCCAATCGACGGCCGGATCGGTCAACTCGAAGCTGACATTCCGGTCCTCAAGCTGGGCCTCAAGCTGCAGCACGAATTTCTGGGCCACATGCCGGACCACATCGGTCGGCAGCGCCGTGAACGGAATGGTCGCATCCAGACGGTTGCGGAATTCCGGCGTGAACAGACGGTTGATCGCGTCCTCATCCTCGCCTTCGCGTGTCGCGCGCCCGAAGCCGATCGCGCCGCGCTGCATGTCAGCCGCCCCCGCATTGGTGGTCATGATCATGATCACATTGCGGAAATCGATCTGCTTGCCGTTGTTATCGGTCAGCTTGCCGTGATCCATCACCTGCAACAGGATGTTGAACAGGTCCGGATGCGCCTTCTCGATCTCGTCGAGCAACAGCACC
>CAZHDI010000147.1:0-6024 GCA_964531285.1 uncultured Alphaproteobacteria bacterium | reverse complement strand
GGGCCGATAAAGGCGATCTTCTCGGCCATCAGGGCCTGGGCGAATTTCGGATTTTCGGACAGGAACCCGAAGCCCGGATGGACGGCTTCGGCTCCGGTCCGGCGCACCGCGTCGATGATCTTTTCCATTGCGAGATAAGACTGGGCGGCCTGGGCCGGACCGATGGCCACCGCCTCGTCGGCCATCTCCACATGGAGCGAGTCCTGATCGGCTTCGGAGTAGACCGCGACCGTTTGAAGCCCCATGCGCTTGGCGGTCTTGATAACGCGGCAGGCGATCTCGCCCCGATTGGCGATCAGAATCTTGGAAAACATTGGCGGCCCATCTTTGTTCGCACCCCCCTGACAGGGCGTCTTTGCCTATAGCATGGGCCCGAGCCGGTGCAAATCTGCCTAACGGCACAGGACCGGCACCCTCCCGGTTCCCCTGCGGCAGGGTTGGCCCCGTCCGGATGGCCCGTTTCCCTTGTCATGGCCCCGTGGCAGGTCAATCCCTGGAGCCGGGATAAAAAACAGGTTAAGGTCCGGGTCGTTTCAGGAAAAGCAGCGCGAGGGGGAAGCTATGGCGGACATGGCTGGGAAACATGCGAGCCGGCGCAAAACGATCAACCCGCCCGTGTTCTTCGTTTCAGTTGCATTGATTGCCGCTTTTGCCTTTTTCGGTGTTTTTTTTACGTCTACAGCGAAATCGTTCTTCCCCACTCTGTTGACCGCGGTCGCCGATACATTTGGCTGGTTCTACATCGCGTCGGTCGCGGGATTTCTGGTCTTTTGCCTCGCCATCGCCTTCTCGCCATTCGGACGGATCCGGCTCGGCCCTGACGAGTCGCGGCCGGACTACACCTATGTCTCCTGGTTCGCGATGCTGTTCTCCGCCGGCATGGGGATCGGTCTCATTTTCTTCGGCGTGGCGGAGCCGATCACCCACTATATCAGCCCGCCGACCGGTGACGGCCAAACCATCGAGGCGGCGCGCAACGCCATGATGATCACCTTCTTCCATTGGGGGATCCATGCCTGGGCCATCTATATCGTTGTGGGCCTGTCGCTGGCCTATTTCGCCTACCGCCACAATCTGCCCCTGACCATCCGGTCCGCGCTCTATCCGATCCTTGGCGACCGGATCCACGGGCCGCTTGGGGACGCCGCCGACATCTTCGCGGTGCTCGGCACCATGTTCGGGGTGGCCACGTCATTGGGCCTGGGCGTCATGCAGGTCAATGCCGGGCTCAACCATCTGTTCGACATTCCGGTCGGACCGGTGCCTCAGGTGATCCTGATTGCGTTCATCACCGGGGCGGCCACCATTTCGGTGGTCAGCGGATTGGACAAAGGCATCAAGCGCCTGTCCGAACTGAACCTCTATCTTGCGGTCGGGTTGCTGCTCTTCGTGGTGCTGTTCGGCCCGACCTTGCTGCTGCTGCGGACCGTGGTGCAAAATCTGGGAGCTTATCTGTCGGACCTTGTCCCGATGACCTTCCAGCTCTACGCCTATCGGCCGAACTCTCAGCCGACGGAATGGCTCACCGGTTGGACCCTGTTCTACTGGGGCTGGTGGATTGCATGGGCGCCCTTTGTGGGCATGTTCATTGCGCGGATCTCCCGGGGCCGGACGATCCGCGAATTCATCCTCAGCGTGCTGCTGGTGCCCACCGGCTTTACCTTTATCTGGATGACCGTCTTCGGCAACACCGCGCTCTTCACCGATGTCGAGACCGGCGGCATGATCGCCGATGTGGTTCAGGACAATCTCCCCGTCGCGATTTTCACCGTGCTGGAGACCCTGCCCTTCGGCGCGATCACCGCGCTGATCACCACGGTTCTGATCGTGACCTTTTTCGTGACGTCCTCGGACTCAGGCTCTCTCGTCATCGACATCATCACCTCCGGCGGTCATCCCAACCCGCCGACCTGGCAGCGGGTGTTCTGGGCTCTGACGGAAGGCGCGGTCGCCGCGGTCCTGCTGCTGGCGGGCGGGCTTCAGGCGCTCCAGGCCGCGTCGATCACCACCGCTTTGCCGTTTACCGTGGTGATGATCGCCATGTGCTACGGGCTCTATCGCGGGCTCAGCCAGGACCTGATGTCCCAATACCGGCGCACGCCGTCACCGCCGCCGCTGCCGGTTCAGGGCGTGACCACACCCTGGCAGCAGCGCCTGTCCAAGATCATCCGCCATTACCGCCGGGACGAGGCCGAGGCCTTCCTGTCCCAGACGGTGCGCCCGTCGCTGGAAAAACTGGCCGGCGAATTCCAAAGCGAAAGCATGGAGGCGCGCATCGAGGTCGAGGACACGCGCATCACGCTGATTGTTCCCCATGACGAGGAAACCGACTTCCGGTATGGGGTGCGGCTGCGTAGCTTCCGCGCACCGTCCTTCGCCTTTCCCGGCGAGCCCAATGGCGAGAATGGCTCCACACGGCATTTCCGCGCCGAGGTCGAGGTCAGCACGGGCCGCGGCGGCTATGACATTCTGGGGTACACCAGCGATCAAGTGATTGCGGACTTCCTGGCCCATTACCGCACCCATATGGAGTTCGTCCATATCGAGGCCCGGTCTTAAAGCGCAGTCCGGCGTCGCACGAAGAGCTGTTCGGTCATGGGTTTGCCCCAGGTCCCGCCGGGGCGCTCGTCGGCCAGCGTAAATCCGTGTGCCTCGTAAAGGTGGCGCGCCGCGTCGAGCCCGGCAACCGTGGTCAGATGGATATCCGCTACGCCGCGCCGGTCACAGAACGCCAGTGCCGCGCCGATCAACCGGCGCCCAAGGCCCTCGCCCTGAAGCCGGTCATGCAGCACGAACCAGCGCAATTGCGCGCGCCCCGGGCCGAGACACTCTCCGTCGATCGCGATGCTGCCCAGAATCTCGCCGGCGAGATCCACCGTCCACAGCGCATTGGCTTCCCGATCGAGCCGGGTGCAGAAATCAGCCAGTTCCGCCGCCACTTTAGCCTCGAAAGCCGCGCCGAACCCGAGCACCCGGCTGTAGTAGGTGGCATGGAGCGCAGCGATCCGCCCGACCGCGCCGGGCCGGTATCCGCGCATGACCGCGACCGGCGACCGTGCTGCGGCGCCCCTGGTCTCAGACAACACCGCGGCATAGCGGCCGAGCACCCGGACCAGGTCGCCGCGGTCGTCCGGCGTCAGGCCGGCCAGTGCGGCATGGATCTGATCGTCTGCATGCCGATTGATCGCCTCGAACGCGCCCCTGCCCTCGGCCGTCAGCGACAGATGCTTCGTGCGTTTATCGGTGGGGTGCGCGGCCTGCGTGACGAGGCCCTTGGCGATGAGACCGCGCAGCAGCCGGCTGACGCTGGACTTCTCCAACATCAGAAGGTCCGACAATTGGGTGGCGGTCATGCCGGGATGAAACCCGATCTCGACAATCGCATGCACCGCCGACGGCGCGAGCCCGGCCCCCGCCAGCGTCGTCGACAAGAGGCCGAAGGAGCGCACAATGCGGCGGTTGGCCTCGCGTATCAGCGCGATATCACCCATGACGAGATAGTTGCGCCTTGCAACTATCTCGTCAAGTCATCGGGTGCGCAGCGACCCTCGGTTTTTGGGAATTGGTGGATCACCAGCCCGCTCAGCGCTTACGGAAATGCAGAATGCCCCAGGCCATCAGCCCGCTTTGTGCCCCGTCGACCCATTTTTCGAGGCCATCCAGCATCCGGTCCACATAGTCCTTGGACACCGACCGGGTGATCTCGTCATAGACCTGCTGAAGACGGCTGCGCACAGCGGCGTAATGGGCGCGCATATGGGGTGTAAGGTCCTCCACCCGGACCTCTTCGAGGCCCAGGCGTGTCAGATGGTCCCGGTAGAACCGGACCGAGGCCAGACTGTCCAGATGGATCCGGTCATAGATCGGCTGAAGCGCCGCCGCGTTCTCGATCTGATCGGCCTGCATCGGATCGGTGAAGATCATCTGGCCGCCCGGCGCCAGAACCCGTGCCGCTTCTTCCAGGACTTTGGCCCGGTTGCCCGAATGCAGGATTGCATCCTGGCTCCAGATCACCTGGACCGAGGCATCCGGCAACGGAATATCCTCGAACGATCCGTGGACCACCTCGACCAGATGATCGAGCCCCTGCTCTTTGTTGAGGTCCGTGTTGCGGGCATTCTCGACCTTCGAGAGGTTGAGGCATGTCACCGGACAGCCGAAGCGCTTGGCCAGATAGCGGGCCGCCCCGCCATACCCGGCCCCCAGATCGAGAACGCGCGCCGATGCATCCATGCCGATCAGATGATCGGCCATCCGTGCCACGGTCCGGCGGCTTGCGGCGGTGATATCCGTTTCGCCCGGCTCATAAAGCCCGACATGGATATCCTCGCCGCCCCAGACGATCCGATAAAACTGATCGGCATCATGACTGTCGTAATAGGCTTCGGTCACCTGCGTGACATCGGCCGGTTGCGCACTCATCAATCTGCTCCTTCCTCGTATTTTTTCTCGGCGACATGGATGAAGAAGTCCGGATCGTAATGATCGTAGGTCTCCTGAAAGTCGCCATAGGTCCGCACCGACGTGAAGCCGACCTCCAGCATCAGCTGACGCATATAGGCTTTGCGCAAGGGGAACATGTTGAGCCGGTAGATCGACCCGTCCGGGAAGGTATAGCGGAACCGTGCAAGCCCCTCGTCCACATGATCGGGCTCGGCGGTGACCTTGTCGCCGCAATAATAATATTTGTGGGCGGATGAAAAACCGACATCCAGAATGGCGTCGTAGTTCCGTTGGTCGATGATCAGAATGCCGTCGTGTTTGAGCGCCGCATAGAACTCCGCGAGCGACCGGCGCCGGTCGCGCTCCTCGAATAGGTGGGTAAACGAGTTCCCCAGGCAGATGATCGCGTCATATTTACCGTGAATGTCCCGGTTGAGCGCGCGCCAGTCGGCGTGAGCCGTATGCAGCACCAGGCCTTTATCGCGCGCATTGTTGAATGCTTTTTCCACCATTTCCGCGCTGCCGTCGGCGCTGGTCACCTGAAATCCGGCCTTGAGCAACTGGACCGAGTGAAACCCCGTGCCGCATGCCACATCGAGCACGGTCTCTTTGCCGCGCGCGCGCAAAAGATCGATGAAGAACCGGCCCTCACTTTCGGCGCGGGCGTCCCAGTCGATCAGCTCGTCCCATTTCTCCACAAAACTTTTGACGTATTGCTCCTGGTAATACCCCGTCTCCCGGGTGTCCGTGGCAGCCAGCGTCTCGATTGCACGCGCGTCACGGTCAGCGGGTTTCAGTTCCCCAGTCATAAAAGGTCCTCCGAATGTTGCGACGGCCCGGTCGGGCCAAGGACGGAGAGCAGCGGCCAGCGCCACGACCAGCCAAGGACGGCGGGTCCGGTGCTTCAGACGGGCGGCGAAAGGATTGGCCGCACAAAGAGGTCAGCGCGAATAGTGGCGTCCGCGCGAGGCAATATCGACCATATCTGTCTCCGAGCGCCGATAATGTAAGGCAGGCTTCGGCATAACAAAAGCCCGGAAACGACAAAATTGCCGGATCCCCACGAGATGGTCGAAAATCTCAATAATTACACGTCATGCCATAGCGAACGCTTTGGGCACTGAGTCGAATTCTTTTTCAAATTTCAACATAAGATAACGACATCTGATGCCGGCCCTTTTCCGGCTTTGGAGGGTCCGAAACACAAAAGACCGGCCCGCGGATACGGACCGGCCTTTTTTGTGCGTCGGCGTGCGACGGCGCCTTGGGCGGCGTTACAGCGGAATGTTGTCGTGCTTCTTCCAGGGGTTCTGGACATGCTTGTCCTTGAGCATCTGGAGCGCGCGGGCGACCCGGCGCCGCGTCGAATGGGGCATGATCACCTCGTCGATGAAGCCGCGCTGGGCCGCGATGAACGGATTGGCGAACCGCTCCTCATATTCCTTGGTGCGTGCGGCGATCGCTTCTTCATTGCCGAGTTCGGACCGGAAAATGATCTCCACCGCCCCCTTGGCGCCCATCACGGCGATCTCAGCCGTCGGCCAGGCATAGTTCACATCGCCCCGGATGTGCTTGGAGGCC
>CAZHDI010000146.1:2696-6027 GCA_964531285.1 uncultured Alphaproteobacteria bacterium | reverse complement strand
TCGATCTTGTGGTGGCGGCCAGGGTCAATCGCCGCTTCACCGACAAGTGGTATGGCGTCAGCTATCTCGACCTTGGCGGGTTTGGCATGGACGACTCCTCGGAGCTCACCTGGCAGGCCTTTGCCGGCGTTGGCTATCAGTTCAGCGACCGCTGGTCGGTTCTTGGCGGGTATCAGCACCTGTCGGTCGACCGCGAATTCGAGCGCACCGACATTCAAACCGAACTCTCCGGTCCGTACTTGGGCATCCAGGTGGCGTTCTAAAGCTAACCTATGCGTTGCGCCGTAAGGCAGCTGGGGGGGTCGTCCGTGGCAACCGTGTTGAAGATCGCGTCGGGCATTCTGGCGGTGGCCTTCCTCCTCGTTGGAGTGAGCTGGTGGATCGCGCCTGAATTTGCCAGCTCTCAACTGGGTATGGACGTGTTGAGCGGTGTCGCGCTCAGCACGCAGATCGGGGACTTGGCCTCGTTCTTTCTGACGCTCGGCGCGTGCGTCGCAATGGGGCTGGCTAAGGGCGAGCGGCTTTGGTTTGCGCCCGCGCTCATGCTGCTCGGCTTTGCCGTGTTGGGTCGCTTTATCGCGTGGATGTTTTACGCCGCCGCCTTGCCAGTTCACATGATCGCCGTGGAGGCGGTCAGCATCGTTGTCTTAGCCTTGACAGCGCAATCACTGGCTACTCGCGGGCGGTGATCTGTCGATTTTCTTTGCCACTCTTTGCGTGGCGTCTATTACGAGGGGAATGCCATGCGACTGGTTCTTGTAGGATTGGCAGCTTTAGCGGCTTCGGCATGTGCGTCCACCGCGACCACCGAGGAGCGGGAGGCTTTGCTCGCCGAGCCCATTGATTGCGCGGTTGCCGAAGCGGACATCGCGACGCTGGAGGCGGCCAAGCCGTCGGGGCGCGAGCGCCGGCAATCGGCGTTGAGAACTGTGGTGCCGGTCGGCGCCATCACCAGCGTGGCGACGGGCTCCTACCGCGACCGCGCGGCGGTGTTGATCGGGCGGACGACGGGTGAGTTGGAGCAGCGCATTGTCGATATTGAAGAGGCGTGTGGGATCGACCGCGCCGATGTCGCAATCGCCGAGAGCGACGAGGGCTAACGGGTATGCAGCGCCGGGGTGTGAATTCTTCGAGCACGATAGCTCTGCTTGCCGCTGTTGGCGTGCTGGGCGCTGGCGCCTGTGCAAGCACGACCGCTGATACGGAGAACGGCCAAGCCGTTGTGGCAGCGGCGCCGGCCACCGCTGAGCCGTCAGCGGCGCGCCAAGGCCGGGGCGCTCAAGGCCAGGACGTTCAGGTCACCGCATTTCCGCGCACAGTGGCGCTTCCCGGCGGGTCCTTGACGATATACGAGCCGCAAATCGAAGACCACGTCGGTTTCTCTGAGGTCACCGCATGGAGCGCGGCGGTTTACCGACCGAATGAGGGGGCGTCTGCGTATGGCGCTGTGAAGTATCGCGCGCTGATGGTTGCAGATACCGAGGAACGGATCGTGACGATCTATGATCGCGACATCCTCAAGGTGAAATTCGCCGAACTGGACAGCGCGGACTTGGCGCGCCTTGAGGTTGATCTGCGCGCCAATGTGAGAACGGATCCGGAGGCTATCCCGCTTGACGTAGTTCTTGGCTATCTCGCCGACGACACTGCCGACGCCGCATCCGTCCCGGTCTCGCTGGAGCCGCCCACCATTTTGTATGCCACCGAGCGGGCCCTCCTGGTCGTGCTGGACGGCGAGCCCATCAAGTCCGCTATTGAGGGCGCCGACGGGTTGTCTGTCGTCATCAACACGAACTGGGATCTCTTTTATTCTCAGGATGAAGAATCTTATGTCTTGTTGCTCGGCGATACGTGGCTTGAAGCCGACACGCTAGATGGTCCCTGGTCGGTTGGCCAAGCCCCTGAGGGTATCTCCGCCTTGCCGGATACGGACCGGTGGCGCGCGGTGAAGAGCGCGGTTCCGGGCGGCACACTCGCCGCCGATGAGCTGCCCCTAATCCTCGCCGCCAAAGCCCCCGCCGAGTTGATCGTCACCCAGGGAGCCGCAGAGCTGGAAGCCCTGCCAGGTTTGCGTCTGTCGTTCGTCGCGAACACCTCAAGTGACATTGTCTTTAACGCCAATGACAACCACTATTACTTTCTGACGTCCGGGCGTTGGTTCAAAGCGTCGGCCCTGGACGGCGCGTGGTCCAGCGTTGAGGCGCTGCCCGAGAGCTTCCAGGCGATCCCGGCCGGTCATCCCCGCGCCCATGTGCGTGCATCTGTGCCCGGTACGCCTGAGGCTGCAAAGGCTGTGGCCGAGGCGCAGATTCCCCAGACGGCCGAAGTTTCGCGCGAGACGGCTGCTCCCGACGTGACCTACGCAGGCGATGCGCAATTCGAAGCGATCGAAGGCACCGACGTACAGCGTGCCGTTAACACGACGTTCGATGTGTTCAAAGTTGCTGGTCTCTATTACCTCTGCCACGACGCGGTCTGGTTCGTGTCCGAAAGCCCGAACGGGCCTTGGTCGGTCAGCGACAGCGTCCCGGTTGAGATTTACAACATCCCCGTGGACTCCCCGGCCCACCACGTGACGTACGTCAAGGTCTACGAGTCCTCGCCAGACACGATCGTCGTCGGGTACACGCCGGGCTACCACTATAGCTATGTCAGCAACGGCGTGGTCGTGTATGGCTCTGGCTATTACTGGGGCTCATATTACGATCCGTATTATTACACATACTACCCGGCATATTATTACTATCCCTATCCCTATTCATACGGCCAAGCGAGTATCTATCAGGTCAATACAGGCACCTATGTGCATGGCCACTACGCCTATGGGCCCTATGGCGGCTATTGGGAGGGCGCGCGCTACAATCCCAACACTGGGCGCTACGGCGGCGGGGCGTATGCCTATGATTACGACACGGCGGTCTATGAGGGCTGGTCGTACAATCCGCGCAACGACATCAGCACCAATACCAGCCAGGCGATCCAGTGGTCCGACAGCAACAGCTACGAGGCCTGGGGTGAAACCGTCATTCAGCGCGACGATAACTGGGTGCAGACGGAACGCTACGCCACCGAGGACGGCTTCCGCCGCGAGGTTCAGACATCCGAAGGCGGCCAGGGCCTGCAGGTCGGCAATGCCGATAATCGCGCAACGGTCGGCCAGACCGCGGACGGCGATCTCTACGCCGGAGCCAATGGAAACGTCTTCCGGCGCACGGAGGATGGCCAGTGGGAGACCCGCAGTGACGGGGAATGGAGCACGGTCGACACGCAGGGTGCGCGCGAGGAGGCCAGTGCGCGGGCGGGCGAAGCGGGCTTCGATCGCTCCACGATC
>CAZHDI010000146.1:0-2596 GCA_964531285.1 uncultured Alphaproteobacteria bacterium | reverse complement strand
CCTGCCCCGGCGGCTGGCAAGCCTGACCTTGACGCGTGTCATACAGACCGATGTGGATCCGTCACTCTGATACGCGGCGACGAGACAAGCTGGGGAGTAACAGGGATATGACAGTAAGATTACCGGCTTTCTTTAGCCTTGGGCTGGTGGCATGCGCCGCGGCGGGTAGCCTTGCTGGCTGCGCGGCCGGGCCCGGCATCACGAGCACTGATGCGCTGGATCGCACCCCCGATGCTGGCCTCACAAGCCACGTGGGCGATCCCGCGGTGGCGCTCCTGTCGGCCTTTTATGGTCTGGACAACACGCTTCCTCGCCGCGCGAACCTGATCTGCCGCGGGGCTGCGGGCCTTGACGGCATGCCGGTGATTTTCTCAACTGAGGTCGACCCCGACACCGTGCAAGCTGGTGACTTTGAAGTCATCACCACAGCGGGAGATCGCGGGAACGTGCACTGTGTGTCCTTTATGCCCGCCACTGACGCAGGGGAGTTGCGCACCGTTCTGCTGGTGGGCGAGTTTGGCGGCGCGGATACAGACCCGCCGGCGCAAGTTCGCGTGACGGGCAACATTCTGTCTCTCGATGGTGAAGTGAACTTCAAAGGCACGGCCGTGGACGCCACTCCGCTTGTCGCCGGTCCGAGCATCGTGCTGGCTGAGCAGGTGACGGACTTTGACCAGAGCGCGAGTCGAAGCCGGCGTCGCACGAAGGGCACGACCTGTCCCGTCGACGGCGTGGAGCAGGCGGTTCGGGTCGTATGGGCGGGTGGCGTGACCTTGCCGGGCGGTGAGGAGCCAGGACAGGACATCGGCGCGCTCTACCAGGTTACCGTGGAGAGTGGGGACGGCGCACGCCGGGTGATAACGCCGACTTTTCTGGCGGACCTGGGAGACGGGGATAACAATCACCTCTTGTGCCTGGACACGTCCGATATGCCGGTCTCAGTCGCGTTCCCGGCTGGCTTGCTGACAGATCCCAATGAAGACCTGAATCCGGCGACATCTCAGGATGTGGTGCCTGCTCCGTGACGCGCAGGTCCGGACCGTGGCGGCGGCGGGGCGACATTCCTGCGCGCCGCGGCTGGGCGCCCCGTAGTGCGCCGGTCGTGCGTAACATGCGTGCGGCTTGGGTATGCAAGCCAACCGGTGGCCTGCATCGTCAATTCTTTTTTGAGGCTGTCCGTTCGTGAGTAGTTTTAGGAGAAAACATGGTTGAGCGCGTCGACGTATTTTGGTCTTTTCGTAGCCCGTACTCCTATCTTGTGACGCCAGACCTTCTGCAACTGCGCGAGGATTTCGAGGTGGACGTGCACCTGCGTCCCGTGCTGCCGATCGCCGTGCGCACTAAGGAGACCCTGTTCACGGGCGACCAGCGGCGCGTGAAGTACATCGTCCTTGACGCGTTTCGCCGGGCCGAATTCCTTGGCATGAAGTTTGGCCGACCCTCGCCCGATCCCATTGTTCAGGACATGGCGACCTTCGAGGTGGCCGAGGAGCAGCCCTATATCTATCGCCTGACCGGCCTTGGGATCGAGGCGGCCCGCCGCGCCAAGGGCGTCGAGTTCGCCTATCACGTCTCGCACCTGATCTGGAGCGGGGAGCCCGGCTGGGATGAGGGTGACAAGCTGGCCACTGCCGCCGCGCAGGCAGGCCTCGACCTTGCCGAACTTGAAGCCGCCATCGCCGCCAGCGATCCCATGCCCGAGATCGAAGCCAACCATGCCGCGCTGGAGGCGGCCGGCGGCTGGGGCGTGCCGACCATGGTGTTCAATGGCGAGCCCTTCTTCGGCCAGGACCGGATCGACACGCTGCGTTGGCGTCTTGAAAAAACGGGCGTGCCGAGACGCTAAAGAAATGGGCGTCGGCGCTACAGGCGGAATCTCTTGTCGTCGGCTTCAGTGTCGGGAGTTCAAGCGTGGTGCAGTCGCCGCGTTTCTTAGGCGTCTGGCACGCTTGGCGTTCCTCACGGCGCTGTTGGGGTGCGCTGGGCCGGTTGCCGCTTTTGCGCAAACCACTGGAGCCGTCTTCGGCCCGGAGGTCGAACCTGGCGTTCGCGAACTCGGCTACCGGCTCGCCTTTGAGGTTGAGTCGGGCGCCGATGAGGCCCGCATCAGGCATCGGGTGCACTATCACGCCGCGCTCAATGACCGCCTGCGATGGCGGGCGATCGTGTCGGCAGACGATCCGGTGGGCGGTCCCCTTGAGCTGAACCATGTGCAAGGCGAACTCTTATGGCAAATTATTGAGCGCACCCCTGGAGGCTTTTCCAGCGCTTTTCGCTTCGACGCGCGCCTTTCTGAAGGGGACGATACACCCCATGAAATCGGTCTGAACTGGACCAATCAGTGGGCCCTAACCGCCCGCTGGCGCGCGCGCGGCCTTGTGCTTTTGGATCGCGATGTCGGCCCCAACGCCGATCAGGACTGGATCGTTGAAACGCGCGCGAGCGTGTCGCGGTCGTGGGTCAACGGGGCCCGCTTGGGCATCGAGAACTTCAGCGAGTTTGGCGGCGTGGACGCTGGCTTTGGCGGGTTTGACGAACAGTCGCATCAGATTGGCCCGGTGTTGACCGTCAATCTCACGCCCCAGGTCAAAGGATC
>CAZHDI010000145.1:0-6051 GCA_964531285.1 uncultured Alphaproteobacteria bacterium | reverse complement strand
CGTCGGCGGCGAGAAGCGGGGGCAAGCCGTGACCACGGTACTCAAAGCAACCGATGCGGATGATCTGGACGTGCTGTCGGCGCGCTTCCAGGATGCACTGGTGCGGGCCGGCGATATCGGGTTCAGCCCCGCCGATGGCCGCTTCGCTCTGCTGGCGAACCGGTTCCGTTGGGAAGCCAAACCCTCGGGCATGGTGCGCCGGCGCTGGAGCCGGACCCGGGCGGCGCTCCATTTCAATCATGTGCTGGATGTCAAACGGCGCGGCTTCGATGGCGGCGACGACGCGGTTCATGTGCTGCTGGCCATGACGGCGCTGCCGGTCGCCCCGGACGATCCGGGCAACCCGGAACGCTTGGTGACACTGACCTTCGCTGCCGGAACGGCGGCGCGGCTCCATGTGGAATGCCTCGACGCCGAGGCCCGCGACTTGGGAGCCCCGTGGCCGACGCCGCACCGGCCCGCCCATCCCCAAGGCTGAGCCACGCGACACCGCCAATCGAGACGCGCGCCTTGCGTCGGGGCGGCGATCGCGCGAGGCTGGCGCCAATCACACAAAGGGCGGCGCACACGCCCGGGCCGGACATGAGGCATGGCGGACAGCGTACCCTTCAAGATCACCGAACTGACCCTCGACGAAGCGTCCATCGTGCGGCGCGGGCCCGAGATCGAGCATGAGCGCGAGGTCGCGATCTTCGATCTTCTGGAGGAGAACTATTTTCGTCCGAACGGCTCGGACGGCGGACCGTATACGCTGCAATTGTCGGTCGAGGACAACCGGCTGCATTTCCGCATCAGCACCGAGACCGAGGCCGAGCATGGCCTGGTGATTCTCTCGCTGACGCCGTTCCGGCGGATCATCAAGGACTATTTCCTGGTCTGCGAAAGCTATTACGACGCCATCAAAACGGCGGCCCCGTCACAGATCGAGGCCATCGATATGGGCCGCAGGGGGCTCCATAACGAGGGATCGGAACTGCTGATCGAGCGGCTCGACGGCAAGATCGACCTGGATCTCGATACCGCCCGGCGGCTTTTCACCTTGATTTGTGTCCTGCACATCAAGGTATAAGCACTCCCTAGCGTCCATAACCGGGACATTCATCTTGATTTTCCGGGCCGAAGGGCCATTCTCTGCCCCTCTCGTAAAAGGCACCGGCTCTTGTGCGCCCGTTGACACGGCCGGGCCAGAAAACAGGTAAGGCATGGCGAAAGAGGAACTTCTGGAGTTTCCGGGCGTTGTGACGGAATTGCTCCCCAACGCCACATTCCGGGTGAAACTGGAAAACGAGCACGAAATCATCGCTCATACGGCCGGCAAGATGCGCAAGAACCGCATCCGCGTGCTGGCCGGCGACAAGGTCCTGGTGGAAATGACCCCGTACGATCTCACCAAGGGCCGGATCACCTACCGGTTCAAATAGGCCCGGATCCCATGACGGCCCAACGGCCACCCCCGCGCCTTGTGCTTGCCAGTGCCTCGCCGCGCCGGCGCGCGCTCCTGGAACAGATCGGGGTGGTGCCGGATGCTGTCCTGCCGGCCGATATCGATGAAACGCCGCTGAAGGACGAACGGCCCCGGCCCCATGCCGCGCGATTGGCGCAAGGCAAGGCCGAGGCGGTGCGCACCGCGCTGGAGAGCACGGGTGAGCCTGCCTATGTGCTGTCCGGCGATACGGTGGTTGCCGTGGGGCGGCGGATCTTACCGAAGACCGAGGACGAAGCGGCGGCCCGCGCGTGTCTGACCCTGCTTTCAGGGCGCCGGCATACCGTCTTTACCGGACTGTGCGTTCTGGCGCCGGACGGCCGGTGCGCCTTGCGCGTCGTCGAGACGGCCGTGACCATGAAGCGATTGTCCGCAAGCGACGTAACCGCCTATCTGGCCAGCGGCGAGTGGCACGGCAAGGCCGGCGGCTATGCGATCCAAGGGCTGGCGGCGGCGTTCATCAGCCGGATCGCCGGGTCCCATTCCAGCGTTGTGGGCCTGCCGCTGTATGAAGCCGCTCAATGCCTCGGCGGTCTGGGCTATCCCGTGGTCGGCGCGACCAGAGCGGAGGCCGGCCATGAGCGATGAGCGCATTGTCATTGCCTCGACCCCAGGGCGCTCGGTCTTTGCCTTCACCGTGGACGGCGTGCTGGAGCGCCTGGAAATCGTCAGTGCGTTTGACGACGATACGGCCTGGGTACCGGGCGATGTGGTCCTGGGCCGGATCGTCAAGGTGCTGAAGAACGGTCAGGGCGCCATGGTGGACCTGGGCGGCACCATCGCCGGGTTCCTGCCGCTCAAATCGGCCAAGACCGTTGCGGCGCCCGGCGGCGGCACGGTGCGCGATCTCCATGAGGGCGCCGCCGTCATGGCGCAGGTCGCACGGGCCGGTGTCGACGGCAAGGGCCCCCGTCTGCGCGCTGACATTCGATTGCCCGATCCGGCCCTGCGGCCCGGATTGGACGCACAGGCCCGCGAGGCCGATCCGCCGGCGCGCCTGTGGCGGGACGGGCCGCCCCTGACCCGCATCTTGAGGGCGTGGCGCGGGGCGCGCGATGTGCCGGTGCTGGTGGACACGCCGGCCCTGCGCCGGGAGGTGGACCTGCTCCTGGGCGATTCCGGGCCCGTCACGGCGATTCAGGAGCGTGACGGCGCGCTCGCGGCGACTGGCCTTGAGGATCAGATCGATCTGCTCTTTGCCCGGACGGTACCCTTGGGCGATGGCGCCAGTATCACCATCGATCCGACCGAGGCCTTGACAGCCATCGATGTCAATGCGGGTCCGGACGGTGTTCCCGGTTCGCGCCGGCTGACCGTCAACCGGGCCGCCGCCGGGACCATCGCGCGGCATCTGCGTCTGCGCGATATCGGCGGCCTGATCGTGATCGATTTTCTGGATCTGGACCGCGCGGACGATCGCGAACGCCTGCGCGACGACCTGCGCGCCGCCGTTCAAGCCGACACCATGGCCGTCGAGATCGGGCCGGTCAGCGGGTTCGGAACGATCGAGGTGACCCGGCAGCGGTCGGGCATGGGGCTCTTGGACCGCTGGCAATCGGCATGCGGACGATGCGGCGGGACGGGCCGGGTGCCGTCCATGGAGAGCCGGGCGCTCGATATGCTGGCGGCGATCACGCGCCATGATGTGCGCGGTCCGCTGACCGTCATGCTGGGGGCGGCCCTTCATGACTGGATCATGGACCGGCTCGCGGTGGTCAAGGCGGAATTCACCCGGCATGGCCTCGCCCTCGTGACCTTCGCGCGCGATGACGCATTGGCGCCGGCCGATTGGGCCCTGGTCTATGAGCCCTCCTAACGCAAACGGAAGCACAGGACATGACTGAAACCGCTGCAAAACCCTGCCCGATCTGCGATCGGCCCAGCGCGGACGACTATCGTCCGTTCTGTTCCAAACGCTGCGCCAATGTGGATCTGAACCGCTGGCTCGCCGAGGGCTACCGCGTGCCGGTCACCGAAGCCGAAGACGAGATCTGGGACGATAGCCCGACTCCGCCGACAGCCGATCCGGAATCGGACTGACGGGACGCAGGCGGAAAGGAGAAGCGCCGATGGTCTGTAAGGTGACGGCCGACGAGGTCAATGCATTCTTCGAGGCCGCTTTTGCCGGCGGCGATGGCAGCGGCGGGGTACTGGAGGTCGCCGAGGATTATGCGCTGATGCGCCGCCGGGTGGGCGACGTGAACATGCGCCCCGGCGGCTATATCTCGGGGCCGACCCAGATGGCGATCGCCGACAGTGCGGCTTATGTGGCGGTCTTTACACGGACGGGTATTCTGCCCATGGCGGTGACCAGTTCGCTGACCATCAATTTCCTGCGTCCGTGCATCGGCGACGCGGTCATGGCCGAAGGGCGCCTGATGAAGATCGGCAAGGCGCTGGCGGTGATCGATGTGAAAATCTTTGCCGAGGGCAGCGACAAGGTCGCCAGCCACGCTGTGGTCAACTACGCCCTGCCGCGGGCGACGGAGACGCCGGGTTAGGCGCCTCCGCCCCTCTTGGCGCGGCGCCGATCAGTAGCCGATCGCCATGCCGTCCTTGCGCATTTCCGAAGCGCCGATATAGACGCCTTTTTCGTGGTCATAGATGATCGCCTGATAGCCGCCGAAGCCGCCATCGCCCGGCTCGACCACATGGCCCTTGGCTTTAAGCGCGGCGCGGGTCTCTTCGGAAATCCCGCTCTCGACACGAACCACGCCCGTGCCCTGTTCCGGCGATCCCGTCGGTTCGGCCGACCCGTCATGGCGCCAGCGCGCGGCATCGCCGGCCTCCTGAAGGTTCATGCCGAAATCCACCAGATTGACCAGCACCTGAACATGGGCCTGGGGCTGCATACCGCCGCCCATGATCCCATAGCTGAGCCAGGGCTTGCCGTCCTTCATCACAAAGCCCGGAATGATCGTATGGAACGGGCGCTTGCCCGCTTCATAGGCATTGGGATGCTCCGGGTCGAGATGGAACAGCTCACCCCGGTTCTGGAGCATAAAGCCAAGCCCGTCCGGCACGAGGCCCGATCCCATGCCGCGGTAATTGGACTGGATGAGCGAGACCATCATGCCGTCCTTATCGGCCACGGTCAGATAGGTGGTATCGCCCTGTTCCAGGATCGCCGCGCCGGGTTCGACACCGGTCATCGCCCGGTCCGGGTCGATCAGCGCGCGGCGCTCGTCGGCGTAATCCTCCGAGATCAGCCAATCGAGCGGGATCTGAGAGAACTCCGGGTCAGAATAATGAAGCGCGCGGTCGGCGAAGGCGAGGCGCTTGGCCTCGATCATCAGATGGAGCGCCTCGGCGCTGCCCGGCCCCATGCTCGCCAGGTCATAGGGCTCCAGAATGTTCAGCATCTGGAGGGCCGCGACCCCTTGCGTGTTCGGCGGCAGTTCGAAGAGGTCATAGCCGCGATAGGACACGCCCACCGGTTCGACCCATTCGCTGCGGTGCGCCTTGAGATCGTCCAGGGTGAGGGGGCCGCCGATCCGCGCCATGTAATCGGCCATGGTCTGGGCCAGAGCGCCTTCATAAAACGCGTCCCGCCCGTCCTGGGCGAGGATCTCATAGGTGCGCGCCAGATCGGGGTTCTTGAAGATCTCGCCTTCGGCGGGCGCGCGCCCGTCGATCAGATAGGTCGCCTGGGCGTTCTCGAATTCCGGCCACAGGGTGTCGCCCACCTCGGCGCGCACCTCATCGAAGCGCCGGAAATTGAGCCCCCAGTAATAGGCGATGGTCTGCGCCATGGGGAACCCGTCGCGGGCATAGTCGATGGCCGGGGCAAGAATGTCGTCCATGGGCAGGCGCCCGAACCGGCCATGCAGTTCAAACCAGCCATCCACGGCGCCCGGCACCGAGACCGGGAGCGGACCGAAAGGCGGGATGCTGTCGAGATCGCCGAGCTTGGCCTTCAGATCGTCAAGGCTTTGCCCCATGGGCGAGCGGCCCGAGGCGTTGAGCCCGTAAAGCTGTTCGGTTTCCGGGTCCCAAACGATCGCGAAGAGATCGCCGCCGATGCCGCAGCCCGTCGGCTCCATCAGGCCCAGCGCCGCATTCGCCGCGATTGCCGCATCGACCGCGGTGCCGCCCTGTTTCAGCACGTCGACGGCGATCTGGCTGGCCAAAGGATGGGCCGTGGCCGCCATGCCATGGGCGCCGATCACGGGCGAGCGCGTGGCGAAATCGGTGCCCACGAGGCGGTCGCCGCCGCCGATGCCGATCTCGCTCGCCAGGGCGCCGCTATCCAGATCGCCGAGCATAAGCCCTCCCAGTGCCAGCGCCGACAGGCCCGCCAGGAGCCGCCCCGCCATCCGTTTTGGCTGTTCCGTCATGATCCGATGTCCTCCCTGAAGCCCCGCCCGCGCACGCGTTGCCGGGCCGTCGGAAGGGGAGCCTAGCAAGTCCGCACGGCGGCACAAAGCCAACCGGCGGGGCCGCTGGACACGGCCTCTTGATTTGCCTATAACCCCGCTTCCCGCCAGATCGGGCCGGCACGGCCGCGCCCCGGGCCCAGGTAGCTCAGTTGGTAGAGCAACGGATTGAAAATCCGTGTGTCGGTGGTT
>CAZHDI010000144.1:3018-6110 GCA_964531285.1 uncultured Alphaproteobacteria bacterium | reverse complement strand
GCCTTGGTGCGCAGCGACGCCAGGTCCGAGCCCGAGCCGGGCTCCGAATAGCCCTGGCACCACCAGTGTTCGCCCGAGCGGATCTTGGGCAAGAAGAAGTCCTTCTGGGTCTGATTGCCGAAGGTGTAGATCACCGGGCCGACCATGGTCACGCCGAACGGCAGAATGGCGGGCGTTTCATACCGCGCGGTCTCTTCCTGCCAGATATAGCGCTGGGTGACGGACCAACCTGTGCCGCCATATTCGACCGGCCAGGACGGGGTGATCCAGCCCTGCTGATAGACGATCTTGTGCCACTCAAGCACTTCCTCGCGGCTCAAACCGCGCTGGCCGCGCAGGCGTTCCGGGCATTTCTGTTCGATGAATTGACGGACTTCCCGGCGGAAAGCTTCGTCTTCAACTGTGAATTCCAGATCCATGATCCGTCCTCTTGTCGCGGGCGCGCGAAGGCGCGGCATTCCTCTCCCGGGACCGTCTGGCTGACGGTCCGTCAGGCCCCGATGATAGCCGTGGTCCGCGCGCGCGCAACCATGGCCCCCGGGCCTCGATCCGGCGTATCGCCGCATCGCGGTATAACCCTGCGGTAAGCCCAGGCTGACGTATCGTAAACCCGAAAGCCTTGCCGCCGGGTAGCCGGGGACTGGACAGGTTGCCGGGGCGCGATCAGGCCGTCAGACCGATCTCATGAGGGCGACAGGCCACTCTGGCAGCGAGCCGGTCAGCGCGGGCCGGCGGCCGGGCCGGATACCCCAGCCTGGTCGAAGGTGGCCATGCCCGCATGGGTCGCTGCGGCGGACTTGACGATCCCAAGCGCCAGCGCCGCCCCCGACGCCTCCCCGAGCCGCATGTCGAGATCGAGGAGCGGACGCTTGCCAAGGGCGTCCAAAAGGCGCCGGTGCCCGGGCTCGGCCGAGACATGGGCGGCCAGGCAATGGTCAAGCGCCGTGGGCTCGATCTTAGACAAGACGGCCGCCGCCGCGGTCACCGCATAGCCGTCGAGCAGCACCGGAATGCGCGCCACACGCGCCGCGAGGATGGCCCCGGCCAGGGCCGCGAATTCCCGCCCGCCCACGCGCCGGAGCGCGTCCAGGGGATCCTCAAGGCCCGCCCCATGAAAGGCCAGCGCCTCGGTCACCACGGTCCGCTTGGCCTCCAGTCCCGCCTCATCGACGCCGGTGCCGCGCCCGACCCAATCGGCCGGGGCGCCGCCGAACAGCGCACAGGACAGCGCCGCCGCAACGGTCGTGTTGGCGATACCCATATCGCCCAGGCACAGCACGTCCGGTTCGGCGGCGACGGCCTCCATGCCGAACGCGATGGTCGCCGCGCAGTCGCGTTCCGACAGGGCCGCCGCCTTGGTGATGTCCGGCGTCGGGATATCGAGGGCGAGATCGAAGACGCGCAGGCCCGCCCCCGCCTGGATCGCAAGCTGATTGACCGCCGCGCCCCCGGCGGCAAAAGTCTCGACCATCTGCCGGGTCACCTCCGCCGGATAGGCCGAGACGCCGCGCCGGGCGATCCCGTGATTGGCGGCGTAGATGGCGACCAGCGGCTTGGCCACCGTGGGCGGCGCCTTGCCTTGCCAGGCCGCCAGCCATTCGGTGATCTCTTCCAGGCGCCCCAGCGCCCCGGCGGGTTTGGTGAGCGTGCGCTCCCGGGAGCGAACCTTGGCGATGCTTTCCGCATGGGGCGGGGGCAGCGCCTTAAACAGACTCCGGATATCGTCGAACGGATTTGCCACGCTGCACACTCCTTGAGGACCGATCATGGCCGATCAGGACGAGCCCCAACCGGAGACCGGCGCCATGGCGCTGGCCCGGCGCTTTGTCGAGGACATCAAGATCGCCGCGATCTTTCTGACGCGCCTGCCGGTCAGTCTGGAAGGGCATATTGCGCGCGCCCGGATCACGCAAGCCATGGGCGCGTTCCCGGTGGTCGGCGGCATCGTCGGCGGCATCGGCGGGGCGGTGTTCGTGGTCGCGCATTGGCTCGGCCTCGGCGTGTTGGTCCCCGCCGTGCTCGCGCTCGCCGCGATGCTGGCCACCACCGGCGCCTTCCACGAGGACGGCTTTGCCGACATGGCCGACGGGTTCGGCGGCGGGCATGACCGCGAGACCAAGCTGGTGATCATGCTGGACAGCCGGCTCGGCACCTATGGCACCGTCGCGCTGGTGACGGTCCTGGGGCTGAAGGTCGCGCTCATCGCCCGATTGATGGACGTGTCCGGCAGCCCCTGGGCGGTGATGGGCGCGCTGACCGCCGCGGGCGCCTTGTCCCGGGCGGTGATTGTCGGGATCATGCACAGCCTGCCGCCCGCCAAGGACGACGGCCAGTCCTCCGCCGCCGGTCAACCAGACACGGAGCATGTGGTCCAGGCGCTGATCATCGCCGGGATCGTCGCGGTGCTCGCCCTGCCGCTCGATGCGGCCCTGCTGGGCATTCTGGCGGCGATCCTGGGCGGCGGCGCGGTGGCCATGCTGGCCTTGCGTCAGATCGGCGGCCAGACCGGCGATGTGTTGGGCGGTTCTCAGATCATCTCGGATCTCGCGGTGCTCTTGACCGTGACGGTCCTGGCAGCGCAGTAGCCCCCGCCTTAATGCGCAGTCTCGACCGCGGCACCGGCGATGATCTCGCCGCCATGGAGGATGCTGACCTGCATATAGGGATCGGCCCCCACGGCGGCCTCATAGCGCACATCGTACCAGGTGAGCACCTGAGCCAGCATCTGGTCCGGCGCGGGCGGCTCGATCACGAGATCGAGCATCAGGATCTGCGGATTGAAGCCCTGCGGGGTCGTCGGGCGCAAAGCGACCGAGTAGCCCGGCGTCGGCAACTGTACCCGGCCCGTCACATAGAACGGCTTCTCCTCGCCCTGGCCCGGTCCGGGCATGGCGTTGATCCAGGCCGCCCAGTCGGCCGTGTCCAGAATGACAGTCTGCGTTTCCATGGCGTTCTCCGCAGTCTGACGGTCCGCGCCGGCGGTCGCCGGGTCCGCCGCGCCGCATCCCGCAAGCCCTGCCCCGAGGGCCATCACACCGATCATCCGGATCATGCCGATCCTCCCTTTCGCTGTTTTATCTCACGCCGCGTGG
>CAZHDI010000144.1:0-2918 GCA_964531285.1 uncultured Alphaproteobacteria bacterium | reverse complement strand
CTCACGCCGCGTGGGCTGGTGCACCAGACCGCAGGGGGACCCGTTTGTCCAGGACACGCCGGGTGAACCGGTAGTCCGTGCCGTCGAGCACCAATTCAAGATACCCTAAGACGAACTCAGCATTGCGGGCGGCGAAATGACCGTTCGCAAAGGCGGTCGAGGGCGCCCAGACATGCTCGACGCCGTCATGGCGGGTCGTGCGGGTCTGGTGCAAATGGCCCGAGACGATCCATTTGAGATCGCCGCCCGCAAACAACGCCATGAGCCGCTCGCAGGATGCCGCCGGCACCGCCAGCGGCGCCTTGAAGGGCGCGCCGGGCGCATCGATAAAGAGCGGCTTGTGCATAATCACGCCGATGGGCCGGCCCGCGGCCTCGGCGATCCGGTGCTTCAGCCACACCTTCTGGGCAATCGCTTCGGGTGTGCCGGTATCCATGATCAGGGAATTCAGGCCGATAAGGCGCCACACGCCGACATCTTCCGACCAGTGATCGGCGCCGAAGGCGTCCGCATACTGATGGTAGCGCGCCGCGGTCATGTCGCGCTTGGGGTTCTTGTAGCGCGGATGATCGCCGATATCCCGGTTGCCGGGCACGCACAGCACCGGCGCGTTCAGCGTGTCCATCGCCGATTTGGCGAACACCAGTTGCTCCGGCTTCAGAAGACCGTGCGACGACACATCCCCGGCATGAAGCACCAGATCCGGCGCCGCGGCATTGATGGCCGCCCTGACCGTCACGAAACTGTCGCAGTATTCGGCTTGCTCGGCGGCCAGATGCGTGTCGGACAAAATCGCAAGGCGATGGTGCGACGGCGGCATGGCTGCCCTCATCCCGAAAGAAGCAAACACTGTGATCGGCCCCAGGCCAACCACCCCACCGGCCGGACGGATCCGGCCGCCCCCGGGGTGCCTCGCCTGAAAGCGGCGTGACGGTAGACCGACTCGCGCGGCTCTGTCGAAGAAAACACGCGAGGGTCGATCAGCCTGCGGATAAGGCCCCGATCATGGTCCCCAACGGGTCCGGATCGAGCACCCGCCCGGCCAAAGCGCCCTGCCAGTCGAGACCGGCGCGCAGGCGCACCGCCTCGCCGATCACGATCACGGCCGGCGCCTCGATGCCCGAGGCCCGCGCATCAATGAGCGCCCGGCCCAAGGCGGTCTCCACCACCCGCTGATCCGGGGTCGTCGCTTTGGACACGATGGCCACCGGTTCGTCCGGCGCCCGGCCCCCCGCCATGAGCGCATCCGCGATGGTGCCCAGATGCTTGAGCGCCATATAGAGCACGATGACCGGCGAGCCCTTGGCGAGCGCCTGCCAATCGATGCCGTCCGGTACCTCGCCGCTCGCCGCATGGCCCGTCACGAACGTCACTGCGTGATTGACATCCCGATGGGTCGCAGGGATGCCCGCCGCCGCCAGACCGCCGACGCCCGCCGACACGCCCGGGACGACCCGGAACGGAATGCCGGCGCGCACCAAGGCCAGCGCTTCTTCGCCGCCGCGCCCGAACACAAACGGATCGCCGCCTTTCAGGCGCAAGACCCGTTTGCCGGACCGCGCCAAATCGATGAGCCGGTCGGAAATCGCGCGCTGCCGGGGCGAGGGTTTGCCGCCGCGCTTACCGGCATATTCGATTTGCGCATCGCTGCGCGCCAGCGACAGGATCCCGTCGCCGACCAACGCATCATGGACAATGACATCGGCCTGGCTCAGCGCATGGGCGGCGTGGAGCGTCAGCAGACCCGGATCGCCCGGCCCGGCGCCCACGAGCCAAACCCAGCCCGGGGCCATCGGCACAAAGCCCAGAGGGCCGGCAGGCAGCATCGAGCCCAGCGTGGAGCGCCCGAAGGCCGCTTGCCTGAGCGCCGTCACCGATGCATCCGAGGGCGTGTCCGTCATGGTCGTGTCCTCAACAGGCACCGGATGTCACAACGATATTCCACAGTGCTGTTGCGTCTATTCCGGTAAATACCATGTTCCAAAAGGAATGGGGATCATGGACCGGCTTGCCAAGGGTCTGCTTTATCACGGAACGATGAACCGCGGTCTGGAGGCGGTCCAACACCGCTGGCGACCCCATATAGGAACCAGTACTGTTCACCTGCGGCGAAACGACGGCGTCAGCGTGCAAATCGCTGCCCTTGATCCGAGAAATCGGCCGTTTCGCCCCTTGTACGGAGCCTTTTGTCGATGCGCATGTCTCCCATCGTCGCGTTCGGGATCGCCGCCGCCGGAATCGGCACCCTCGTGCTGGTGCTCAGCCTCCTGTTTCCGGGGGCTTTGTCAGCCCAGGGCGGCAACCCGCATTTCGTGTTCACGATCAGCCTGTTGACCCTGCTGATTTCCTCGGCCCTGTTGAGCCGGCGCACGGGCGATCTGAAAGAGGGGCTGCGCAACGGGCTGATCTGGGTGGTGATCCTCGCGGCGCTGGTGATGGCCTATTCGCTCAAAGACGAGTTCGAGGGTCTGGGCAAACGCATGGCGGGCGCGCTGATGCCGTCCATGGCGGTTCAGGAGGCTGGCGGCGCGGTGTCCTTGCGCCGGTCCGACAACGGGCATTTCATGGCACGCGCCGAAGTGACCGGCCCGGATCTCGATACCGCAACGGTGATTTTCCTCGTGGACACCGGCGCCAGCCGCGTCGCCCTGCCCCAGGCCGATGCCCGGCGCCTCGGGATCGATACCGGCCGACTCAATTACGCCATGCCGATCAACACCGCCAATGGCATGGCCATGGCCGCGCCGGTGCGCCTGACCCGGATCGTCATCGGCGATGTGGTGGTCACGGACGTTCCGGCACTGGTGACCCAGGAGGGGCTGTCCTCGCCGCTCTTGGGCATGAGCTTTCTTGACCGGCTCGGCAGCTATGGGGTGGAGGGCGACCGGCTGATCCTCACCCCGGCGGACCGGTTCTAA
>CAZHDI010000143.1:0-6149 GCA_964531285.1 uncultured Alphaproteobacteria bacterium | reverse complement strand
AGCCGGAATACCGAAATCCAACCCGCAGACCCTCGTTATAAACGAGCGACCCGACAGGGGCAGGTCAAAAGAACGGACCTGCAAAGGATTGCTGCTCTGCGCTCTTGGAGTAATGTCCAACCGCCAACTGAGCCCGTCGTAGACGATCGCCCCCGGGACGTCGGCCACGACCCGATCAACATGTTCGGGTACGCGGCCCGCGACCACGTCGGGGATGGGGGCACCGAGCGCGGCCTCAGTGCGCGCGGACCACTGCAGGCGCTCCGCCCGCCACTCCGATCCTTGTTCCGAGTCTGGCGCCAGCACGGTTGCCGTTACGACGTACTCGTCGGGCCCCGGCGGCGGACGACCGGGCTCGCAATATCTTTGGTACGATCCGGACTGGCGCTCCGTGTAGCGCCCTGATGGCATCCAGTAGCTCAAGCCGTAGAGGCCCGGCGTCTCGTATCCGCCGCCTCGAAGGTGGCATCCCCGCCATACTGCCCCCATATATGCCCGACGGGGATCGCATAACGCGTGCCCCCACGATGAAGACGGCGATGTCATCGAGCCGAAAGGGTGGATCGCCGCGCCGGCGGAAGGGCGGATCGAAGGCCGAACGTGCGTCGGTCAGGTACTCCTGGCGGGGCAAGGCCTCGTCCATCCAGGGCGGGCACTGGTTCTCAGCAAAGCGCAGGTAGAACGGGACGTGGCCGTCTGCATGGGCAATGGAACCGAGTGTGGAAAGCAGAGCGAGCACTGCAAGCGAGACGCCTTCGCGATACCGCGTGACCGCCCGTTTGAATGGGTACCCGAACGAATTGGATCGTTTGCATAGTCCCCTCCCGTCATGCATCCGCACATGATCCTGTGCCGCCGCATGTGAAGCAGCCCGCAGACGCCGCGCATGAGCTTGCGTCCGCTGCGAGTTCATCCTCCAGTGAGCCAGCGCTTCAGTGCCATGCGATCCTCTCGATCCGCCTGCGCAAGCCCTATCGCCATCCCCCTTTTCGTCAGAACAGCCCCACCAATGCGGTCGCTGTCGTCTCTCCGGCAAGAACATGGGTGCAGCGAAGCGGGAAAATGGTGCCAGCGGGAACGTTGGTCAGTGTGATGGTTTGACCACCCAACGCTGTAATCTGCAGATTGCCCTGCCCGCCGACATAGACTGCACGTGTGACATGCGACAGGGCTGCGGTGTCATTAGGTTCTATAGGAAAGACATGGCTGGCTGGCGAATTTAAGCTGGGCGTATGGCTCTTGAACATGTCAGGCATCAGCGGTTCCTCATGGGTAAATGGCAGACAGGCAAGAGGCAATAAACGTTGCAGGTGGACGAGAAGCCCTCTTACCGCTCAGGCCAACCACCAAATTTTAACGATGAGTGTTTTGCTAGGGTCCGTTGACGTGAGCCAAAGGACGGTTGCGGCGATGGCGATGAAAGAAGAGAAGCTGGCGTCTGTTTTGCAGTAGCGGGTGGCTATGCCCCTGTTATCTTTCAGGTCTGCAAAGAAGTTCTCGACCAGATGGCGCCATTTGTAGATCTCGGCGTCGTAGTCGGCGAGCGGCCGACGGTTACGTTTCGGTGGTATGACTGGCGCCATTTCATGCGCGGTCAGAGCTTTTCGAAGACAATCAGCGTCGAAGGCGCGATTGGCCAGAAAATAATCGGCAGCCAAGTCTTTGATGAAGTCGGGAACGCCGCGCAGATCGTGGGCCTGACCTGGCAGCAGCCGAAAGTCGACGAGGTTGCCAAGCGCGTCTGTGAGCGCCAGAACCTTCGTCGTGATACCACCTCGCGCGCACTCATCGCCTGGCCTGCTGACGCCGGACGCGGCTTATGATAGCCGCTCCCCGAAGCTGGAGATTGCCGCCTGACATTAAACCAAAGCTATAGCGTGGCCCGGCGACAAATCGGTCGAAAAACCGGGACCAGCTCTAGGGTCCGCCTCACACGTCGAAGGGACAAGGCTTGGCGCGGGTACGAGACACCCTTGAACCCGGCTGTCAGCACGCCGGCGTGGGGGGCTCTTTTGGGGCGCGACCGCCCGCCCCGCTCTCAGGGCTGGCGCGCGGCGATCTCGATGCGGGCCAGAAGGCCCAGATGGTTCGAGCCGAGCCCCTGCCCCCAGGTCTCGATACCGCTCAGCGCCGCCTCGCCGCGCAACAGCACGTGGTCGATGGGCACCCCTAGGGGACCAGCGCCCACGGGCCAGGTCGGCAGCGGCTGGGGCGGGTGGGTCAGGCCGAAGAGTTGCTCAAGCTCACGCATCCGGCGGCTCCAAGGCGCAGCGTTAAAGTCGCCCATCACCACCAAAGGGTGATCGCGGCGCATGAAAAACGGCACGAAAAGGGTGTCTTTCTCCGCCCCGGCGAGGCCCAAATACCAGGGCTTGACCAAATGTGCGACGAAGATCGCAGTCGCCCGCCGGCCGGGCGGGGCCACCCAGAACGTCACGAACCGGCCGGGTCCAGATGGGAGATCCTCCCAGGCCAGCTGGCCCAGGGGATATTTCGACAAAATCAGGATCCCGCACGCCGCCGGGTCGCGGCAGCCGGACATGTGAGGATAAAGATCGCGCAGCGCCGCGGCGGCGGGCAACGCCGGATTGGCCTCGCCGATGGCGATAATGTCGGCACCAGAGGCGCGGAACGCCGCCTCAAGCTGCTCCGGCGCGATCGGGTTTTCATAAAAGGCGTTGAACCAAAGGACGGTAAGGTCGGTCCGGGTGCCTGCGGGCGCAATCCGGGATTGGTAGTCGACCACCAGCACCCCGGCCCCAAGCAGCGCCGCGCCGAGCGCAGGTCCGATCAGCCAGCGCGGGCCGACAAAAACAAGGCCCAAAGCCAGACCCGCGCCCAGGACCAGCAGATGTGGTCGCAGGCTGTCGGCCATCCGCATGTTCGTGCTTACAAACGTGTCGATCTCGGGCCAGAGATGGGCGGCAAGCCCGGCCCCGAGCGCAGCGGCCAGACCCAGCAGCCAGACCCCGGCGAGCCGGTCCCGCCAGCGCTGGGACACAGCCTCAGCGCCCGAGCGCGCGGGTGAGCGTGGATTTCAGCTTGTTGAGCGGCCGCGCCATCGTCTCCAGCGCCTCATCGCGTTCGGCAAGCGCCTCGGCACTCATCTCGGGCGGCGCCACCAGCGGTGCGCGGCTGTCGGGGGAATAGCCAAAGCGGTGGAAATCCGCCTCGTAGAGCTGAGCGATCAGGGCTCGGTCCGCCTCGCTGAGCGTCACTTGCCCGGTTTTGGATTTCGCGTATTCGCCGCGCCGGTTCACATGGGGCACGGCGCGCATGCCAGTCTTCTGGCCGGTCACCCTGTCCAGCCAGGGCACCATAGCGTCGATCCCATGTTCAAGATGGAACACCTCCGCGCCCTCTGGCACCAATTCGATCATCGGGCGGACGTGGTTGTCGTAGACAAAGGGGTTCTCTTGGCGCAGGTCGGCCAGCTCTAAAAGCCATTCCGAGAAGCTAATATTGGCAGAGATCGTCTTTTCCACCTCGCATTGGAAGTGATACGTGCTGACGAGCCGACTTTCAGGGTGGCGCACGATGGCAAAGCTTGCATCGAAAAAATCTTCTGGGAAAAGCGCGTTCAGCGAGTCCACATCGACATGCTGCGGCGAGGTCCGGGTCCAGCGCAGCTCTTTTGGGCGGGCGGTATGGGCGGTGTTCTGAAACGCTACGAGGCCGAAGCGGTCAGATAAATAATGCTCGACGGCCGAGCCACCGCATTTGGGGACATGGGCATAGTAGATCAGCTTGGGGCCGGCTTTGAAAATGGGCATCACGCACTCCATCACACACTGTCACGGATCGACATTCGCCGGGGATCTTAGGGCCTTGGACCGGCTCCCGGCGACGAGGCATATCGACCGACGGCCGGGCTCAGCGGCGGACGCCTGTTGGCCGCCGCGATCGCCCAGACGGGCGCAGGTGATCGCGGTTATAGTGCACTTTGCCCGGGGCCGCCGCAGCGGCAGCTGCCGCCCTCTCCGATCCTGACCGGGCGTCGCCGGGGTCTGCCGCGTCGGGCTCCGCAGGGGTCTCTGGAAGCTCGAGAATCCAGGCACCAGCACCGAGAAGGAAGATGACCAGCATGTAACTGGCAGACCAGATATGGACGGTCGCCAGCATCACGTAGACTGACAAGAGCGTAAAGAGATAGGCCAGCCGAAGCTGGTTGATTTCGGGATAGGCCGCGAGGTTCTTGCGCACCATGGTCACGAAATGCCAGCCGACCGCGGTGACGAGAAAGATAAATCCCGGATAGCCATAGCGCATCGCCATCAAAAGCCAGAAGTTATCGACGCTTGGCAAGAGCCAACCGGGCCGCTCCCATGGGCGGAAGGCCAAGCCGAAAATCGGGTTGTCGCGGACATTGGCGCTCCCATGTTCCCAGATGTTGACCCGGTTCCACGCCGAATCCGCGCTGAGCGCCATTTTTGAAACCATATAGAGCAGCGGCGGTGATTCTGAGATCGCGGCAGCCAGCAGATAGAGCACGCAGAACCCCGCCAGAAGCAGTTTCCAGCGCGCGGCCACCGCCCCCATCACCCAGTTCCAGCCGATCAGCATGCCTTGCATCATGATCATCAAAATCGCACCGGTGGAGACTGAGAAGACCATGCCGAGCATACAAAGCCCGGCCCAGAACCCGCGAACTGCCATCGAGGCGTTGGGAAAGGTGGCCATCCACGCCATAGAGAACGGCAGCGCGCAATAAAGGCCGTAAAGGATCGGGTGCTCGAATACCGAATCGGCCCGTTCAAGCCCCAGTCGCGGTGGGTTCGTGGTGCCGCGGAACCCCTCGATCCCGGGCAGCTGGTTGTAGACTTCCGATAAGATGTTGCGCCCGGTCAGCGACTCCATCGCTGCAAAGGGCACAATGAACAGAAGCGACACCAGCAAGCAGCGGAACAGGAACCGGAAACTGCGTTCGTTGCGGATCAGCACCCGCGCCATGAAGTAAGGCACGAGCGTTTCCACCGAGGTCGCGACGGTCAGGTTCGTCCGGCTGCCATCTGGGTGGTTCACGAAGGTGCAGACATACTGCCAGAGCACGAAGAGAAGAATCGCGATGTCTGGTAGGCGGACCTGTCCGCCTTTGCCCATTGCGTAGGCGGCGATCACCGGGACGAGCGCGATCAGCATCAAACCGCGCGCGGCGCCGACCACCGTCCCCCCTAAGAGCAGAAAGCCGCCCTGCACCAACGAGAGCACGAAGAGGATGATCCAAAGCGCTGGCACGGGAAGGTCGCGGCGGATTTCACCTGTGTCCAGCGGCACGGCGCCCCGGCGGCGCGTCTCCGCTGGGCGGGACCGTCCGGAACGGATGTCTTCGACCACAGCCATGGGCGCGACTCACTCCTGTCTCACACGAAAGGCCCACGTACTCTAGTGCGTACCCTAGGGTTTACATACCATCGACAAGCGGGCGAGGTCATTCAAGTCTTGTGTGTTTTTCTGGCGAAACGCGCTCAGACCAGTGTGTCATTGGCGCGCGCCCGGCCCACGGCCGGTGGGGCGGTACGGTAAACCACGAAACGGCCCAGAGTGAGCGACGCCAAGGGCGCCGGGACCACCAACAGGCCAGAACCAGGTTGTCCTGCCCGATCAGCTCGGCCAAGAGCGTGTGATCGGTCGCGCCAGGAGCTGGAATCGGAGCCGGGACCGGGGCCTCCACCACCTCAACGAGCGAGATGTTGGAGAGCGTCAGCAGCCCCGCCATGCCAGCACCGCGGCGGATGTCGAGCTGCAGCCAATTGCGGCTGTCGGGCACCGTTTCGAACGCGATCTCCACGCGCTCGCCGTCGCTCACCCGCGCATCCCACCGCACCAGAACATCGTTCGACCCCCCACCGAAGGCCTGGGCGACGACCTTCAGAAGCCCTGGGCTCTGCACGCTGGCGTCCACATCGAAGCTCAGCACGTAGCTTGCACCGGGCGTGATGCTCAACGACGTGCGCAGGATGTCGTTGCCCGAGGCGGTGGCGCTTGCGCTGCCGCTGACTGGATCGAGCGCCCAGGGGCCGTTTGCGCTCCATTCTGCGGGGTCGAAGGTCTGCGTCGCGGTGTCGAAATGCTCCACGAAGGTCGGGACCGGCGCCGGAGCCGGGACCGGGGCCTCCACCACCTCAACGAGCGAGATGTTGGAGAGCGTC
>CAZHDI010000142.1:3407-6185 GCA_964531285.1 uncultured Alphaproteobacteria bacterium | reverse complement strand
CATCGCCCGCCGCGCCGTCCGTCGGCCAGGGTGATGGAGCCGCCTGGCCCAGCGTGGACACAGCAACGTGTCTTTGGCGTGCTGCGATTATGCGGTTCGGTCAAGAGTGGCGGATGGCGCCTCCCCGCCGGTCCTCCAAACCCATTCCTTCCTGGTCGTTTGTCAAAATCCCGTTGGTGCCATGAGACCAGGGACCGCAGACACACCTTCAGATACTGCTAAAATACCACGATGAGACAGACTGAAAAGGGGACGGACATGCGCCAGGACACAGGAGACCGCAACGCCATTCAGGGACGGGTGCGGAAAGCCCGGTTGCTGTTTGGGGTCCTTTGCGCCGGGCTGACCCTCACGGCGTGCGCCGGCTCGTCGCCCCGGGCACCTGATCTACGGACATTTTACACTGCATCCGCTCAATATCACGGCCCCGACCGCAATCCAGTCATTGTCATTCCCGGGATTTTAGGCAGTAAGCTGATCGACCGGCCGAGCGACACCCAGGTGTGGGGCGCTTTCGTCCCCGGTGCGGCCAATCCGAAAGATCCCGAAGGCGCGCGGCTCATTGCCCTGCCGATTGAGGAAGGTGTCGCGCTGCGCGATCTTCGGGACATGGTCGAGCCCAACGGCGTTCTGGACCGGGTGCGGGTGGAATTCGGCGTCATTCCGATCGAGATCCGGGCGTATGTCGGTATTCTGGCGACATTGGGCGCGGGCGGCTATCGCGATGAATCGCTCGGCCTCAATGCCATTGATTATGGCGATGACCATTTCACCTGCTTCCAGTTTGATTACGACTGGCGCCGGGACAATGTGGAGAATGCCCAGCGTCTCAAAGCGTTCATGGACGAAAAGCGCGCCTATCTGAGGTCGATCTACAAGGAGCGGTTCGGCATCGACAAGACGGATATCAAATTCGATATCGTGGCCCACTCCATGGGCGGGCTGGTGACGCGCTATTTCCTGCGCTACGGCGATCAGGACTTGCCGGACGATGGCACGCTTCCCGATTTGACATGGGAGGGCCGGGACTATGTCGACCGGGCCATTTTGATCGGTACACCGAATGCCGGGTCGGTCGAAGCCCTGGAGCAATTGATCGAGGGCAATGATCTGGGTCCGTTCCTGCCCTATTATCCTCCGGCGCTGATGGGCACCTTTCCGTCAATCTATCAACTGTTGCCGCGGTCACGCCATCAGCGGGTCGTTTGGGACAGTGACCGCGACCAACCCGTGACTGATCTTCTCGACCCGGAGCTTTGGATCGAGCAAGGCTGGGGCCTGGCGTCGCCGGACGAAGACGGGGTTCTCGCCCGCCTTCTGCCGGATATCGAGGATCCCGCTCAGCGCCGGATCCTGGCTCAAGCCCTTCTGCGCGATATCCTGCTCAGAGCCGATCGCTTTGCGGCAGCCATGGATGTGCCCGCCAGCCCCCCGGGCGATCTGGAACTCTTCCTCGTCGCCGGCGACGCCGAGGACACACCGCAAACCCTCTCGATCGACCGCCGGACCAACAGAACCGCCGTCATGGACTATGCGGCGGGCGACGGAACGGTCCTCAGATCGAGTGCGTTGATGGATGAACGCGTGAGCGGAGAATGGTCGCCCTATCTGGTTAGTCCCATCGACTGGCAGTCGGTCATGTTTCTCTTCTCGGACCATATCGGGCTGACGCAGGATCCGGCCTTTGCCGACAATGTGCTCTATTGGCTGCTGGAAGAGCCGCGATAGCTGACCGGATGCCTGCGCTTGAGCCGTGTCCGGCCGGATGCTCTTCGGTTATGGCGGCGCCTTCCCGGCCGCGACATGCGACAGCACGATATCGGTAATGTCGGACTCGAACGCGCCGGCCTTGGGCGCGGGGCAAAAGATGGTGATCGTAAAAGTCACCCGCGCCAGATCGGTGGTTCCGATGCAGATAATCGGGTCCGGGGCTGCAATCTCGGTCTGGGTCTTGTGACGCACCATGCTGTGATAGCGGGTCGCCAGATCCCAGTGATCATAGAGCAAATCATCGATCCGCTCCCGGATCAGATCCAGAACCGGGCCGGGCGCCGTGCCCTCCGGGGTGTGGATCGTGAAGGTATGATGCACGAAACGCCGCCGGTAGCTTTCATTCACCACCGGTTCGAGCAGCAGCCGGCTGTTCGGCACGACGGTCATCCGTCCGGTGAAGGTATAGGCATTCGGCCCGCGCCCCAGTTCCATCAGCCGGACCGACAACAACCCCTCGCCCACGACCTCGCCGCGATGAGGGCCGATCTCGACCCAATCGCCAATGTCGAAAGGGCGGGTTGAGGTGCGGAACACGGCACCGACCGCGCTCAGGATCATCTCCTTCAGGGCGATCACCGTCGCCACGGCGAAGGCCGCGAAGGACAGCGCGACCGTGGAGAGTTGCGGCGACCAGATCAGCAGCAAACCCAGCAGGATCAGGATCAGCGAGCCGTTCTGGATGAAGGAGATCCAGCGGCGGCGGGCCTCGTCCAGGGTCTCGCGCTTGCGCCGCAGCGCCATGACGATGATGGATTGCACCAGGATTACGGTCACGATCAGCAGGATCGTGTCGCGCATGCTGGGATGGTTCAGCAGGCTGAGGAGTTGAGAAAGCCAATCGGGCATGGGCGGCGGGTCCGGCGGATGAGCGGGGTCACGGGCAGGTCAGACTATGGCACCGCTGCGCAGCCCAAGAAAACCCAGATAAGCGGCATAGAGGACCAAAAAAATCAGCCCCTCCCGGCGCGACAGGGCCGCGTCGCGAAAGGCGAAGATCAGCAGCAG
>CAZHDI010000142.1:0-3307 GCA_964531285.1 uncultured Alphaproteobacteria bacterium | reverse complement strand
AGGCGCTGTGCAAGGCCGACCGCCCCGCGCACCAGCACATCGCCGCCCAGTGAAAGAGCAATCAGACCGCCGATGATCAGCAGGATCGTCACTGTCCGTTCCCCGCCTTGGTCACTTCCGGGTGCGGGCCATTTGTTCCTGTTCCGCCATAAGGTCCTCCGCCCGGGCGCGCGCCTCGTCTTCGGTCAGGCCCAGGAGCGCCAACAGCGGGCTTGGCGAATCCCGGTTCCAGGAATGGGGCATGCCGGCCGTCAGTCCGCCATCGACCACATGATGGCGCCCGGTGACGAACGCGCTGTCGTCCGAGGCCAGGAACAGGGCCGTGTCGGCGATCACTTCAGGCTTCCCGGCCATGGGCAGCGCCTGCATGAAGGGCGCGAATTCCTGTTCGATGCGCGCGGCCAATTGATCCGCCACGGCGACATCGAGCCCGAAGGACCGCCCGAAAATCGATGTGGCGATCAGGCCCGGGCAGATCGCGTTGACCCGGATCCTGCGCTGGGCCAGATCCATCGCCGCGACCTTCGAGAAATGGATCACCGCGGCCTTGGCAGTCGAATAGGCGGTCGGGCCCCAGCCCGCCTGCAGCCCCGCGATGGACGCCGTGTTGATGATCGAGCCGCCGCCGCGCTTTTCCATGTGGGGGACGGCGAATTTGGTGCCGGCCGCGACCGAGCGCACAAGGAGATCGAAGGTCCAGTCCCAGGCAGCCATGCCGACTTCGTCGATGGCCCCGACCGCCCCCCCGGCGCCCGCATTGTTGAACACCACGTCGAGACCGCCGAAATGGGCCGCCGCGCCGTCGATCAGGGCCTGGATCGCGTCCACATCCGTCACGTCGCAGGTCCGGTAGGTCACCACACCGGGAAACCGGGTCTCCAGCACCGTGCCCTTTTCGTCCTGGATATCGCCGACCGCGACCCGCGCGCCTTCCTCAACGAAGCGTTCCACCGTCGCCAGGCCGATCCCCGAACACCCGCCGGTGATGACCGCGATCTTGCCGTCCAGACGTCCGCCCATGGCGCAGCGCCTCCCTCTGTTTTCTCGACCCTTTTGCCGGCGGTCAGTGTGTCATACGCCGGCGGTGCTGTCTCTCGATTGCCCCCGGCAGGGATGCTTGACCCGTCCGGCGAAGGGCGCGACCCTTGTCAAACGCCGTCACGCCTTAAGGATAAGCAAACACAGCATGGACAGGGCACTTGCCAAGAACCGGGCCTGGGCGGCCCAGCGGATTGCGGAAGATCCGGACTATTTCAACCGTCTGGTGAGCGTCCAGACGCCGCGTTACCTATGGATCGGCTGTTCCGACAGCCGGGTCCCCGCCAATGTCATTCTGGGCCTGGAGCCGGGCGAAATTTTCGTGCACCGCAACGTCGCCAATCTGGTGCATCCGAACGATCTGAATTGTCTGACCGTCCTGCAATACGCGGTCGAGGTGTTAAAGGTGCAGCAGATCATCGTGTGCGGCCATTACGGCTGCGGCGGCGTGAAGGCGGCGCTCCAGGGCACCCAGACGGGGTTCCTGCCCTATTGGCTGCGGCCCCTGCGCGAGGCGTCCGAGCGGGCGCGGGCCGAACTCGATGCCCTACCCCATGACGAGGCCCGGCAGAACCGCTTGTGCGAACTCAATGTGCGCATGCAGGTGGCGACCCTGGCCGCGACGCCGATCCTCCAGCATGCCTGGACCACCGGCGCCGATGTTGCGGTTCACGGCTTGGTCTATAGTCTCCACGACGGATTGTTACAGGACCTGAACTGCTCCGTGACGGGTTAACGCGGCCCCGGGCGGGGCCATAAGGAGGAGCCCGCCCGATGACCCAGACGCCCGCCCCCGCCGTCGATCCCGTTCTCAAGGCCGCCGATGCCGGCCTCGCGGGCAGCCTGGACCGGTTGTTCGACTTGTTGCGCATCCCGAGCGTGTCGACCGATCCGGCTTTTCGGGGCGAGTGCGCCCGGGCCGCCGACTGGCTGGCGGCCTATTTGACGGATCTGGGCTTCGACGCTGCGGTCAAGCCCACCGGCGGCCAGCCCATGGTGCTCGGCCATTACACGCCCCCCAATGCCCCGGCCAACGCCCCGCGCGTCCTCTTTTACGGCCATTACGATGTCCAGCCGGCCGACCCGGAAGCGCTGTGGGACCGGCCCGCTTTCGATCCGATCCTGCTCGACGGGCCGGATGGCCGGCGCATCCACGGGCGCGGGTCCTCGGACGACAAGGGCCAACTCATGACCTTCCTGGAGGCCTGCCGCGCGTGGCGGAGCGAGACCGGCCGGATTCCCGTGCCCGTCACGGTCCTCCTCGAAGGCGAGGAAGAGACCGGCAGCCCCAATCTCGCGCCGTTCCTCGACGCCCATAAGCAGGACCTCGCCGCCGATATCGCGCTCATCTGCGATACCGGCATGTGGGATCCCAAGACCCCGGCGATCACCACCATGCTGCGGGGCATGGTCGCGGCGGAAGTCACCGTCACCGGCCCCGAACGCGACCTGCATTCGGGCCTTTACGGCGGCGTGGCGCGCAATCCGGTCCATGTTCTGGCGCGGATCATCGGCGATCTTCACGATGCGGACGGCCGCATCCAGGTGCCGGACTTTTATGACGGTGTCGATCCGGTTCCGGCGGCCCTCAAGGCGCAATGGGATGGGCTGGGCCGGTCGGCCGAAGGGTTCTTGAAGGATGTCGGGCTGGCCCGGTCGGCTGGCGAAACCGGTTTTTCGGTGCTGGAACAAAACTGGGCGCGGCCGACCTGCGATGTGAACGGCCTGATCGGCGGCTATACCGGCGAGGGCTCCAAGACCATCATTCCGTCCAAGGCGTCGGCGAAATTTTCATTCCGTCTGGTCGGACGCCAGGACCCGGCGGCAATCCGCCGGAATTTCGAGCGCTTCGTGGCGGCGCGCGTGCCCGCAGACTGCCGCTTTACCATGAGCGATCACGCCGGCAGCCCGGCGCAGGTTCTGTCCACCGACAACCCCTATCTCGAAAAGGCCGCCGGGGCGCTGAGAGCGACCTTCGGCACCGCGCCGGTGATGATCGGCTGCGGCGGGTCGATCCCCATCGTCGGCGCGTTCAAGCGGGAATTGGGCCTGGACAGTCTGATGATCGGCTTTGCGCTCGACAACGACCAGATCCACTCCCCCAACGAGAAATACGAGCTGTCGAGCTTCCAGAACGGGATCCGCAGCTGGGTGCGCATCCTCCAAGCGCTGGCGGATTAAGCAACGGACAGCTTGCCTGGGAGACCCTCGCCCCGGTTGCCAGTGGCCGCGCCCGCGCGCTATAGACGCCGCTTGCGTCGGCGCCCGC
>CAZHDI010000141.1:0-6237 GCA_964531285.1 uncultured Alphaproteobacteria bacterium | reverse complement strand
AGCATCCCAATCTCGGCCCCCGATAACCTCGGGAGCACCGTGGACCCCAATGCCAGGGGGGGGGCCGATTGGATGCCGATCACCCCTCAGACGGGGTCCTTATTCCACGCCGATCCACAGACAGAGCATCCTCTGAAAGCGGCCAACGGCGCAACACGCCCCACCGGCAGCGGCCAAACCACGAAAGAGATCACGACGGCCTGAGGCCTTGGCCTTTACGTACTCCACGATGACCGGAGGGCACATGTCTTGTCGCCTTTGTGGACCCCGGCTGCGACGCCCTCACCGCCCGAGGGTGTGCAGTCATAGGGACCACAAGGCGTTCAGACGGTCTGCGCGGTCAAGAACCCATGCGATGATGGGGGATGACCGCCATGTCGGTTTGGCGCGGAGACCCTATGGCGCGGCGGGCGTAAGCGGTCCAGCCTGGTCCGCCGCTGCGCGCGTTGCAAGATCGGCGTAGAGGCCGCGGGCCCGCTCTAGAAGGACCGGATCGATGCCTTCGGGGACAGTTGGCGGCGGGGCAGGGCGCAGATCGGCCGGCGTATCCTCGGGGATCCCCACAAACCGGCAGACCTGGGCCCACGCCGCGGGATCGGGGCCGAGCGTTTCGTAGATCACCGGGCGGATGGTTTCGGGGTGGGCGGCGATGGCGTCGCTCAGCCACCCATAGGCAGCCACCCACTCGGTCAGCCAATAGTCGAGACGGTCCCGCGGACCCTGCGGCTCGGGCTGACCCGGCAGGATGAAAGGCCGCTGATCGGCGCCGAACTCGTGATGCACAAGCCAGCGCATATAAGCCTCGGTAAAGCTGTCGGCGCTCCCAAAGTGGGTGTGCTGGCGCAGTAGGCTCAGCGCTTGAGCGACAGGATCGCGGACCGGCACCAAGATACGCGCATCCGCCATGTCCGTCGCCAGCGGGCCGAGGCGCAGCATCATGTTATTGTTCTTGGCCAAGTAACGCGGCGCACCATGGCGGTGGCACACCCGGTTTTGATAGTCGCGATAGGCTGCGATCACGTCGGGATCGGGCGCGTGCGGCACCAGCGCATCGGGCTGAATATAATCGGTCCCGCAATGGGTGCGCCAGAACACCTCTTCCAAGGCCTCCGGCGCGTCGAAATCGACCATCACCCCGTCGCCATGGGCCCGTTCGCGGCTCACCCGCTCTTTGCGCGCGGCGCCCGACAGACGCGCCCAAAGGTTTGGGGCCATCACCATGGGCATGTCGGCATAGGTGAGCGAGGCGAACTGCCCCGTCCCGTGGAGCGCCCGCATCAGCGCGGTGGTCCCGGCACGAGCCAGCCCGGTGACGAAAACCGGGTTACGGGTCGTGGCCGCACCTTTGGCGAAGCTGCCATCAAAATCGCCCAGCATCTCGCCCAACATCGACCCGTTGAGGACGATCCGGTGAAAGACCCGGTCCAGCGCTGAATAGTCACTGCTCATGGCATGCCCCTACGCCAAGACCTTCGTGCGCATCCAGACATAGGCCACGCCAAGGGCGATCATCATCAAAAGCGGCACCGGCTGCATCAGCGTCGCGCTGCCCGCCACCAGCGACCCGGTCACCGCCGCGGCCACCGCAACCACCGGCAGGGCGATCAGGAGCAGGCACCCGAAAAGACCGAGCGACGAGGTCATGATCCGCCGCGCATAGACCGGCAGCATTCTCTCTTTCCAGGTGTCCGAGATCCGTTTCGATCCGACCACCTCGGCGGCGCGCCGGGAAGATCCGGTCAGCGTGGCAAGGATCCGGCCAAGCGGCAGGCGCAACGCAACTTCGCACGCCACGAGCGTGCCGATCGCAATCGCGACGTAGAGCATCATTCGCCTGCGGGGGTCTTCTCGGCGATCTTGTCCCGGCGGGCCTTCCGCATCCGCTTGATCGGGTACCAAATGATAGCGAAGAGCGCGAGGAAGATGGCGCCAAGCACACCGAGCACGGCAGCGACGGCCCCGGCGCCGAGGCCCGGTCCGATATAGGCCTGTGCCAGTCCGGGGACGAGCGCGAGGGCAAGGACAAGGGCGGGAAGATGTCGGGAGGTCATCGGCGGGGGCTCCTTTGCGAAAACGCAGCCCGGGGCGCGGGCGGCTCACTGGTCAAGGTTCGGTCACATGCAGAGGGTGCAGGCAAAGCCCCCTGAGATATAAGGCGGCGTGTCCGGCATCTCTGCAGCCGATCGGTAAGGTTACGGTCGCAACGTGGAGTGTATACTCGCACATCCGACGAAATTCTACAGGGGGGCGAAATTGCGCATAAGGAGCATCGTCGCAGGGCCACGGCTGATCGATCCGATGCCAAAGGACGCGGCCCGCGCCGATTTGCCCGAATGGCCCGGCACGCCGATGGCGGTAAGGTCCCACCCGTGTGAACACGGCGTAAAGTAGGTGGTTCGATGGTCGAGGGTGAACGATATGTCCTCAGGTGACGCCGGACCGGCGCCGGATGTGGCAGACGCAACCGGGGCTGTTGGGGCGGCCCAGACCACAGACGTCCCCGACCTCACGGTCATCGTGATCAGCTACAACACGCGCGCGCTGACCCTCAAATGCCTCGAGACGCTCTACGGGACCACGCACGCCACGACATTTCGGACTGTGGTGCTCGACAACGCCTCCACCGACGGCTCGGTCGAGGCCATCGCCGCTGCTTTTCCGCAAGTGGAGTTGATCGCCTCAGATGAAAACCTGGGCTTTGCGCGCGGCAACAACGTCGTCGCCGAGGCCGCGACGACCGAATGGCTTTTGCTTTTGAACCCCGACACCGAATGCCAAACCGGCGCGGTGGATCGCCTGATGGCCTTCGCCTGCGCCAATCCGCAGGCCGGGATCGTCGGCGGACGCACGGTGTTCCCCGACGGATCGCTGAACATCGCATCATGCTGGAACCGGATCACACCGCGTTCGGTGTTCATGAACGCCGTCGGCCTGACCTCGATCTTCCCACACTCAGAGTTCTGCAATCCCGAGGGCATCGGCGGCTGGCAGCGCGACAGCGTGCGCGAGGTGGATATCGTGGTGGGCTGTTTCATGCTCTTGCGCCGCGACCTCTGGACCCAGTTGGGCGGGTTCGACCTGAAATACTTCATGTATGGCGAAGAGGCCGATCTGTGCCTGCGTGCCCGTGACTTAGGTTACCGGCCGATGATCACCCCCGAGGCGCAGATCATGCATCTGGTCGGCGCCTCCTCAGCGGGGGTGCAGGCAAAGAAGTACGCCATGATCGCCAAAGCGCGCATGACCCTGATCCGCGACCACTGGCCGGCGGGCTGGGTGCCCTTTGGCCGTGCGATGATGGCCACTTGGGCCGGGTCGCGGGCGCTGGCCCTTGGGGCACTGGCCCGCCTCACCGGGCGCAAAGCCGAGGCCGCACAGAAATGGGCCGATATCTGGGCGGCCCGTGGCGACTGGCTGGAGGGCTATCGATGAGCGGGCCGAACGGTGCAACCAAGACCATCCTGGGGCGGCCGCAGCGGTTTCTGCGACTGCTGTGGTCGGTGGTCGATCCGCGGGCCTGGGCGCACCTGGTCAAGGTCGTGAACTATTACAACTACACCCATGTCCAACCCTTGCGGGAGATGAAGGTCGGTCCCTTCGAAGGCAAGGGGGGCATCGCACCGACTGCGTCTTTCGCCCATGGTGCGCGGATTGAGATCGGCGCGCGTTGCCTGGTCAGCGCCGGCTGCCATCTCTGGGCCGGCAACGGCACCGCGCGGATCGTGATCGGCGACGATACGCTGCTGGCGCCCGACGTGATGCTGGTGGCGTCGAACTACCGGGTCCACGACGGCGCGCCGATCAACCGGCAGGCGATGCAGGAGGCCGACATCGTGGTCGGCCAAGATGTTTGGATCGGCCGCGGGGTGACGGTGCTGGCCGGGACGCGCATCGGCGACGGCGCGGTCATCGCCGCGAATTCCGTGGTGCGCGGCGAAATCCCCCCATATGCCATCGCCGGCGGCGTGCCAGCACGGGTGCTGGGTCAGCGCCAGATCCCGTCTGCGGACATGGCCGCCGGGCCCTGAGGCGGCTGGCCCTCGGGGCAAGGCCCAGTGCTTAGGCCAAAGTGCTTAGGCCAAAGTGTTAGGCCAAGGCGTCGGGCTGGCGGGCGCGGGCGGCCTGCACCGCATCTGCGTTGGTCACCAGCGATGTCTCCGACCCGCCGGACATGCGTTGCAGTTGCGGCCGGCGCTGAAATCCCTCGGGGTCGACCCCCAAAAGCGCCCCCATGCGCGTCGCAAGCTCGGCCGCAAACCAGCTTTCACCGGTGCCGGGATCGGTCTCGAACATCTCTTCATAGACCACGCAGGCAAAGGCCGGATGGTCGGCGAAGACCGCCATCACATGGGCAAGCTGCGCCCGGATATGGGCGTTCTCGCGCTCCATCCGCTCGATATCGATGGCAAAGGGTGCGGCCTTGGCGGTGCGGGCGTCGTGGTAGCTGTGGTAGGCCTGCCGCGCCTCGGCGATCCGCCCAGACACATGGCGCGCCACCAGATCGCGGCGGATCACAAGGATGACCGGCGCGTCGGTCCCTTTGAGCGCGGCAAAGAGATGATAGTCCGGGACCGGCAAGCGCCAGTTGCCTTCGACCAGGTGCACCCCCTCTAGCTTGAGGTCGAAAAGGCAGCGCATGCCAGGGGCGCTGCGGACCAGGCGCAGCAGGAAAGGGTAAAATTCCCGGGCCATCAGATCAGGTCCGAAGGTCCACCAGCGCAAGACCCGGCGCGACAGATGTTGGAAATAGGAATAATAGCTGTCTTCGTTCAGCACCTCGCCGAAGGTCACGACCTGAGGATGGCTGGCGAGAAAATCCGAAAACACAGTGGTGCCGCAGCGCCCGAAGGAAAACAGCATCACCCCTCGGCCTTCCATCGCGCGCACGGCCTCTTGGGGGGTGGGCAGCCGACTCAGATCTTTGCGGCGGCGGAAGACGGCATTGTAAATCGGGCGGAGCTTTCGCATCCGCTGCCGGAAGGCGGGACTATGGATGACGCTTTTCATGACAAAACTCTGGGCAACACTCTAGACGACATTCCGGGCAGCCCTCGCACAGCGGGCCTGACCCCCTTGGCGGGGCAGGGCGACACGGGACTTTGGGCAGACCCTAGAGTGTTTTGCCTTCGCTTTGCATTACCTATCGCCGCGACAGGCGAACGCGGGGGTCTGGCCACAGGCGACCCGCACCGGCGGGTCCGCAACGGTCGTGCGCGCATGGGCGATGGCGCGCCGAGCAGCGCTGAGCGGGCGCGACTAGGTTCCTTTTGTCGCTTTGCGTTGGTTTTCTCCCATGCGCTAGACACCGCCTCAAACAGTACTTGTGCAGGTAAGTGAATATGTCGTCGGCCAACCACGCTCCGATCTCCGAGCTCTTCGTCTCTTCTGAAAGCGCCCAGAAATTAAAGTCCGAAGCCGGCGAGATGCCGTCTTGGGATCTCAGCGCTCGGCAGATCTGCGACCTGGAATTGCTGATGAACGGCGGCTTTGCCCCCCTGAAAGGGTTTCTCAGCGAGGCCGACTACGATGGGGTTGTGGACGGCATGCGCCTGGCCGATGGCAGCATCTGGCCGATCCCGATCACGCTTGACGTGTCCGCGGCCTTTGCCGAGGGCATCGCGCCCGGACAGGACATCGCCCTGCGCGACCCCGAAGGCGTGATCCTTGCCGTGATGAGCGTCACCGACAAATGGACACCTGACAAGGCACGCGAGGCCGAGAAGGTGTTTGGCGCCGACGACCAGGCACATCCGGCCGTCTACTATCTGCACAACCAAGCCGGTCCGGTTTATCTGGGCGGCCCAATCACCGGGCTGCAAGCGCCGATCCACTACGATTTCCGCGCCCGCCGCGACACACCGAATGAATTGCGCGCATATTTCCGCAAGATGAGCTGGCGCAAGGTCGTGGCCTTCCAGACCCGCAACCCGCTGCACCGGGCACACCAGGAACTGACCTTCCGTGCCGCCAAGGACAGCCAAGCCAACCTGCTGATCCACCCGGTGGTGGGCATGACAAAGCCGGGCGATGTGGATCACTTCACCCGCGTGCGCTGCTATGAGGCGGTGCTCGACAAGTACCCGCAAGCGACAACGCACCTCAGCCTGCTCAACCTGGCGATGCGCATGGCCGGCCCGCGCGAGGCGGTGTGGCACGGCCTGATCCGCAAGAACCACGGCTGCACCCACTTCATCGTCGGCCGCGACCACGCCGGCCCGGGCAAGAACTGCCAGGGCC